>NZ_JADEXE010000050.1 GCF_015207265.1 Nodosilinea sp. LEGE 07298 | reverse complement strand
CCTCCCAGGAGGGGAGGAGTTACGTGCTCGGGCAAGAGGCAAATAAATTCAGGCCCAGCTGTTCCGACAAAAACTGCGTTACCAACTGCCCCTTGACGCTGTTGCCCGCTTCATCGAGGGGCGGGGCGAAGGTGGCGAGGCCGCCCTTGCCGGGGGAAACAGTGACCAGGCCGCCGCTGACGCCGCTTTTGCCGGGTAGCCCGGTCTCATAGAGCCAGTCGCCGGAGTTTTCGTACAGTCCGGCGGTGACCATCACCGCCAGCACGTGCTGACAGTGGATCGGGTCGATGATGGCGTCCTGAGTAACCGGATTCACGCCGCCGTTAGCTAACGTCGCGGCCATCACCGCCAGATCTCGCGCGGTGACGTTGAGGGAGCACTGCTTGGTGTAGACATCGGTGGCCTCGACCGGGTCAAAAAAGATGCGATCGTAGGCTTGCAGCAGCTTGGCAATGCCGGTGTTGCGCTGGTTAGTGGCGGCCTCCGACTCGTAGACGGTCTGGTTGAGGCTGAGCGATCGCCCCGCAAACCGCGATAGCTGCTCTTGAATAAACTGCCACTTGGCCTCGGCGGTGTCGCCGGGGGCCAGGCTGGTGGTGGCGATCGCCCCCGCATTCACCATGGGGTTATTGGTGCCTTCATCGATGCGCTCTAGGGCGATCACCGAGTTAAAGGGCAGGCCGGTGCTATTCACCCCCAGTTTTTCCTGGGCGACATCTTCGCCGATCGCCTGGCAGATCAGGGCAAACACAAAGGGCTTCGACACGCTCTGAATCGAGAATTCGTAGTCGATGTCGCCCATGCCGTGGATTTCGCCGTTAACGCCCACTACACAGAGGCCAAACAGATCCCGAGGTACCGCCGCCAGGGCGGGAATGTAGTCGGCTACAGCGCCGTCATCGATGGTTTTGAAGCGATCGTAGGCGTCATGGACTAGAGCCTTGATGCGATCGGGATCGGGTAAATGGCCGGTGGAGATGGGCGGGGTTGCGCCATTGGCGAGTGCTTCTGCACTCGCGGCAGCCCCCTGATCGCGTTTAGATAACCGCCATCTATTCAGCAGCATCGCCCGTACCCAGTAGCTTGGCTTTAGCAATCTGAAACTCGTCATCGGTCAGGGCACCGGCCTCCTTGAGCTGGGCTAGCTGGGCCAGTTGAGCGACCAAATTGGTGGGAGGCGCAGCGGGCGGTGGCTCTACAGCAGCGGGGGGAGCCACCATCTCGATCTGCTGCGGCTGCGGATCGGTTGCCGATCGGCGCGCCGCCTTGCTGTGCATAGCGTTGCTGGTGGCCTGGCTGGAGGCGGTCATGGCGCTGCTGACGACCGAAGCTCGGGCGGCGGTGCGGAGCAGGCTGGGTTGGTTACGGCGGTTTCTAAGCATGGGTTTTAGGGTTGGAGGGGTGAGTTGAAAAGGGTGAATTCAAAATTCAAAAGGCAAAATTCAAGCCCCGGCCTGGGCGGCGAGGGCTTCATCAACGATGCGGCTGGGGATGCGATCGCTCAGCACTAGCTGTCCCCCGGCTTTGACGACCGCATGACTAAAGGCGGTGGCCCAGGTGTTTTCAAACAGCAGGATGGCCGCGAAGGAGTCGTTGTCTAGGCCTTCAGCGATGTCGGTCATATCTTGCTCGGAAATCAGCCCTGAGATGTCAGCCACCAGGGGGTCTAAGAAGCTGTGGTCGATATTGTCCATCTCGTCGATTTCAACCAGGGTGACGTCACCGCTACCGTGTTTTTGAACAAACACAATATCGACAATGCGAATCATTTGGCTGTCGATCAGCGCTTTGAGGGCGGTGGCAATATCCTCAGAAATCGCTGCCGTCGGGAATTTAATGCAGAGAATTTCGATTGGGCCGAAGGGCATGGGGAACTCCTAGTAGCGCAGGGTGAGAACGATGCCGTGGTGGTCGGCCAGGGAGCCGTCTTCCATCAGCATCACTTCGCCGCCCTTGGCCAGGACGGCTTCGATGATTTCGTCAATGGCGTCGTCCATCACCTCGGTGCCGCCTTTGGCTTCGACAATCTGGAGGCCGCCTTTGTCATCGACTACCCCTGGCACGTGGTAGCCGCTTTCCACCAGCAGCAGTTTGCCGCGTCCTTCGTTGGCCAACTGCCAGATTTCTTGCAGGGCGGTGGAGACTTTTTTCTCGCCTATGGCGGTGTCGAGGGCGGCCAGGGCGTCGGCCCGCTGCTGCGATCGCACCGCCTGAATAAAGGGCCACACCTCGGGCACCAGTTCTGACACCGTGGCTTTGTCAAAGTTGCTGGAGAGGGTGCCGACAATCTGCGATTTGTACTGCGACACCTCCTGAAAAAACGAGATCTGGCGAACCACGCCGCCGACAACGATCGGCAGGGTGTCGTCTTCGGCATAGTCGGTAAAGGCGCGATCGACCGACTGAAAGAAACGGCGGTGGCGATCGTCCATGTACGCAGAGTCGGCGCTGTCGGGTAGAGCGGTGGTGGCCCCAGGGCCTTCCATTTGCAACGGAAAGTCTTTGTTGTAAACTTCTTCGAGGGTGTCGCCGGTACCGGCCAGCAGGCGGCTGGCATTTTGGCTGAGCAAAAACACCCAGTAGCGCTGGGCGCGGTGCAGCCCGTAGACCAGGTCGCGGGTGGCAAAGCTCTGGCCAATGATCACCCGCTGGGGCACGGTGAAGGGCAAGTAGAATTTTTTGGCAAAGTCGTGGGCGACAAACAGCGCCAGGCCGTCAAGGGCGTAGGTGTAGTCGATATCTGCCACCAATTCGTCCAGTTTTTTTAGCAGCGGCTCTAGATCGCGGGCTGAGAATTCTTTCGAGAGGCGATCTTTGGCGTCGGCCACCAGGTTTTTCACCAAAATCGGGTCTTGCTTGTTGTCGGGAGAGGTGCGGTGGGTGGGCAGCAAAATCGACAGGGCAGGAACCTTGGTGAGGGCTTGCAGTTCCTTCAGGTCGTGGCGAGTAATCATTGGGCAAATCCTATAGCGGTGATCGGTAGGGTGGGCATTGCCCACCTTTAACTTTGCGGAGTAGCCGTTCCTTCGGTGAGCAATGTCACGGAAAGAGAAACTGGGTGAGAAAGGTCAGGGAAAGGTCGTTTTCCCCGCTTCTCACCCAGAAGCGGATGTACAGCTAAAAATCCACGGCGTCGCGGATGATCGGGCAGGTCATGCAGTGACCGCCGCCGCGCCCGCGCCCCAGTTCTGCGCCGACGATGGTGACCACTTCGACCCCTTCTTTGCGCAGGGCGGTGTTGGTGACGGTGTTGCGGTCATACATCATCACTACCCCCGGCTCCAAACACACGGCGTTGTTGCCGCTGTCCCACTGCTGGCGCTGCTCCTGGTAGGCGTTGCCGCCGGTCTCCACCACCCGGATTTTCTTCAGGCCCAGGGCGTCGGCGACCACTTCCACGAAGGATTTCTCTTCTTTGACGATCTCGTAGCCCGGCGCTTTGTCGCTGGGGTAGATGGAGAAGGGCACTACCTGGTCCATGATCGGCGGGAACAGGGTGACCAGGTCGCGATCGCAGAACGTAAACACCGTATCCAAATGCATGGCCGATCGCAGCTTGGGCATGCCCGCCACAATCACCCGCTCGGCCCCACCTTTGGCAAACAGGTTGGCCGCCACCTGGGTAATCGCCTGGTAGGAGGTACGCTCGCTCATGCCCACCAGCACCATGCCCTTGCCAATGGGCATCACGTCGCCGCCCTCGAAGGTGGCGGTGCCGTGGTGCTCGGTCGGGTCGCCCCACCAGATCGGAAAATTGGCCTCGGCAAAGCTGGGGTGAAACTTGTAGATCGAGGTGGTCAGCACCGTTTCTTCGTGGCGGGCGGGCCAGTAGAGCGGGTTGAGGGTGACGCCGCCGTAGATCCAGCAGGTGGTGTCGCGGGTGTAGAGGGTGTTGGGCAGAGGCGGCAGCAGGTAGCCTGCGTAGCCGTCGTTGTCCTGGGCCAGCTTCAGCAGTTCGCTGCCAAAGTCGGTGGGCATGTTGTAGACGGCCAGACCGCCGATCAGGTATTCGGCCAGCTTGGCGGGGGGCAGCTCGTCGAGAAAGGCGCGCACGTCCTCCACCAGGCCCAAACCCACCTCGTTGGGCACAATCTGCTGGTCGAGAATCCACTTTTTCGCTTCGGGAATGGCGACGGTTTCGGCCAGCATCTCGTGCTTTTCGATTACGTCAATGCCGCGATCGCGCATCTTCAGCACAAAATCGGCGTGGTCGCGCTTGGCCATCTCCACCCACAGCACATCGTCAAACAGCAGGTCGTCGTTGTTGCTGGGGGTCAGGCGCGAGTGGGCCAAACCGGGCGAGCACACTAGCACTTTGCGCAGCTTGCCCACTTCAGAGTGGACGCCGTAGGTCGGGGTTTCAGTAGTCATAGGAGATTCCGTGGAGAAGTACTGAGTGAGTCAGGGAAGAGCGTGAGAACGTGAAAACTTGCTAACCTGCAAACCTGCAAACCCAAAAAGATGGAGTAAAATTGATCGCCTCAAATTGCAATCAATCCGGTCATGAGGCCATACAGCGCCGTCAGCGCCGCAATCACCGTCACCGTAAACACCACCAGTTCCCAAAAGCCAAATATTCTCAGCCCCTGCTCTCGCCGAGCCAGGAAAAAGAGAATTGTGCCGGGAGCCAAAATCAGTGCTGCCAGCAGCAGCTTGTCGAGGCCGCCCGCCACCAGCATGAATGGCGTAGGCGGTCGCAACCAGACTGACAATCATCTCGGAGGTGCGGCTGCGGGCATCAGTTTCGTAGGTCTCTCGGGTGATGGTCAGCTTGAGCGCAAAGGCCGCCACCAGCAGGTAGGGAATCAGCGACATGGCGCTGGTCAGCTCTAGGGCTAAGTCGAAGGCGTTTTGGGCAAACAGGGTGATGATCAAAAAGCCCTGCACCACAATGTTGGTCATCCAGAGCGACCTGGACGGCACTTTTTGGGCGTTTTCATGGTTGAGAAAGCTGGGCATCAGGTTGCTTTTGGCAGCCATAAAGGGCACCTCCGCCGCAAACAGCGTCCAGGCTAAAAATGCCCCCAGCACCGAAATCAGCAGGCCAACGCTGACAAAAATACTGCCCCAGCGGCCCACCACAGCTTCGAGCGCCCCGGCCATCGACGGGTTGCGCAGCTCGGCCAGTTCGGCTCGGGGCATGAGACCGAACGGCAGCATGGTGACCAAAACCAGCAGGCACAGCACGCCCACAAATCCCAGCACCGTGGCCAAGCCGACGTCTGACCGTTTCTCGGCATAGCGAGAGTAGATGCTGGCCCCCTCAATGCCAATGAACACAAACACCGTCACCAGCATGGTGCTGCGCACCTGACTCCAGATCGACTCCTCATAGCCCTGGCCACCCAACAGGTTGGCCATAAATACGTCAGGATTAAAGGCAAACAGCAGCACAAAAATGAACACTAAAATCGGCACAATTTTGGCAATGGTGACGATGGTATTCAGCCCCGCCGCCGTCTGCACACCGCGCATGATCATGGTGTGAAACAGCCAGATAATCACCGAGGAAACGATGATCGCCTGCACGGTATTGCCGTCGCCAAAGATCGGGAAAAATGCTCCCAGGGTGGACGAAATTAAGACGAAGTAAGACACATTGCCCACGCAAGTGCCCGACCAAAAGGCCAGCGCCGCCAAAAAGCCGAGATAGTTGCCAAAGCCTGCCTTGGCGTAAATAAACACCCCCGAATCTAGCTCAGGCTTGCGCTGGGCCAGGTTTTGAAACACAAAGGCCAGCATCAGCATGCCGACGCCTGCGATCGCCCAGGCAATCAGTCCACCCACTACTCCAGTAGCTCGGCCAAAGGCGGAGGGCAGGGTGAAGATTCCGGCCCCCACCATTGAGCCAACTACCAGGGCCGTTAACGCCCAAACTGACAACGTTTGTTTTCCCGTTTCAGTGCCGTAGACTGGGTCTATAGCGCTTCCATAGTTTTGTTCTGTAGCCATACTCGTTTCCTCTGATTGCTGGATTGAGTGCTGCTAGCGTTCAGGTGGGTGCTTAAAAGTGCTAAAGGAATGGTGGGCAATGCCCACCCTACAGTTGGAATTAGATCTGGTTTGAATGCTGATTTCTGGGGTTAATTCAAAACTCAATATTCAAAACTCGAAACTGATTAAAACTGCTCTAGGCCCAGAAATTCTGTCGAGCTGTCATCGGCGACGGTACTGCAATTGCTAGCCAGCACCCGCGAGTTAAACACCTCAATGCGGCAGGTGCCGGTGGTGTTGGTGATAATTCGCAGGTTGGCGGAAGAATCAAAGCTGCGCACCCGCGTAAATAGGCTAAAGCTGTTGGGGCTGGTCGGATCATCCGTTCGCCGGGTAATCGCGCCGCGATACTGCACTCGCCCTGGGGTCTGCCCGCGCACATTCGACGGCACAATTTCCGTCAGTTCCAGGCCAAAGTTTTCGCCATCGAGGGTGAGGGTGACATTGGCATTGCGACCTCGGTTAAACGCGGCTCCTTGCGCCACCCCTCGCCCCTGGGCTAGATTGCTTGGGGCTGGACGATTGGGAATTTGAGCTTGGGTCACTACCGGAGCTATGAGGGCAACCCCCAGAGCGGCAACAATCCCCATCAGTTTTAGGGGTAAATGAGTTTTCTCAGACATCTAGCCTTGGCTGAATAAGTTGAATAGCTGACTGAAACGTTGGCTATCTCGAAATGGGTTGGGGCAAACCACTGTTTGCCCCTAAAAAAGCCTTGACCTACAGCTCCGCGCCGAAGTCTTCGCGCAGCTTCGCTTCTTGCTCCGCCGACAGGTTTGACTGAATCAGTTCACCCACCTCTTCCGGGGCAAAGGCTTCGCTGACCTTGTCCACCGTCACCTGCCCGGTGAGCAAAAACAGCGCCGAGGTGCCCTCGGTGACCTTGTCGCGCAGGCTCTTGATGAAGTCGTCGTTGATGCCGTAGTCGGTGAACTTGCCCGACAGTGCTCCGGCGGTAGCGCCGATAATCATGCCGAACAGCGGCACCAAGAAAATCAGGCCAAACAGCATGCCCCAAAAGGCTCCGCCCAGGGCACCCACACCCACGGTGCTGACAGCCTGGTTAGTCTTGGGCTTTTTGCGCCCCACGGGCCAGGTGACGATCGCCGCATCCAGCACCTTGACAATCTCCTGCTTTTGCAAATCTCCCAGTTTCGCCAGAGCCTTTTCGGCCCCTTCGGGAGTGTTAAATTTCCAAACCGTTAATGTAGACATAATGCTCTCCTATCAATATCTTTCTTCAATTCAAAATGAAACTCTAGAAGTGGTACATCAGCCAGTTCGGGCCAAGACACCGTAGAGTATCTATCAGGCTGAGGGCAGACCTGACACTACAAAACGATAAGCTCAACATTCAGTCAGCAGATTTATTTAGACGCATCAGTCAAGACATCAAAGACGACAGAATACATGGGTTAAAAGGTCTACTGATGGTTCAAGAAAAGTCCATTTAGCTAAACTCATCTAGCGTAAACAAGTTATCCCGATCGCCAGTCACCACAATGGGTACCGATTGACTCACCGAATATCTTTTTAACTGCCCAACGAGAATTAGCACATCACTTTCAACATCTGAGACAGTCACCCAAAGCATCCCGAAGACCATCTTCATGCTCAATCAAGGGAATTGACTTGTTGATCATTGTTGCGCCCTTTTTAGTTACCAAAAAGGAACGACCCATGCTCAGCACGAACTAACAGTTCAAGCTTAGGTAAAGCGAGATGACTTGAACTAAAAGTAGATGAACTATATAGGAAAGTCATAGGAAAATCAGAACATTTTTGATGAGCAGGCCAAACACTCGGGCGACGATAGGAGATTGATACCGTCTGGCCCTAGTACTCTGCGGCGCAAGTTTAGATTATTCTCTGGGAGCTAGGGAGCAGGGGGGCTAGGGAGCCAAGCAATTCGGAATGGTGGGCATATTTCAGCCGTCCAGCCCTAGGTCGATCGCTCCTTGTTTCGCCAACCGGGGTGGGTAGCCTAAACCTCGGCCGCATCTTGACCGATCGATTCAACTCCTTGAGTTACTGGGCCAGTAGGGGGTTGGGTGGCTCAATTGCAGTAACTGCTCGATCGACTCCATCACCTCAAAGGACTGGGTGTAGCCAAAAAGCGCCCGCCCCCTGCCAATTTGTGGGCCTTGGTACTGGCTACCTGCTGTTGCTGGGGCTAAAGGTACCCGCTTCTGCGGCTTGAACCGCCCCCTTTAGTAAAACGTGGGTCTAGGGAAGCCCGAGAACGTTGGGTGACCTGGTGCATGACCAAATCCAGCCGAAGGGTAGCAGAGACCAACTCTGCGGTACTGACCTCAGGCTTACCGGAGTTTACCTCTATCTCAACCCTTTTCATCGGAGCCAATTTGAGCCGAATAGCCCAGACCATAGCCCTTCTCAACTAGGCTGTTGGTCAGCCCTGCCGCTTTGAGACACTGGCGCGGATCCTCCATCAGGTTGGTGATCGAGACATCTACCGAGGTTTCATCCATGGGCCAAAGGTGGCCGATGATGGCGCTGCGGGTCAGAGCGACTAGATCTATTCTTTGGCCTTAAATACTCCTACAGACAGGCAAAGTATCAACTAACTTAGTTCTTCAGTGAGAGGAAAGGACATGGCGTAGTTTCTAAGATGCATTTAGTGTTGCCGCAGTTTTTTACAAGAAGGCAACGCTACTAGATGAGGTTATAAAACCTCTCTAAGCATAAAGCAAAAAAAGACAGGGAAGCTAGCTACTACAAGCAGTAACAAGCAGCATCAAATAGAGTTTCAAAGGATGGATAGTTAAAGCAGTCATCGTCTAGGAATATAGCTAACGCTTTTATTTAACAGGAACAGAAAGCACTGTTCTTACGGAAAGCTTTGTCGCAAGGAGGATCTCGAAATGAACGACTTTGGAATGAATGGTGAACAAAAATGTGCATTAGCACTAGGAATCATCTTTACCTTTTTAGGAATTGCTGGTTTCATTCCCGCTCTTATCAACCTACCTACCGAAGGTATGGGAGCTAGCGTACCGCTAGACACAAGTTCAATTCCAGTTAGCGGTGGGCCTACTTACATAACGGCTTACCTAAGAGGTTTTGGCTATTTGTTTGGGCTTTTTCCGACTAACCTACTTCACAACATGGTTCACTTAGCCATTGGTGGCTTTGGTCTGTTTTCGGCTACGGGTAAAGAAGGGGCATTTAGATACAATCGATTCTTTGCCATTAGCTATTTGCTGCTGGCCATTATGGGGTTGATACCGCTCTCGAATACCCTCTTTGGCATCATGCCTATCTTTGGCAACAACGTTTGGTTCAATGCTGTAACCGGGGCGATCGCAGCTTATTTCGCCTTCGTCTGGCATCCTAACCATCCCGAATCAACGGCTCCTTCTACCCAGTAGTCGTCTAATCGCTCTGCCATTAGCTGACGCCACAAATTGACTTTATCAGCGTCAGGTTAGGTTCTAAGCGCACGGTAATTTTTGACCGTGCGCTTATTTAGTTCTCAAGGAGGCTAGACCTCATAGTGTGGGCACTGCCCACCAAATCAATGTGCTTTTAGCCTCTAATTAGGGGCCTCATTCGGCAACCCCTGCACGGCCGTCTCCTCGCTCTCCCCGTAGGCGCGGATGTCGCGGCTGAGAATGCCAAAGTCAAACGCCTTTGTCTTGCCACCCTGGGCATTGAGCTGGATCCAGACCAGACAAACCAGCGTTGAAACCACAATCGGAGCGGCAAAGCTGACCAGCAGATCGCCTGCAAAGGGCAGACTATTCCAGGGGCTAAAGTCGGGCCGGGGAAAGAACAGGGCACCGGATGCGATCGCAGCCACCGCACTCCAAAACGCCATCGTGCCCGTCAGCCGCCGCGAATAGAGGCCAAACAGCACCGGAAACAGCGCCCCCGCACAGACCAAATCCGCCAGCAAAAACAGGTACAGCACGTTGTAGCCTCTTGCCGCGATCAGGATGGCGGGGAACCCCACCGCCACTGTCAGCAGCCGGGTGATTTTCAGAATCCCGCTGGTAGATTTGGCCGGAAACATCCGCAGCAGGTCGGTGGTAAACACGCTGGCAATACCGTTGAGTAGAGAATCCAGACTGCTCATCACCAGGGCCAGCACCAGCACCAGCACCGCCATACTCACCCAGCTCGGTAGCGCCAGCGCCTGAATCAGCGAGAAAAAGGCGCGATCGTCGTTGAAGCCAAAGTGCATGGCCACAATGCCCAGCAGCCCCGCAATCAGCAGCATGGGCAAAATCACCAGAAACGAACCCAGAAACGATCGCCGTACCACCTGATCGGTCTTGCAGGCGTAGATTCGCTGCCAGTTGGTCTGGTTAAACATTTCGGCGGCGATCACCGCAATAAATAGGGTGGCCCCAAACTTGATGCCGGGGCCGTTGGCGAGCGTCAGCAGCTCTGGAGCGGTCTGGGTAACGGGTGCGATCGCGCTCCCCCAGCCGCCCAGAGCAAATACCGCAATGCCAAAGCTCAGCAGCAGCAGCGGCACAATCACCACAAACTGAATCGCGTCGGTAAAAATGGTTGCCGCCAGCCCACCCACTAGGGTGTAAGCAAACACCGCTACCATCACCAGCAAAGCGGTGAGCCAGAGGGGCACGCCCGCCATTAGCTCGACCGCTTTTGCGATCGCCGTCAGCTCCGCCGCCAAATACACAAACATATAAAACACCACAATGCCCAGCGTCAGCCGGTACATGGCCTGGCCAAAGCGGTGCAGCACGTACTCGTTCAGCGAGTGGCCCTTGGGCATGAGAAACCGCATCCGCGTGCCCATAAAGGCAAACAGCGCCGCTGGGGTGGCCTGGCCAATGCAGTAGCCCACAATACCTGCAATGCCGCTGGTGGCCCCCACTTCCGGCGGGCTAAACAAAATCCAAGCGCCCATGGCCGAGGCCACAATGGTCGCCAGGGCCATCGGGGTGCCCACGCTGTTGCGGCTGACCATATAGTCTTCCAGGCTAATCGCGCGGCGGCTGGCCTGGAGCAGCCCAATCAGCGTAAAGCTGGCCACGGTAATCAAGGTGACGGCGATCGCCGTTGCACTAAGCGTCATATCACAACTCACCTCGTTAGGGTTGGGTGGTTGCTAGAGGCGGCTGCCTTAGAGAACAGGAAACCGCAGAACAGACGACTCGTAGAATACGTTACCAGTGAGGCCGAGCCGCACCGGCTCGTAAACTCAATCAACGCTTTCCTCCGCTGGCATTAACCAGGTCAGGTTCCGAGGGTATGATCTCAGCCCGATTGCTCGGACACCCCTAGCTTGATAGCATCCTACCACTGGTGTTCGCTGCGATCGCAGTTCGTTATGGCTCTTCGTAAATATCGCGCCGATGCCCGACCTTGATGATCCTGATCATCAAAGCCATTTCCTCAATGCTGTAGATCACCCGGTAATCGCCTAAACGCACTCGATATTGGCTCTGCCGTCCCTTGAGTTTCTTGTAGCCTGGTGGTCTGGGGTCTTGCGATAAACCGCTCGATGAGTGCAACCAATTCTCGTTGCACAGCCCCTGGCAGTTTCTTCAGTTGCCGTTGGGCAGCGGGCTTGAGCAGAATTTCGTAGCTCACTGTAAGCCAAGCTCTTGCTTGAGGCTACCTAAGGAAATTTCGCCCGATTCCTGTAGGGCTACATCGGCATCAAAGCCGTCAATTTCGTCTTCGATCGCCTCTAGGATAGGCTCTAAATCGGCACCGTACTTAAATTGCAAATACTGCAAAAAGTGATACAGCTCATCCAGCGCCGGGCGCGGCAGCGGCGGAATGTCTAAGCTGACAGGGTCGGTGAGCGGCAAAGTAGTCATAGCTTGCCTAGAAAGTCGTTCGGTGAAGACCCTCTTATCGTAGCGAATCGGCCCTCGATACTACAGTCGCTTATCGCCCCGCAGCGACTCGACCACCCGCTTTATGCCTGTTTCGACATTCAGCCAAGCCGCATCGCGGTTTTCCCACTGCACCACCGGTTCCCCGTTCTGCGGTAGCCAGCTAAGCTTGTTAAAAGGTGTCCCCCGCCAGTCAACCGGGCGCAGAATGATCGGAATGACGCGGGCCTCGCCGCTCTCGTGGCGCTCCATGGCGCGGGTCATCTCGTTGTCGTAGCAGTAGTCGGAGGCGATGAAGTCGGCGCTTACCAGCAGCAAAATGATGTCGGCTCGGTTGAGGTTGTCGTCGATATCGCCTGCCCAGTCGTCGCCGGGGAGAATTCTGCGATCGTGCCAGGGCTGAATGAGCCCCTGCCGTTGCAGCAACTTCAGGTGGGTCTCTAGCTGTTCGCGCAGGAGGTCATCTTTATGGGAATAGCTGAAGAAGAGGCGCAGGGCTTGGCTGTGGCGATCCATGGCGGTGGTGGGTTGGCGGGTGCCCTCCAAATCTACCCCATTGAGCAAATCGCGAATGTTGAGCCGCACCACCTGGCCATCGATCACCTGGGGAAACTCCGTCAGGCGGCTTGCTTCCATGACGATTAGGTCTTGGTAGGGCAGGGCAGTGTTGGGATGCCCCGGCACGGGCACCAGCTCTTTGGGCTTGAACTTAAAGCTGCGGTGGATACGCTCAAAGTCGGAGCGAATCACCGCCAGCAGCCTGCGCCGACTGGCCGCTGGCCCATCGACGCTGATAGAAACGCAGCGGTCTTGGGGGTCGGCTTTGACCAGGGCGCGATCGCCCTCAAACTGCAAAATTACCCCGGTGCGCCAGCGCAACTGGTGCTCGCTCAGCACATGAGTCCGCACAATGAAGCGGGGCAGCAACCCCTCGGGCAAAATCGGGTACTCGTAGCGAAAGTTGAGGCACTGGGCGGGGTCAAACTCGGCGGCGGCGGCGGGCTGCTGCTTGTCGAGCAGATCGGGGATCAGGTAGCGGTGTTCGTCGTCTTGAAAGCGAAAGCACAGCTCAAATTTGCGCATCAGCTCTAGCAAAAAGCCGTGACGCTCGGCGGGGTAGTTTTGGGCGTCTAAATTGCGGGCAAGGCAGGCGGCTTCGAGTTCGCCTTTGGTGTGGGCGAGTTCGTCGGCGTTGAGCAGGGTGTAAATACCGCTGGTGACCCAGTGGGGGTTGAGCACGTGGGTGTCGCGCAGGCGGGGGTCGTCTTTGTAGTTGAGGGCAATGCCGAGGCTGTGGAGGTGGACGGCGAGGGAGTCTTGCGCCCCATAATCGGTTTCGCCATCGGTTTGGCAAATAGCCCGGTACTGCTCAAAGGAGATGTAGTTGTCGGCCATCTCGGACAGCTTGTTTTTGATCACCACCCAACTGGCGGGGAAGGGATCGCGCAGGTGCTCTAAGGCATCGGTTTCACGCTCGATGGCAGCGCGGAGGTGGTCTATGCCCTGGCTGATTTCGCAATCGGTAGCGATGAACTCACGAATGTTGGGAAATTTCTGCTGCAACGCCCCCCGGTTGACATCGAAGGGGTGCTCTTTGATTTTGTTAAGCACGACGAGAACGGGGGAGTCGCCGCCAAAGCTCTGGATGAGTTCGAGCCAGTACTCGGCATCGGCGTCTTCGTGGCCCTGACGACCGTTGAGCACCAGCAGATAAAGACTGCGCTCGGTGAGAAAGAACTGGTGGGTAGAGTGCATAATCTCTTGGCCACCAAAATCCCATACGTGGAGCTTTATGTCTTCAGAATTGTTGAGGGTGACTGGCCATTGAGTAATTTGAATGCCCTCAGTTTTGGCAGATTTAGGATCAAAATTTCCGTGAATCAGCCGATTGGCTAAAGAGGTTTTGCCTACGGTACCAAAACCAACCAGAATAAGTTTGGCTTCATTGAGGGGCTGAAGATTAACCAACACCCGAAAATAATAGTTGAGAATATCTTTTGGATTGGCAGCGATCCCTCCGCTGTTTACCTCTTTATCAGTAGAACCAAGGATTTCATCGGAAAGCCCTAATTTTTTATTCCCGTGCAGTAAAAGTGCTTTTAGATTTGAGAGATTCGATAAAAATTCAGGTAAATCTGACAGTCCACTGTGAGTTATATCTAGTCGTTCAAGCTTAGTTAATTTTTCAACAAATATCGGGATCGCTTTAAGTTGATTTTCGTCGAGGTAAAGCTCAATCAAATTAGCGAGATTGCTGAGGCTATCAGGGATCGCCGTCAGTTGATTGCTAGAGAGGGAAAGCCACGTTAAATTAGCGAGTTTCCCTAGGCTTTCGGGGATCACCGTCAGTTGATTGCTAGAGAGGTGAAGCTCTGTCAGATTAACTAGTTGCCCCAGGCTATTGGGAATTGCCGTTAGTTGATTGTGGGAGAGGTGAAGCTCTGTCAGATTGGCGAGTTGCCCCAGGCTATCAGGAATCGTCGTCAGTTGATTATGGTGGAGGTAAAGCTTTGTCAAATTGGCTAGTTGCCCCAGGCTATCGGGAATTGCCGTCAGTTGATTGCGGGAGAGGTGAAGCTCTGTCAGACTGGCGAGTTGCCCCAGGCTATCGGGAATCGTCGTCAGTTGATTGAGGTGGAGGTAAAGCTTCGTCAAATTGGCCAACTTTCCTAATTCTACTGGCATCGTTTTTAATTGATTTTGGTTAAGATAAAGCCAGGTCAAATTGGCGAGTTTACCTAAGGTTTTCGGAACATCAATTAACTGGTTCTGAGAAAGAGAAAGTCTTGATAAATTGGCCAGCCGGCCTAGGTCATCTGGGAGCGTCGTTAATTGATTGTTGTTCAAATGTAATACCGATAGATTAACTAGTCGGCTTAGGTTATTTGGAAGCGTCGTTAATTGATTGTTATCCAGATGTAATACCGATAGTTCGGTTGCCTGCTCTAGGCTATCTGAGATCGTGATTAATTGATTGCGGTCGAGGAAAAGTTGTGTCAGATTAGCGAGTCGGCCTAATTCATGTGGCACTGTCGTCAGTCGATTTTGGGAGAGGTTAAGCCAAGTTAGATTAGAGAGTTTAGTTATACTTTCTGGTACGGATGTTAGTTCTAAACCCGATAAATCAAGCTTAGTGGTACCACTTTCTAGAGCTGATTGAACTCGGTGTTCTGCCTCTGCCTCGGGGTTGGGCAATTGCCTGGCGGGCACAACAGCCTTTGGCTGCAACTTCAGTGCTTTAGTAATGACGGCAATACTCGCCCCGCTCACCCGCTTCCCCCGCTCCGGGTGAAACAACCGGCTCACCGTGTCGGCACTCCCCCCCGCCTGCTGGGCGATCGCCGCAAACGTCCACCCCCGCTCCGCCTTCGCCGCCTGTAGCAGCTTCAACCCCTCCGGGCTAGCGAGAAAACCGCGCGATGAAGACGACATAGGCATTGGCGACAAAAAGAGCTTTGTTCAAGGGTATCCGGCGATGCCAGAAACCGCGACATCCAGACCCCAGGGTTCTGCTTTGGCGCAGCATCACCCTTAGCGATTGGCCTAGAACCCTGGGGTCTCGGGTAGCTGCATCACCCCAGCGTCAAAGCTACAATCAAGACAACTTGGCCTACTCAAGGAACCCTATGCTGAAAACCGTTGAGGGCATGTACCAAGATGGGCAGATTCAACTCTCAGAGCTGCCCGAGGGAGTCAGCGATCGCGCCCAGGTGCTAGTCACCTTTCTTCAGCCAGGCAGCGTTGACCCTGTCAAGATTCAGCAGCTAATCGACCAACTAGAAACCATTGCTGGCATTCAGCAGGGGCTTGAAGCGGTTGATGCTGAGCAGACCCGCCCCCTTGAAGAAGTAGAAGAATCCCTAGGCGATCGCCTTCGTAGTCTTCGTAGCCAAATTGTTGCCAGTGGAGAACCCTTACTCAACCAAGCTGCCCTTGCGCAAGAACTGGCCTCTCTAGATACCCAAGGTGCGCCATGACCGCAACGCCAGAACCCAGAGATTTTCAAAGCGAAGTGCTTGAGCGCCTGGAACGTTTAGAGCAAAGGCTGGATGCCAGCGTCGATCGACTAGAGCAAAAGCTCGACACCGATGTTCAGCGGCTGGATGAGCGCACCGACAAATGGGAAGAGCGTTTCTTGCAGTTGTCGAAAGATAACCTGGCCATCTCGCGCACCGTCATCATTGCTGCCGCCACAGTTGTTATTTTTGGGAGTTTGCTCGATAAAGCCGAGATTTTGGTAGAAGGTGCAACGCGTCTGTTTGGCAAATAGTGAATTGGGCAGCGGCAATGCTGACCCCACTCGCTCCGTCACCCTGCTGCGATCAGCGTTGATCTTTATACCTCAAAACCCGTTGCTAAGCTTTCTGGGAGGATTCTTTCGCCAGCCAGAGGACGGCCTGGGCGGGAAGCGGTAGGCTAGAGCTAGAAAAATGTGAAGAAAAATAAAGGAGACCCCATGGGACTGGGCTTACTCGTCAACGGCCAGTGGCAGCAAAAGCGCGACCAGGAAGATAAGCAGGGACGCTTTGTGCGGCCCGAAACCGACTTTCACCATTGGACCAAGGCCGATGGCAGCAGCGACTTTAAGCCAGAGGCGGGTCGCTACCACCTGTATGTTTCTCTAGCCTGCCCCTGGGCCAACCGCACGCTGATTATGCGCGAGCTGAAGGGCCTCACCGAGGCGATTTCGCTTTCTATTGTTGACCCGTATATGGGTGACGATGGCTGGTTCTTTAGCGACTACCCCGGCACAATCCCAGATACCGTGAATGGGGCGAAGTACCTGCGTGAGATTTATACCAAAGCCAAGCCCGATATCTCGGGTCGGGTGACGGTGCCTATTCTGTGGGATAAGCAGACCGAAACCATCGTCAATAACGAGTCGAGCGAAATTATTCGCATGCTCGACACCGAGTGGAACGACATTGCCACCAACGACGTTGACCTGTATCCCGACCAGCTCCAGACCAAAGTTGACGACGCCATCGACGCCATCTATCAGCCAATCAACAATGGCGTATACCGGGCCGGGTTCGCCACCAAGCAGGGAGCCTACGAAGAAGCGGTGACCGATCTGTTCGACGCCCTCGACCATTGGGAAGGGGTGCTGGGTAAGCAGCGCTACCTGTGCGGCGATCGCATCACCGAAGCCGACATCTGCATGTTCACCACCCTCTATCGGTTCGATGCGGTCTACTACGTGCACTTTAAGTGCAACTTGCGCCGCATTATTGACTACCCGAACCTGTGGGGCTATCTGCGCGATCTGTATCAGCAGCCCGCCTTCAAAAATACCTGCAATATGGAGCACATCAAGCGCCACTACTACATGAGCCACCCCGGCGTAAACCCGCACCAGATTGTGCCCCTAGGGCCGGTGATCGACTTTGAGGAGCCGAGCGATCGCGCCAAGCGTTTCAGCCTCACCGCTGGCAGCGCCCGAGGCTAAATGCTCCAGGCTTTTCTTAACCCCTGGAGGCGGTAGTAGGCGGTCTTGGCGGTCTTGGCGGTCTTGTTGCGGTTCAGCAGGCCGCCATTGCGGTCAGTAGTGATATCGCAGTTGAGCGATGAGCACTGAGTCATCGTCAACTTTATAAACCATGCGGTGTTCGTCGGTAATGCGCCTGGACCAATAGCCAGAGAGACCGTGTTTGAGCGGTTCTGGTTTGCCAACGCCTTCAAAGGGCTGGCGCTGAATATCTTTGATCAAAGTATTGATGCGGTTGAGGACTTTGCGGTCGCTTTTTTGCCAATAGAGGTAATCTTCCCAGGCGTTGGCAGAGAAAATCAGCCTCACTCCAGCATCTCCTGCGCTTGCCCGCCGCCAGATTCAAGTTCCACTACAGACTCTAGCAAGCGCTTGGCATTCTTTGGGCTGCGGAGCAAATAGGCTGTTTCTGCCAGGGCTTGATAGTCTTCCAGCGACAGCATCACGACAGGACGAGCGTTGCTGCGGGTAATGGTGACTGGAGCATGGTCGTCGCAGACCTGCTCCATGGTCTTAGCTAGATTGCTGCGCAGAGCCGTGTAAGTAATGGTGTCCATTCGCCTAGTGAACTCCAAAAAAGTACATGTACCAATAATTGTACGCATTCTCTTTGAACTACACCACTCGATTTTCTTCCACACAGCGGGTATACCACTGATAGCTGGCTTTGGGAATGCGCTGCTGGGTGGCGAAGTCGACGTAGGTAATGCCAAAGCGGCGATCGCGCCCGTAAGCCCACTCAAAGTTATCCAAAAAGCTCCAGAGGAAATAGCCCATCAGCGGGTAGCCCTCCTGCACGGCGCGGTGGGCCGATCGCAGGTACTGTTGCAGATATTGAATGCGATCGAGGTCGAGCACTTCACCACTGGATGTCAGCTCATCCTGGGCCGCGCAGCCGTTTTCGCTGATGAACATGCGCAGCTCGGGGCGTTGCAGCGTATCGCTAATGTGCCGAACCCCCCAGTAGAGGCTGTCGGGCATGACGTGCAGCCAGGGCATGTGCATCCGTGGGTAGCCCTGGGGAAAGGGCAGCATTTCAAAGCCCCGGTCATTGTCGGCGGCCCGTACATAGACGCCGGTATAGACATTAAAACCCAGCGAATCGAGTGGCTGATGAATCACCTCCAGGTCGCCGGGTTGAATATCGGGGGCATTCTCGCCTAGGTCGTCGAGCAGTTTGGAGCTGTACTCGCCTGTTAGCGCCGGATAGAGAATGCCGCCGTTGGTGCCCGCCAGCGGGAAGGCAGCCTGAGCCGCAGCAATATCGCCCAGCGTGTCGGTGAGGGGAACGGTGGCTAGGTAGTTATCGACTAGCGAGACCTGACAGGGCTGGGGCGAGGCAGCGCGAATGACTTGACAGCCCAGCCCATGGGCCAGCAGGGCGTGGTGAGAGGTTTGCCAAACCTCCTTAGCAGTTTTGACCACGGTGCCGGGGGCCATTTCGGGCACGTCGCCGACGCCGTAGCCGAGGTGGGTAAAGCAGAAGATTTCGTTCAGGGTCATCCAGTGGGTGACGCGATCGCCCAGGTGCTTGACCACTACCGCTGCATAGTCGGCAAAGTCTTGCGCCATCTGGCGACTGCGCCACGAGCCGTACTCGTCTTCGAGCGCCTGGGGGCTATCCCAGTGAAACAGGGTGGCGTGGGGGGTAATGCCAAACTCCAGCAGGGTATCGACCAGCTCGCTGTAAAAGGCTAGCCCCGCATCATTCACCGCACCGCGCCCCTGGGGCAAAATGCGGGGCCAGGAGATGCTAAAGCGGTAGTGGCGCACCCCCAGCTCCGCCATCAGGGCGATGTCGTCGCGGTAGCGGTGGACGTGGTCGCAGGCGATCGCCCCCGTGTCGCCGTTCAGCACGCGGCCTGGGGTTTGGCTAAACACATCCCACACGCTGGGGCCGCGATCGTCGGCAGCGCCCTCGATTTGGTACGACGAGGTGGCAACCCCCCACTGAAACCCCGCCGAAAATGCGTAGACCATGACCTCGTCCTACAATGCCTGCGTCTGTCACGGTACTCAACGGAGGGCTGCTTTGCAAAGCCTAAGCTGTGTTGCGGTACCGGGGGAATATGCTCTGTGTGATACTCAAGGTTCTGCTTGCGGCAGCCCTGCTTCTGGGACACAATCAGGGCCATGGCTCTTAAGCTATACCTTTGCCTCCTCTGTTGATGCGCCTGTGAAACGAGTTTTTCGATTATTTCCGCCCCGCCGTAGAACGGTGAGAGAAAAGCAGCTCGCTGACAGCTACACGCGATCGCCCGATGGTCACGTCGTTGTGCGCCTGCAGCTTAGCTCGCCGACAGCGCTACTCATGCCCTTTGAGGGATTTCCGAAAAACTTTGGCAACGAACTCGATGACCAAAACGCAACCGTGCTCAATCTCAACAAAGATTTTATCGATTACCTGTTTGCCCGTTTAGCTGAATTGGGCGACGAATCTCTGCTGCTGAACATCAACCTCATGACTGACTTTGACGATCAGCTGGTCTCTGGGGGCTCTGCTGACATCATGCAAACGGCGATTCAGCGCTACTTTTCCTATCTAGAAGAGGTGCGCCGTCAGGATTTACAAAAACTGGTTAGCGATGCCATTTTGCTAGGGCTGTTGGGGGCTGGCTCGCTAGGGCTATCGGTTTTTTTAGACGC
The DNA here is from genome assembly GCF_015207265.1 of Nodosilinea sp. LEGE 07298. Taxonomy (GTDB): domain Bacteria; phylum Cyanobacteriota; class Cyanobacteriia; order Phormidesmidales; family Phormidesmidaceae; genus Nodosilinea. The sequence goes on along the minus strand of NZ_JADEXE010000050.1, from coordinate 10,098 downwards.
TCGTCAAGCCACTACCGATACCGGCATTGGTTTGTTGTTGCTCGGTCAGGGGGTGACCGTGTTTGGCTGGCTAACTCTTTGGGAAGCTTTGGCCAACGTGCTCTGGCACTGGCGGCCCCTGTATCAGCAGTTGCTCATGAGTAAGCGATTGCAGAGTGCACCGCTAGAACTCACAACCCACCAAACCCTTACAAGTACGTCGCCAGGATAATTTTGGGGATGTCAAAAGACGCGGAGACACTGGCAAGGCACAATTTAATTATCAGCCATCCGCTCTGGCGATCGCTATAGCTGCTAAACCAATTACTAGAAACCAGCATTTTCATGACTTCTACCGACAATAGTTTGACTAAAACTACCGACTCCCAAACCCTAATACCGACCGCTCATCTGGACTGGGCTAGTAAAGAAACTATCCTGGCCCGAGCCAGCATTGTAGGTGAGCGCCTGTCTCTCAAAACCTTAGACCGGACAGCGCTACTGGCAACAAACCCACTCATTATTCGAGCCGGTGCTACAGGCTGTGCCGTACTACTGCGCTATGGCGTCATTATCACATTTGACCTCAGTGCCGATGAGGAAAATGCCCTGCTAGACATGCTGCGGCCTCACATTGTTGAACCCATTGAGTCAACCCTCTCAGAAGAACTGTCGATCGCCTTTCGACCCCAGGCCAAAGAGCGTTTAGAGGGTAATGTACTCTGGCTGCAAGATTACAGCGCTGAGCGATTGCAAATTGTGGCCGAAGCGCTGGGCAAGAGTGTTGTTTTGAACTATTACGAGGTCGAGATTGCCGACATCTTTCAATCAATCAAGCCGTTTACCATTGGTACTCAGGGTAAGAATAGGCGATCGCCAAAAGAGGAAGACCTGCTCAACTACATTGGCGGCACCCTGCTAATTCAGCAAAAGATGTTTGGCATTGTTGAAGTGGGCGAAAAGCCAGACCCGGTTTGGGATGACCCGACGCTCGATCGCCTGTATCTTCGGCTTGAAGATGAATATGAGCTAAGGGAGCGATTGGTCATTTTGGAGAAAAAGCTGGAGCTAATTTCTAGGACGGTAGAAACCTCGCTAAATCTCTTGCAGCGCAACAGCAGTCACCGGGTAGAGTGGTACATTACGATTTTGATTGTGATTGAGATTGCACTGGTCATTTATGAACTCTGGACGCGATAGCAGGATAGCAAACCAAATCGGGACATTGCTGTCATGGTGACTGGCGCTGATAAGCGGCTGGAGTACAGACATCATCATTAAGGCCCCACAATAGGTGGTATGGCAGCAAGCGACTAAATTTTTCAGCCTGCTGGAATCTGTTTGTGCTGGAAGCCGTGCTCAGTTCGAAGATACTCAACCGGAGAAAACTCAATGGTTTGGTTAGAAACCGAGCGCTTAATCTTGAGAGATTTCGCCCTAGAGGATGTGCAGAAACTTGCACTCATACTTGGCGACCCAAGGGTAATGCAATTTTCGCCTCAGGGCATTTTATCGACGGCAGAGACCCAGACAAAAATTGAAGAGTTTATTGATTCATATCAAAGGCAGGGGTTTGGCAAGTGGGCCGTTGTTTTCAAAGATAATCATCAGCTGATTGGCTACTGCGGCATTATTTTAGAGCACATCGACGGTGTGGATGAACCGGAGGTTGGCTATCGCCTCGCTCCTGCTTTTTGGGGGCAGGGGCTAGCTACAGAAGCTGCCAAAGCTGCTGTTCAGTACGGGTTAAATCAACTGCATTTACCCTATATCCTCGGCATTGTTGAACCCGCCAACACAGCGTCAGTCAACATCCTGAAAAAACTGGGTATGACATACAACAGAACAACGACTCTGTACGGTTCTGAGGTAGATCTCTACCGGCTGCCGTGATCGCTAGCGCCGATCGCATAGGGCTGGCGCTGACGACAGGTCGTGTCAAAATCAAGTCTGTAGGACTCAGGGGTACGCCTATGGATTTGCTCAAAATTGCGGCGTTTTCCGATGGCGATAGCGGCGGCAACCCGGCGGGCGTGCTAATTGCTGAAGCCCACCCCAGCGAAGCCGAGATGCGGCAGATTGCAGCAGAGGTCGGCTTTTCAGAAACGGCGTTTGCGGCCCCGGCTGGCTCTGGCTGGCGGGTGCGCTACTTTTCGCCCGAGTCTGAGGTGCCCTTTTGCGGCCACGCCACGATCGCCCTAGGGGCGGCTCTGGCCCTTCAACGGGGCGATGGCGTTTTTCCGCTCATTCTCAACGCAGCCGAAATTACGGTGGAGGGCCGCCGCGATCGCGGCATCATGTCTGCTGCGCTGCAATCACCGCCAACCCGTAGTGCCGTCGCCGCCCCTCAGCTCGTGGCCGACGTGCTCGACCTGTTTGGCTATAGCGAGGCCGACCTCGACCCCAAGCTGCCGCCTGCTTTGGCCCACGGCGGTGCCGATCACCTGGTTTTGGGGCTCAAAACCCGCGCCGCCCTCAGCGCCATGCACTACGACCTGGCCGCTGGTCGCGACCTGATGAACCGCGAGGGTTTAGTGACCATTTGCTGGGTCTACGCTGAGACACCCCAGCAGTTTCACACCCGCAACCCGTTTGCATCGGGCGGCGTGTACGAAGACCCGGCGACCGGGGCGGCAACGGCAGCGCTAGCCGGGTACCTGCGCGATCTCGACTGGCCCCACGGTGGCGCGATCGCGATTACTCAAGGTGAAGATATGGGGATGCGATCGCGCCTGCGAGCCGAAATTTCGCCCACCCCCGGCAGCTCGATTCGAGTGTCGGGCACCGCTCGCTTGATGGAGAGCTAGGGCTAGCGTGTGACTCTAGGGACCGGGTGCCTTTGGCCAGTGGATAGGCCACTATTGCTATCTCCCCAGGCACCCGGCCCCTGATGAAGCCAATATCCCCGCCGCACCGCCAGAGCTACTGTCTTGGTGGGTTCTGCGATCGCGCTACCCAACCTGCATTTGTTGGTCTTAGCTAGCATCTTTTACAATCTGACGGTGTGGAGCCAACAATCATGACCCTCGATCAACTCCAAACCGAACTGCTGGCGCTGTCGCCCCAAGAGAAAGCCCAGGCCATTCAACTGCTGGTCTCAAGCCTCAGCGGTACCTGGGTCGGCATTGAGAAAACCCCCGGTGTTATGGGCGGCGATGCCTGCATTCGCCAAACCCGCATCCCTGTCTGGCTTCTAGTCAGCCTTCGTCAGCAGGGCGCAACCGAAGCCTTTTTATTAGAAGACTATCCCGACCTCACCGCCGCAGATCTGACCAACGCCTGGCTCTACGCCAGCACCCACAAAGCCGAAATTGAAGCTGCCCTGCAACGGCAAGCGGCAGCCTAAGCATGGCTCGACTCTACGCCGATGAGGGATTTCCTCGCCAAGTCAGCCGACTGCTCAAAGGCCTAGGACATGACGTTCTGACCGTTCAAGAAGCAGGGCAAGGAAACAAACGAATCCCTGATGAAACGGTGTTGGCTTTCGCTATCAGTCAAAGTCGGGCTGTGTTAACCGTGAACCGAGGCGACTTCATTCGGCTGCATAAGCAAAATTCTGATCACATCGGCATTATCGTTTGTACCGAAGACACCGATCGCCACGGGCTCGCCAATCGAGTACATCAAACGATTCTCGAAGCGGGAACGTTGGCCGGAAAACTGATTCGCGTGAATCGCCCCAATCTCTGAACTGTTGCTAAGACATCTGGGCTGTCGCTACGGGCTTTTTTCATAAATGAGCTGTTGGGCTCGTCAATGTAGCCGCAAAAGCTCTTGAAATCAGAGTGGAACAGGGCGAGTGAGAGCATCTGATGAGCGATCATTTATCGATAGCGGCTATGCACGGTTTGCATCGTTCAAACTGGGCTGCCATGGTAGGCTCAGGTTTTTCCAAGCTGCCTTGATGACAACTTCTGCGAGATCTCAGGTTGCCCTGCTGGCTCTTTGTCAGGCATTGGCCATGACCACCAACACCGTCTTAATTACGACAGCGGCGCTGATTGGTTATGCCCTGGCCACCGACAAAGCCCTGGCTACCCTGCCCCTGGCGGTGCGCCAAATCGCCACTATGGCCACCACTGTACCGGCTTCGCTGCTGATGCAGCGCTTTGGGCGGCGCAGCGGCTTTTTGGTAGGTACGCTGGTAGGCGTTATTGGGGCGGGCATCGCCATTTACAGTTTGGCGATCGCGCACTTTTGGCTGTTTACCATAGCGATGGGGTTCTTGGGGGTCGCCAATAGTTTCGTGGGCTACTACCGGTTTGCCGCCGCCGATGTCGCCGATGAGGCCTGGCGATCGCAGGCGATTTCCTGGGTAATTGCGGGGGGCATTATTGCCGCTGTTCTGGGTCCGTGGCTAGCCACGGGGTCGCAGGGCTGGTTCAATAGCGAGCTGTATATCGGCGCGATGGTGGCGGTGCTGGCCCTACAGGTGGTGACCAGTGTCCTACTGCTCGGGTTGCACATTCCCCCGGTTAGTAACCATCACCAGGCCCTCGATACCCGACCACTGGGGCAGATCATGCGTCAACCCCGCTTTTTGGTGGCGGCCCTGGGTAGCACCGTCAGCTACGGCATTATGGTCTTTGTGATGACGACAACGCCCCTGGCTATGGCCGCCGAGCAGCATTCGTTTGGCCAAACCGCATCGGTGATTCAGTGGCACGTGTTTGGCATGTTTGCCCCCTCGCTGGTAACGGGCTGGCTGATTCAGCGGCTGGGGGTGTTGAGCATTATTCAAGCCGGGGCGGTGATGGCGCTGGGCTGCATGGGGCTAAACCTGGCGGGCACGAGTTTTTGGCACTTTGCGATCGCGCTTTTGCTGCTCGGCATTGGCTGGAATTTTATGTATGTCGGCTCGACCACGCTGCTGACCGAAACCCATACCCCCACCGAAAAAGGCAAAGTACAGGCCGCCCACGACTTTGTGGTGTTTAGCTTTGTGGCGCTGATGACCCTGCTCTCGGGGCGGGTGTTCGATCGCTTCGACTGGATGGTGCTAAACCAGATTAGCTGGCCGCTGGTGCTGGCAACCTTTGTCGCTGTGCTGTGGCTCCAGCAAAGCCAAATCCGCAACCGCCGCCCGCGCCGCGTGGGCTAGAGGGTTGCTCTCCTAGACCAAGCCGCTGCCCTTGGCGATCCCTAGCTCAACCGTTGGCGACTCCGCCGCATCTTGCGGGAGATTTCTACAGGTGGCTAAGGTTTGGGCAGCAGCGACGGTTTGCCGCTGAGTCTCGCACCAGCTAACGGCTGTGAGGTAGTTCGGCAAAACGTGGCCACCAGCCAGGCTCAGGGTCTGGCTTTTTTGCAAGAGCCGTTCGTAGGGATCTGCCAAGTGGCAAAACACCAGCGTACAGCCGTGCTTTTGGGCCAGTTTCGCTACTTTCTTTAGGCTCATGGCAGCGGAGCAGTCTAGGCCCATCACCGGCTGAAAATTGAGAATCAGGTACTGCAACGGGGGAGAGTCTGGATCGCGGTGCAGAATGCGATCGCACAACTGCTGGCACAGACTTTTTGCCGTGCCAAAAAACAAAAATCCCTGCAATTGCACCGTGTCAATAGCATCGATGTTGCGGCTCAGGGTATTTGTCAACGCATCGCCTGCAACGGTAGGAGCAATCGCGGCGGTCTCATCTTTGCTGTAGGGGTGCATCGAACCTAGGATGTGCTGATCTGCAGTGAGATTACTCTCTAGGCCAGCCTTGCCCTGCCCTTTAATGCCCCCCATATCAACCACTGTGTTTAGGCGGCTGCACTGTACCAAAAACTGGGCCGCCGCCAGGGCAAACCCCAGCCCAATTCCCGGAATAAACCCAGCGGTATTGATCGCAATTAGCGTGACCCAAATGATGGCGTAGTCTACTGGCGGCAGCTTAAACCAGGCTCCGTAGAGCCACTGCCACAGCAAATCTAGCCCCAAAAACAGCAGCAAACTACCTAAAATTGGCTTCGGAAAATAGTCTAAAAACGTCGGCCCTAGCCCCAGCACCAGCACGCAGGGCAGCGCTTTAAATATCCCCGTCAGGCGATTGGCCGCCCCCAGCCGATGCGCCAACAGCGTGCTGGGCAACGCCTGATTGCCAGCCATGGTGCTGCCCAACCCCGCCACCAGGTTCGCCAGCCCGATCGCCTTCAGCTCCTGGTTCAGGTCTAGGTCTTTCTCGACGGCCAGTTCGATACTGCCGTTAGTCAGCACCAGCGAGAGCAAACTCACAAACACCAGCAGCCCCAGCATAGGGCTCGACTGCGCGATCGCCCCCCACTGCACCTGAGAGAGCCTGCCCATCGTGAGCGGATGCCACAGACTGCCCTGGGGAAACGGCCCCAGCAGCCAGCCCTGGGCTCTGACGACCGCGATCGGCAGGTGGGTGGCCCAGATTGTGCCATAGAAAACCAGCGTTGCCAGCGCCAGCACCCCCGGCATTACCAGGTAGTGGTGAACGCGTTTAGTCGCCCACAGCAGTACGGCTGCGATCGCTAACCCCGCCAGCCAGTGCAAACACTGCATCCCTTGGCACAACCGGGGAATGTGGCCCAGAGTCAGGTCTTCGCCAGTCATTACCGTAAAGGCCCCCCGCACCAGCAGCAGCCCCGTACCGGCCATAAAGCCGCCCACCACCGGGTAGGGCAAAAACTCCATGCCTCGGCCCCAGCGCAGCTGCCCTAGTCCCCACAGCACTAGCCCGGTAAGCAACGAGCCCAGAGTAATGGCCGCCACCACCGTCAAAACCCTGGCTTGGGGGTCAGCCAGGACCAGTTGCTGGGCAATGCCCGCCGCCAATACCGTCAGTACAACCGTTGGAGCGGCCAGGGGCGTGGCAATCATCCCTGGCAGGGTGCTGGTCAAGGCCACGACCACGCTAATTAGCGCCGAGCTGCCGATCGCCATACCCACCCCAATATTCAGCTCGCTGGCGAGCGGACCCGAAAAAATTAGCGCTGCGTAGGAAATCGCCCGAATGACGCCAATCATGCCGGTAATGCCCCCCGCAATTAGGCTAGGAATCAGCCGTTCGGGGTGCAGTTCAGCGCTGAGGGCTGATGCCGCTGGCGGCCCCTGTAGGGAAACGGGGAGAAGCTTGAACATCATTGGTACGGGTAGAAACGGTGAACTCGGCGGCAAGACTGGGGCAAACCTGCGATCGCCCAGATGAAATAGAGCATTACTGCATAATGCGGAGCTGCTCGCCCCGGCGAATCAGGCCCTGACAGAGAATTTCGACGATGTGCCGCTGTAGCGCCTGCACCAGGTCGGGGGCCTGCTGCTGCATCCGCCCAAAGGCCGCTTGCGAGAGGGCATAGACCTGACTGGGAGTATCGGTGACCACTGAACTAGAGAGAGGCGTTTTATCAAAAAAGCGCATTTCTCCCAGCAGATGGCCCGCTGAGCAGGTCTGCAATCGTTTCGTACGGCCATCGTCTAGCTCTAGCAGTACGCTGACCTGACCTGACTCAATGAAGTACAGCTCGGGGCGCTGCTCGCCAGGCTTAAAAATGGCGTACCCAGCCGGGAGTGCCTGGGGGGCCAGGTAGGTCATAAACCGCTCAGCCTGCTCTGCGGTCAGAAACAGCTGGGTAAGATGGCTCACCAGGGCGGGGGCGCTGGCTTCGGACTGAGCATTCTGGCCCCAGGTTTGGTCTGGAATGGGGCACGAGGTTTGGCCCAATATCTGACCTTCACACCACTCTAAACCCCGGTCTAAGTCAGGGAATACCTGGCAGCGTTGACTGCTTAAATCGAGCCCCTGGCCTCGCTCTAAAGCGGTGGCCAACCCCGGCAACAGGTTGGTGAGCACCAGGGTAAAGTCGTACTTATTGGCCAGCTTGAGAATTTTGTTAAAGGTTAGCACCGCCGACGAATCGAGCCCGCTGACCTGGCGAAAGTCGATGACAGCGTAGCGCAGCGGCTCAGTAGGGCGATCGGGTTCAGCGATTTTTTCGAGCGGCTCGGTGGGGGCCAGGGTGCGATCGCGCACCTTCGTCAGCAAATAATTGGCGGTGCCAAAGAACAAAAAACCCTGCAACTCCAGGGCATAGATCTGGCTGCCTTTTTGGGTCAAGATGGCTTCTTCTGCACTGCTGCGCCCCACATTGCTGCGGCTGGTGGTGCCCGAAAACACCTGCTTTGCCACATCGACCTGGCTGTAGCGCACCATAAACAGCACCACGGTGATCACAAAGCCCACCGCAATGCCCTGCAAAAACCCCACGGCATCAATCAAAATTAGGGTGGCCCACACCGTCAGGTAGTCGCTCAGGGGCAGCTTAAAGTAGGCCTGATACAGCCACTGCCACAGCAGCGACAGGCCCAGGTACAGCAGCAAACTACCCAACAGCGCCTTAGGTAAGTAAGACAAAAACGACGACCCCAGCGCCAGCACCGCTACCGAAGGTATGATCGCGATCAGGCCGGTGAGTCGGTAGTTGCCACCAATGTCGTGGACCAGCAGGGTGCTGGGCAGCGCCTGGTTACCCGCCATGCCGCCGCTCAACCCTGAGGCCAGGTTGGCCCACCCTACCGCTTTCATTTCGCTACTGAGGTTAAGATCGCGCCCCACCACCAGCTCAATACTGCTGTTGCTCAGCAATAGCGATAGCAAACTGACGAACATCACCGTCAGCAGACTGCTGGTTTGATGAGCGATCGCGATCCAGTGCACCTGGGGCAGCATGGCTGGGGTAATGGGCTGCCAGAGCTGCCGACTCTCGGGGAACGGCCCCAGCAGCCAGCCCGCAGCCCGCGCCTGCTCTAAAGGAATATGGGCAACGCCTAAACACGCGAAAAAGCTGGCTGCACAGACCAGCAGCGTCAGGGGCATCACCCAAAACGGCTTCCACAGGCGGGTCGCCAGCAGGAGCGCGATCGCAAACCCCAGCCCCGGCAACCAGCGCGCCAGCATGACCGGCTGACCTAACTCGGGCAGAGCCGACCAGGACAGCGGGGTGTCGGTAGAGACCTGAAAAAAGCCTTTGGTCAATAGCCAGCCGGTACCGGCCATAAAGCCGCCAATCACCGGGTAGGGCACAAACCGAATCCGCTCTCCCTGGCGCAGCAGCCCCAGCGCTAGCAGCATCGCCCCTGTCAGCAGGGCGCTGAGCGCGATCGCCACCATCACGGTCGCCAAGACATCGGCTGATGGGGCAGCCATCAGCTCGCTGGCGATCGCAGCGGCCATAATCGCCAGAATGGTCGTTGGAGCCGCCAGGGGGGTGGCAATAATGCCGGGTAGGGTGCTGGTCAGCGCCACCACCAAAATCGTAATAGCGGTACTGACGACGGTCATGCCCAGCCCTGTGGGCAAATGCACAGCCAGCGCCCCCGAAAAAATCAGGCTGGCGTAGGAAATCGCTCGAATGACGCCAATAATGCCGGTGACCAGCCCCGCCGCCGTACTCGACAGCAGAACCTGGGGCTGCAATCCCGCCTGCAATTGCTGCAGCACCAGCGTTGATGAGGGGCGATTGAGCAACGATTGCATCATGGCGGGTTAAAGAATGGAAGGCAGAATGCTAGCCGCCGTAATTCACCACAAAGAGGCGAAAACCGAACCTATAGCCAGCAAGTCCTACCTATTCACTACCCCACAAGGTAATCCCAAGAATGTAGCCTTACAAACACTTTTGCTCAGATCGCCAAACCCGCGATCGCGCTTACCAACTTCCCGATGCGCCGCCGCCGGAGGAACGCCCACCGCCGCCGCCGCCAGAGCCGCTGTTAGAACTGGGGGGAGTTCTCCGGGGGAGCGTGCGGGTGTAATGGTGGGTGCGATCGCAGAACTGGCAGGCCTCGCTCACCTCAGCCCTGCCGGTGTGGTCGTAGGTAGGGGCCATGACGGTGCGGCTGGTCACCGTCATGGTCTTGTGGTGGCAGCCGGGGCATTTCTGATAGCCCGATCCAAAGCTGTTGTAATTCAAAATGGCGTGGTGCCCGCAGCTGCGGCAGAGCCAAACGTCGTAGTCGACCGACTTGATCGACTCTTCGGTGCGCTGACCGGCATTGAGGTAGCGATCGTCGGCCTGTTCGTCGAGGCGCTCCATAGCAACTTGGCACTTGGGGCATTGGCGCTGGCGGTAGCGCCGCCAATGCCCCAAGGCAAAGAGGCCCGAAAAGGCCCCGAC
>NZ_JADEXE010000437.1 GCF_015207265.1 Nodosilinea sp. LEGE 07298 | reverse complement strand
GTGGATGGGTAGGCGAGTCGGTTCCTGAGCGGAGTCGAAGGAGAGGGTGGGCGTGAGGAGGTGTTCATGCAGCAAATACCTGCTCAACAATTCTCTAATAGAAAGAAAAGCGCTTTCTAAAGAATTTCTAAACTCTCACCTGTAATAGAGGGCATTAGAGCACCTGCTCAGAACTCTAAAGAGGTGCCCTACAGTATTACAAGGATATCTTTATGACAGGTCGTTTAGAACGCAAGGTCGCCATCATTACGGGGGCTGCTACCGGCATCGGCGAAGCGATCGCCCACAAGTTTGCCGCCGAAGGGGCCAGGGTTGTGCTTAACGGGCTGCCCGATGACCCGATCGATGATGTGGCCCAGGCGATTCGTCAGCACGGCAGCGAGGTCGCCGTCTACAAGGGCGATATTTCTCAGGCTGAAGAGGCCCAGGCCTGTGTGCAGGCGGCGATCGATGCCTTTGGCCAAATCGACATTTTGATCAACAATGCCGGGGTATTTCTGGTCACCGCCGAAACTCAAGACTACCCGGTCGAGCTGTTCGATCGCACCATTCAAATGAATATTCGCTCCGCCTTTTTGATGACCAAGTACGCCCTGCCCTACCTACAGCAAAGCCGGGGCAATATTGTCTCCGCCGGGTCTGAGGCCGGGTTCAACGGTCTGGCCCAAAACACCACCTACGGCGGCACCAAAGGCTGGGTGCACTCCTTTATGAAAGGGGTGGCGGTCGAGCAGGCCAAGCACGGCGTGCGGGCTAACTGCGTCTGCCCCGGCGCGATCGACACTGCTTGGACCCACAAAGAAACCGGCCCCATGGACGAGCAAATGGAGAAAATGCTGATTCAGGCTACCCCCATGGCGCGTCGCGGCACCGCTGAAGAAATGGCCAATGTCTACGCCTTTTTGGCCAGCGACGAAGCCAGCTATGTCACGGGTGCTCTGTGGCTAGCCGACGGCGGCGTCACCGTAGCCAAAGGCTCCGTCGGTAGTCAGGTACCCGACGAGCTTAAGCGCGAACCCACCGGCCAGCTCTCCGACCTGCGCCACAGCCGCGAAGGCCTCGCCAACAAAACCACCAAAACCCTGAAGTAGGCAACCGTAGGGTGCATTGCTTCGCGAATGCACCCTCGAACAGCCCATCAATTGAGGGGATCATCAGCGGTGCATTGCGGCTCCAGCAGTGAGGTTAAAGCAAGCTCAGCGATCTTAAAGCCGCAAATGCACCCTACACCCTAGAGGCTTCGACTCCGCTCAGCCTCCGACTTCTCACCTCCTCATCTCCTCACTTCCTCACCCCTCATCTCCCCACTTCCTCACCCCCATCTCCCCATGCCTGCGATCGACATCCTCATCCCCACCTTCAAACGGTCCGATGCCCTGGCGGCAACCCTAACCGGCCTCTGTGCCCAAACCTGTCAAGATTTTCGCGTCACGGTTTCTGACCAAACCGACGATCTTGACCTTAATTCCTTAGGCACGATTCAAACAGTGCTGCGAGTGCTAGATGCTCACGGTAACGTGCCGCGTCTGCTCAAGCACCTGCCTCGGCGCGGCATTGCTGAGCACCGTCAGTTTTTGCTAGAGCAGGCCAACGCTCCCTACGTGCTGTTTCTCGATGACGATGTGCTGCTAGAGCCCTGGGTGCTGGAGCTGCTTCTGACCACCATGCAGCGCGAAGGGTGCGGCTTTGTCGGCAACCCGTTGACTGGCCTCAGCTATCGCGACGATGTGCGTCCCGACGAGCAGCAGCCGTTTACACCCTGGCAGGGGCCTGTGCAGCCTGAAACTGTTGAAAAAGGTACCCCTGAGTGGGAGCGCTGGCGGCTCCACAACGCGGCCAATCCCCTGCATCTGCAAACCAAGTTTGGCTTTACCCCAGAGCGCCCCTGCACCTACCACGTTGCCTGGGTGGCTGGCTGTGTTTTGTTCGATCGCGCCAAGCTGCAGGCGGTGGGCGGGTTTACCTTTTGGTCAGATCTGCCGCCCGAGAGCTGTGGCGAAGACGTGCTGGTGCAGCAGCGGGTAATGAAGCACTACGGCGGTTGCGGCGTGCTGCCCTCAGGGGCTTACCACCAAGAGCTGCCGACCACGATTAGCGATCGCACCCACAACGCCCCCAACCTGCTGCCCGTCTAGCTGATATTCATCTCACCGCTAAATCACACCTCTGGCCCCGGCTTTTTCCCTCAGCGGTAAGAGCACAGTGCCGTCTATTTTCTTCACCATAAAGCTAGATACAACCTTGCACAGACTGCTTACACAGACTTACTTAGAGGAGAAAACAGACCTATGGCTTGGCCAGTTAAGAGCAGATTCATTGGTGGATTGGCCGGAGCGCTGATGTTAGGTCTACCGAGTACCGCAATTGCCACCCCTGTTGTCGTTCAGCCTCAGGCGGCTAGCGGCGTGGCACAGATCAGGCTCAGCCTGGGAGAACTATTCCAAAACGTCTTTCGCTACATTCAGGTCAGCACCATTTCTGACCAGGAAGAAGTCGAGCTGGGCCGCCAAATTAATCAAATGGTGCTGAGTCAGCAGTACCAGCTTTACAACAACCGGCAGGTGCAGCAGTACGTTGACCGGGTGGGGCAGCGGCTTGTTGCCGCCAGCGACAGCCGCGACATTCCCTTCACCTTTCAGGTTGTAGCCAGCGATGAAGTCAACGCCTTTGCCACACCGGGGGGCTTTGTTTACGTCACCACGGGGCTGTTGCAAGAGGCCGACAACGAAGCTCAGCTGGCCTCGGTACTGGCCCACGAAATTGCCCACATTAACGAGCGCCACAGCGTTCAGGCCCTGCGGCGGGCCGTGTTGGCCCAGGGAATTGCCGAGACCGCCGGAGTAGAAATGAATGCCCTGGCCCAGGTTGGCTACCAGGTCGCCTTCGAACTGCCGCGATCGCGCGATTATGAGTACGCCGCCGATGCCGCCGGGCTGCAAATTCTTCAGGCGGCGGGCTACCCACCTCAGGCCTTCGTCAATTTTCTAGAACAGTTGATGGATTCCTCCGCCCAGCCAGAATTTTTGCGCACTCACCCCACTGGCGACAGCCGCATTCGCGAACTGCAATCTCAGTACAGCAGCAGTGCTAACGCGCCCCGGCAGGGTACCAGCACGAACGCTTACCAAGAGGCTATTTCTCCGCTCTATTGAAGCGAGGAAACCAGCTCTGCTTGGGCTGATGTTCCCTTAACCCCTACCCTCAGAAAGAGGCTGCTTTACAATCCGCTCGATACTTTGAATAGAGAAGTTCGAGAGCGTGGTTTTGAGTTTCAAGCTGCCGTCAAAATCCTTTAAACCTAACCTGTAACTTTTCTTAAAGCTACAGACGGATAGGGAGCTAAAGCGGTTTGAAGCTCAAAACTTTCTTGACATAATTTTTTCGTTTATTTTTTAAGCGTAGAAAATAGCATTCCGTCTGTTTTCTTAGGCGATTTCAAGTATAGGCAATTCTATCGATGGCGAAATCAGACAGCAAGACTACGACCGACCACAACACCATCAAGGAGTGGGTTGAGTCGCGAGGTGGCTTTCCTGCCACAGTTAAAAGCACTAAGGATAACGGCGAACCCGGTCTGCTGCGTATTGACTTTCCCGGCTACAGCGGCGAAGACTCTCTGGAGCGTATCGAGTGGGACGATTTTTTTGACAAATTTGAAGAAAGCAACCTCGCGCTGCTGTACCAGGAAGAGCTAAAGAGCGGAGAAGAAAGCCGATTTTGTAAGTTGGTGAGCCGGTAAACCTAGGCGAGCGCTGAGTTTCAAATTTGGCTCTTAACTCAAACGTCTTTTTCTGCCGTGACCTATATTCTCTTCATCGAACTCCTCGGCGGCTTGGGTGATGTGCTAATTGCCCTACCGGCCATCCAGGCGTTGGCCGCTTCCCACGCCCCGGTGCACATGACCGTGCTTACGTTTGCACCAGGCGATCAGCTGCTCGCTCATCATCCCCTGGTGCAGCAGGTTTGGCGGGTGCCACCTGGCCAAGCTCAAGTCGCCGTGGCAAAAGCTTTGCGGGTTCCCTTTGACCTCATCGTCACCGATACCACCTACGACGGTATTGCTGAGTTGGTCGAGCACCACGGCACCGGGCGCACGGTCACCAACCTGTGGCGCAGCCCGCCCGCCGATCAGCTGGTGAGCGATCGCATGCTGCACATCCTCCAGGCCGAATCGCTCGTCACCGCCGAAGCCGCCCAAGCCCACCGCCACCCCCGCCTGCACCTGAACGAGGCAGAACAGGCCTCTGTAC
>NZ_JADEXE010000436.1 GCF_015207265.1 Nodosilinea sp. LEGE 07298 | reverse complement strand
GGTGGGCCAATCCAGGGTTCGGGGCTGAGGTTAAAGCGTTTGCCGCTGAGCTGAAAGATGTGGCGCAGGTCTTCGCCTTCAAACCAGAGAATTCCCTTGGCCCGAAAGACTTCGGCGGGTAATTGAGCCATTAAAAAATGCTCAAAGCGGTCTACGTTAAAGGGGCGATCGCTCCGGAAGGGAATCGACATAAAGCCATCACTGCCCAAATGGCTGTTGGGTTGGGCCACTTGAGCAGCGCTGACTATTGCCGGGGACAGGGCCGGAGCTAGCCCCACATCCAGTAGGGCAGACAAGGGCAGTTGGTCTGCCTGCTCGGTGAGCGAGCAGCGCAGCACCCGTGCCTGGTCTTTGAATCCCTGAATGTAGGCCTCTAGCCAGGTGAGTTTGACCTCGGGGGTGAGGTCGGCTTTGTTGAGCAGAATGATGTCGCCGTAGGTGAGCTGGCTGGTCGCCGCTTCGCTGTCAAAGTGATCGTCGGTAAAGGTTTCAGCATCGACGACGGTGATGACAGAATCTAGGTGGGTGAGCCGCTTTAGCTCGGTGCCCACGAAGGTGAGCATGATCGGCAGCGGGTCGGCCAGGCCCGTGGTTTCGACTACCAGGTAATCGACGCGATCGGGCAGCTCTAGCACCCGATACACGGCGTCGATTAGGTCATCGTTGATGGTGCAGCAGATACAGCCGTTACTCAACTCCACCATGGTCTCGTCAATGGAGACCAGCAGCTGGCTATCGATGTTGATGTCGCCAAATTCATTGACTAAAACCGCCACTTTGAGATTCTGCCGGTTGGTCAAGATGTGGTTGAGCAGAGTGGTTTTGCCGCTGCCCAAAAAGCCCGTAATCAGCGTCACCGGCAGACCCCGCTTGGGAATTGCTGGGTCTGCCAAAGATGAGGGCTGGGGGTGGTAGGACATCGCCGCATTACCTATGGAATGATAATCGTTCTCATAATAAGGCAAAATGGAGATGCACCCCCCCATAGCTGAATGTCACTGAAATAAACTGAGATCCACCTCAGCAAATCGTTAGAAGCCTTAATCTGCCTTAGGGTGGGCAGTGCCCACCAGCCTCAATTCAGTGACATTTCACCCTAGATTGGACAGTATTTGACACTGATGGGCAACCTTCAGCCAAGACGCCTCTGAGCATACCAAGCCCGAACCAAAAGGCTTTGGTAAAACAAGATCGGCAGCTCAAAGCCTCCCTCAGTCATAATTGATGCAACTTTCTCGGGTGATAATAAGGCGACATCGTGACCGTAGGACGTGCGGAATTTTTCAATTTCTGTAGCAGGCAATTCAGCATATCTCAGCATTCGCAGCCACACTTCAAGCAGGCTTTGATACTCGACAGTTGCCATATTAGCAGTCAAGTCAGCACTCACTAAATACCCGCCAGGCTGAAGCCGGGCCGCGATTTGTTGGAAAAAGTGGCTGCGCTGATCGGATTGCATAAAGAAATGAGACACCAAAATACAGGTTGCCGCATGGAAAGCATCTGAGGCGGGCAGTGAGTCAAGATAGCCCAAATGAAACGTGCAGCGTGAGGCGATGCCGCTCTCTTCAGTTTTGCGGCGACAAATATCGAGCATTGGTGCGGCAGGCTCTACCGCAGTAAACCGCCATTGCGGAAACGCTTGGGCAAGATAAATGAGTTCTGCTCCGGTGCCCACTCCCACACAAAGAATATTGGCATCGACGGGAAGTTCTGACAGTATGATGCGGATTTGTAAATGTAGGGCATCGCGAATTGGCGCTAGGGCATCAAACTGTTGATCGTAGGATGAAGCGCGTTTTTGATCGAAAACAATGGCTGGTTCTGGGCTTTTCATAGTTCAATAAAGTGGTAGTTGTGTATTTTTTCGTGTTCTAAAGATTCACGCTTACTGAGGGCAGCCCACAGTTGCCGATCGCCAAACTCAGCATTTTTATTTTTTTGGCCTAGCCGCCCCAAACCCCCTGGCCGGACTGGACTGAACACATTTAAAGCTCACTTGGTCTGTACCAGGGTTATAGAGCACGTAGGACGGTTGGCATCCCTGCCGCCCCACGTTGCCCACCCCCACGACTCGGCGCGGCGACTTCTCCTGATCCTGGGGTGCGGCAGTTTGGTCAAGGGTGGTCACCGTAGACCGCAGAGCACCAGGCTCGACCCAGCACTCAAAGGCTAGGCCCGATCGCCCACAGAACAGAGTATTGGCATCGGCGCGGATGAGGCGATCGCACAGTTGAATCGGCGGCGTCTCCGGCGTCAACTCATCGCCATAGCTCACCGTACTGCCATGAATCAGCAGACAATCCAGCTCGTGAAAGCCAAAGTCTAGATCCGCCAACCACTGTACCGTCTGCCGCGACACCGCCTCCCACAGGTCTTTCACCGCCCCAATGCCATAGCGTTCGACCAGCTCCGGTGCATCGGGTAGGCCGCGAATGCCGTGCAGGCTAAAGCACTGCTCCTCCCACCAGCCCGTACACACCTGGGGAATAGGCTCACCGCGCTGGGGCGATCGCACTCGCCGCACCACTTCCTCACTATCCCCCCGCAACCCAACCAGGTCGCCCAAGATATAGAGATCCGTCACCGGCTGCCGCTGCCGCCGAATGTCCGCCAGCACTGCTTCATAGGCTGCTAGATTGCCTTCGATTCCGCTGAGAATTGCCCAGTTTGCCATTGGTTTTTATGAAAGGTGCAAGGTATGTATTAGGTGCAAGGTGCAAGGTGTCAGGCATAAGGCGAAACCGTAAACCTTGAACCGTAAACCTTGAACCCGATCCCCCTCACCGTTCACACACATGCCCAGCATCCTCCGCCCGCTCGGCAAACTCCATACCCCGAGCCAATCGCCAGGCGAAGATGGGCGGCAGGCCCTGCTCGATGATGGCGGCGCAGGTTTTTTCGTAGTCATAGGGCACCTCTCGCAGGGTAGTCTGGGCGCTGTCGGTGTCGTAGAGAACGTAGGTGGCGTTGGGTCGGCCGTGGCGGGGTTCGCCAACGGAGCCAGCGTTGACGATGCGCTTGAGGGGGGCGGTGAACTCGCGGTGGGTTTCGCTCTGCCCTGGATGCTGCACCTTCACCGATAGGGTGCCGTTCTCCAGTTCCCGCAGATAGGGGATGTGGGTATGTCCGCAGAATAAGACATCTGCCTCGGCGGCCAAGACTCGCTCTAGGGCGGCGAAGCCATCCATGGTGGGCAGTAGGTATTCGTGCTGACTGTTGGGGCTGCCGTGGACAAAGCAGAGATTATCCTGGCGCAGGGTCATGGGCAGGCAGGCCAAATACTCCCGCACTTCGGGGTGAATCGCCCGATTTGTCCACTCGTGGGCCAGGTGGCCCCGCTTTTCGGCCAGTTGAGAGGGGTAGCTACAGTCGCAGGCATTCAGCCCCTCAACGATGTCTTCATCCCAGCAGCCCTGGCAGGTGGGGATATCGAGCGATCGCACCATCTCCACCACCGCGTTGGGGTGAGGGCCATAGCCCACCAAATCCCCCAGGCAGTAGATCTGGTCAGCCTTATGGGCATCAATATCAGAGAGCACCGCGTTCAGTGCCTCATAGTTGCCGTGAATGCAGGATATAACGGCGAGTTTCATACTAAAAGCGCCTCCTCGGCAGGGTCTAAAGCTTGGTAATGCTGGTGATACTGAGCCAGGGCCACGTCAGAAAGGCAGCCGTCGAGCAGGGTTTGGGCGATCGCCTCTCGCTCCAGTCCCCAGCCCACTACCTCAATGCCGCTAAAGCGGATGGGCCGCCCCTCTAGCCAAGGGGGAATGTTCAACTCGGTATACTCCATCCCCGGCAGCCCTTCGACAAAATCAACGTGGAAGGCATGACCATTGGGCATTTCAAAAATGCCCTTCATGCGGCACACCTGGCCGTAGGCCCCGCCCGTCAGCTCAATCAGCAAGCTATCTAAACTGGGCGGGTCAAACACCTGCCCGGTCAGGGGCGTACACCAAATCTCAGGCAGCTGCCCATTGGCCGGAGCCGCCACGGCATTGCCTACCACCACCCGGTCGGCCCAGGTGTGCCAGTCAGATTCCGGCAGGTCAGGGGGCAAGACAGCCACTCGCTCACAGCCCAGCCCAGCCAAAAACGGCGACCCCAGATCGAGATGAAAGCCCCACTCAAAATACACCGTGGCCTGCTCTGGCAAGTCAGTCAGCACCGCCTTCAGCTTCGCCTCGGTCACCACCTGCACCCAGGGAAACCGATAGCCAATCCGCGCCAAATCTACCGAGATCTCCCCAAGCCCCGGACACACATAGAACTGGGGAGTGGACTGATCTTTGAGG
>NZ_JADEXE010000435.1 GCF_015207265.1 Nodosilinea sp. LEGE 07298 | reverse complement strand
CCCCCGCCCAGCGCTACGACCTGGTGGTGATTGGGGCCGGTACCGCTGGGCTGGTGGTGGCGGCGGGCGCGGCAGGCCTAGACCTAGGGCTGAAGGTAGCCCTGGTGGAAAAAAGTCTGATGGGCGGCGACTGCCTGAATGTGGGCTGCGTGCCCTCCAAGTGCGTGATTCGCTCGTCGCGGGTCGTCGCCGACATGCGCGAGGCCGCCCCGTTCGGCATTCAGCCCCCGCAGCACATTGAAGTAGACTTCGCAGCGGTGATGGATCGCATGCGCCAAATTCGCGCCGACATCAGCCACCACGACTCGGTGGAGCGATTCAGCAACCTGGGCATTGACGTGTTTTTGGGCGCAGCTCACTTTGTTGATAGCGAAACGGTACAGGTGGGGGAGCGCCGCCTACCCTTCAAAAAAGCCGTCATTGCCACCGGAGCCCGCGCCCATCGACCCTCGGTGCCGGGGCTGGCCGAGGCCGGGTTTCTCACCAACGAAACTGTCTTTTCCCTCACCGAGCGGCCCCGCCGCCTGGCCGTGATTGGCGGTGGCCCGATCGGCTGTGAGCTAGCCCAGGCCTTTCATCGCCTGGGCAGCGAGGTAACGCTATTGCACAACCACGCCCACCTGCTCAACCGTGAAGACGCCGATGCCGCTGAGATCGTGCAGCAGCAGTTGCGCAAAGAACAGCTCAATCTGGTGTTGGATGCAAAGCTAGAGCGGGTCGAAACGACGGCTACGGGCAAGTTGTTGCACTACAGCCAGCAGGGCACGTCAGCACCCCAGAGCATCGAGGTCGATGAGATTTTGGTCGGGGCCGGACGGGTGCCTAATGTCGATGGCCTGGGCCTAGAAACCGTTGGGGTCGAGTACGATCGCCGCCAGGGCGTGGTCGTCAACGACCACCTGCAAACTACTAACCCCAACATTTTTGCCGCAGGCGACATTTGCATGGACTGGAAGTTTACCCACGCCGCCGATGCCGCCGCCCGGATTGTGATTAAAAACGCCCTGTTTTCTCCCTTTGGCCTGGGGCGCAGCAAGCTCAGCAACCTGGTCATGCCCTGGGTGACGTATACCGACCCTGAAATTGCCCATGTGGGGCTATATGCCCACGAGGCCAAGCAGCAGGGTATCGAGATCGACACCATCGAAATCCCATTTTCCTCGGTGGATCGTGCCCTGGCTGACGGGGAGAGCGAAGGGTTTTTAAAAATTCTCCACAAAAAAGGCTCCGACAAAATCTTGGGGGCCACCATCGTTGCCCGCCACGCGGGGGAGATGATTAGCGAGATCACCTTAGCAATGGTCACGGGGCAGGGGCTGAGCGCTATTAGCGGGGTGATTCACCCCTACCCGACCCAGGCCGAAGCGATTAAGAAGGCTGCCGATGCCTACCGCCGCACGCTGCTGACCCCACGCACAAAGTCATTTTTGAAGCTGTTAACTAAGATTAGCTAGCGCAACACCGCCCAACCCCCTCCCAGCCCAAACAGCGCAAAAAAGTCGTGCTACAGCCATCGCCATAGAGGTTAGGACGTTTTCATAGGCACCTACGGACGATGGCTCAGGTCGGGTTAGACCATGGTCGTCGTCGAGCGATCGCTGGCCTGCTCCAGCCGGGAGAGAATCAGCAGGTCGTTGACCTTGGGCTTAAACATTCTCTCTGCGCAAGCCCAGAACATCTTGTAGTAGGGTGCGATCGCTGGCGCTGATATTAAACCGTCCGTTCTCGACGTCGCGAATCCAGCTTTGGCTTTTGCCAAGCCGCTGGGCCAGGGCTCGTTGACTGAGGTTAAGTTGCTGGCGAGCCGCTTTGATAGCATCGCTAGAGAGAGCATTGGCTAGAGGTTCGGCCGTCGATTTGGGCGATCGGCGGCGCTGGGGGCGGGGTTTGCGCACGCTTTGCTGCCAGTCTTCGGGCAGCTCAAACCCCAGCAGGCGGGCGTTGAGCAGGCGCTGCCACTTGTCGCGGGGGGCGCGGTCGGTGAGGCTGCGATCGCGGTTGGCATCGTCCGTCCAAAAGGCTAGGGCAGCATCGGCATCGTCAGGAATTTCGGACACCCTGGCCCACAGGGGTTGAATGTCGGGGCCGTAGGTCTCTGGGTCAAACTGGGGCTGGAGCCCGTAGCCACTGATGGATTCTAAATCGTTCTCAAAGATCTTAAGCAGGCGCTTGTGGGCACCGCGCACGGTGGTGGCTTCGGTCAGGCGATCGTCACCGTAGGCCAGGCGCAGCAGGGTACGCACCGTCATGCGGTGGTCGCTGCCCAGGCGCAGCTTAAACACCAGCCACAGCAGCAGCCGCATGGCTCCTTCGTGCTGCTGCCAGTTGCCCATCACTTCGCTCAGCAGCGACTGGGGCAGGGTGCCGTACTGGTAAAAAGCGGTTTGCTTGCGGTAGTCTTGCCGGTTGAGAAAACACTGTGCCCAGCGACCCGCCTTGACCGTAAAGCTAAGCCCAATTAGGTGGCGGTTTCCCTCGGCGTCTTCCTCGAAAAAGTACTGGGTGTCGAGCAGGTGCCAGACCGGATGCTCAGTCAGAGAGAACCCCTGCACCTTGCCCTGGCGGGGCCAGTCGAGGGCAACCAGAATTTGGCAGGCCTGATGAATCAGCTCTTTGATTAGGGTGAGCTTTTCGAGTTTGGTCAGGTCTTTGCGGCGGTTGAGGCCTAGGTACTGCTCAATGTGCTGGTCGTTGAGTACGAAGGGCTCTTCCCAGGGGCGATCGTGGTTGGTAGCGCAGGCAGCAAAAATGAGGTGTAGACAGGCGGCGCGCAGATCAAAGCGGGCTAGGGCGGCGGTACCCAGCTCGTAGGACATGGCGGCAGAGTTGGCCGCTTCAGGGTCAGTAGCCAGCCGAAACCGCATAGTGCCCTGCCCCCGATGGATAGAGCGCTCGTAGCAGAGCCGATGCTCAGGATCGGCCCGCCAGGGGAGCGACTGGCGCTGGGCCAAAATATTGCAGGCCTCCCACACCACCATAGAAGAGGCGAAGGGGGTAGTCTTACCGTTTAAGAAAATGGTGGGAATAGCGGCAGGCAGCAGGGTGCTTTTGTTGCGCCCTTTCTTGGGCTGAAGGGGCGCTAGCGAATCGACCGGGCAGGCGATGACGCAGCGGGGTGCCTCGACATCCACACAGCCGTCGCACAGGGTAGGGTCAATCCAGAAGGCATTGTCGTCAGCTTTGATTGCGCCATTGGGGCAAAGGTCGCGGCAGTCACCGCAGGTAATGCAACCTTCTTTGACGGTGTAGACCATTGAGAACCCCCTTTTGAGTAATTTATCTCACTAGGGATAACAACCCAAACATGGAGTTTTTATGGCCTTGGATACGTTTTAATTATTTCTTTTTTATTGCCAAAATTAGGTTCAGAATGGACTGATTACTGAAAAAATGTGTTCTTGATACGACGCTTTTTGCGCTTTTATTTTGATAGTTTGATGACCATATTACAAAACCAATTATTGAGTAACAAAAGTTCATTTTTGCAGCCGTTTCCCATTGCCTGAGGTTGACCTATTAAGCCCGCTGCAGTTGCCGCATATGGTGAAACAGCTGCCAGCAGTAGTGTTCCGGTAGTTGGCAGGTGATCGCCCCCCGCAGCACAACGCTGGAGTACCAGTCGCTAGGGGCGATTTCTTGGGGTGTTTTGTGCACCACAGCGTAGGTGCGCACCCGGCGGTAGCGCCGTTTGGGGCCATAGACGGTGACAAACTCGTGGCGATAGCTGCCCTGGTGCACCTCTTCGCGCTGGTCGAGGGCGACGCTAAGCCTCCAGGGCAACCGGTAGAGCACCCCCTGTACCACCTGCCCAGGGGCGGGCAAAATGTCGAGGGCGCTGCACTGGCGCTGGGGCGAGTAATAGTGAAAGCCGAGGCGATAGTCTTTTAGAGTAGCGGGGCCGATTACATAGGGGTGGGTGTTTTCGCCCAGGGAGCGCTTGAGGTCTACCGGGCACATGCAGGAACCGTAGGCAAAGTAGTAAAACGACGGTTCCTGGGGAGGGCAGTAGGCCGCCCCCTGGGGGATGCGATCGCTCAGAGCAGCCACCATTAGACCGACCCTGAGTGGGGTTTAGTGGGGGCCAGGTGGCGATCTAAGATCGCTGGCAGGCGTGAGGGCTGCACCCGGCTGTAGCGGTGATGGCCCGGTGAAACGGTAAAGGTGGGGGCCTCAGAGCAGTGTTTTTGGCAACCGGTGTACTGAATCTCGACCTGGGTTTGCAGATTGCGATCGCGCAATGCCTGCTCTAGGGCCACCACCAGCTGCTTGCCGCCGCGCTTTTGGCAGCCCGATTTGCGGCACACCTGAATTTTGAGC
>NZ_JADEXE010000004.1 GCF_015207265.1 Nodosilinea sp. LEGE 07298 | reverse complement strand
AGGTTGAGCGGTGACGCGCTGGGGGGTGGCTGGGGCTGGTCTAGGCGTCGACGCTTCTAGGGTAAAGCCCTCAGTCTCACTATCTTGCAGGCGCTGGTCGAGGCGGTATCGGTTAAGCAGGCCCAGGGCCACCAGGGTAGTTACCGGCAGAGTTGCTACCGCCACCTGCTGAGCTGCTATCGATATAGCAGCCGTTGCACCTGCCCCCAAAATCAGAGCGTACTCTGAGGAGGGCGGCACTTTAGAGCCAGAAAATTGAGGAGTCTTCATAGCATCTTCAGGGAGTTTCTATGGTCTACCTTTTCGTTGAGGGCAGCCCTTCGTCCGGAAGGAGTGGTCAAAGTTCTCTCGTCGGTGTTGCCGCGATCGCACCCTCATTGCGCAGTCGACCTCACTAGCGAGGCCAAACCCGAGAGGCCGCCCCAGGCCGCCCCAGGTAGTAAGGGCGCAGGTGTTGCCAGACCGACACAAACCAGCGCCGCGCCGCCTGGCTGGAGGGGCCTCGGTAGCGACAGAGCACACCCAATTGCAGACGCGTGACGCCCACATCGCCCGGTTGATCTTGGGGCCAGAGCTGACGCAGAACCTCTACTTGAGCCTGATCGAGGCTATACCCAAGCAGGGCAAAACTGCCCACTACCGGGTGTCCGGCCAGGCCGTTAGGGCTGTGTAGGGGGGGGCTGCCGCCGACTAACTGCTGGCGATCGCACCACAGCCGTTGGCCATCTTGCCAGACCTCTAGCTGCGATCGCCACTGCCCTTGCTCAAAGGTTTCACCCCGGGCGCTACGGCCAAAGCGGGTAATCTCCCAGCCGCCCCAAATTGCCCCTGGGGCCAGGGTTACCCGCAGCTGCTGCCGGTAGTGGGCCTGGTTGAATACAATAGTCTCCTGGGGCATCCATTCTAGACAGCTGCCTGGGGCCAGGGTAATCTCAACCGTCTGACTAGACGGAGCCTCGGCGCTGCTGCCGTAGACTTTGCTGGCGGCAGCCGTAGTTACCAGCACCTGGGCCTGCGGTAACGCAGCCAGCTGCACCTCTAGGCCGTCGCCCCCCACCAGCCCTCCGGCAGTGTGCACCAGCACGCTATGGCATAACCCCTCGCCCTCAGGATACAAAGGTCGCTGCACCCGCAGAGGCGCACGGGTATAGGTCTGGGTGGGAATACACCGACCCGACTCGACGGCATAGCTGAGTTGCGCCATACCTAGCCAGCCTTTCTGATCCGACGGCGATGGGGAAGGTAGCTGCACCATAGGGGTCTAGCGCAGGTAGCTCTCGGGTACTGGAAATTCTGAGCGCCCTGTCTGCACCCGCAGGTTTTGGCAGCGAATCAGCTCGTTAACGGTCAGGACTTGCCGCCCTTCTAGCGGTGGCACGGCCTCAATGGCGCGAATCAGGGCGGCGGCAGCCTCGGCCTGCTCGTAGCCCCGCCGCTGTGCCACCTGCACCGCTTTATCGTCGGCGGCAATGTCGGTTTGAGGGCCAGTTACCCCTCGCCAAATTTGCCAACCGGCCAGAGCCGTTACCCCGGCGGCGGCAACCATCCCCACGGCATCGCCCTGAAGCAGTTCGACTAGGCCTCCGGCCAGCCCCGCCCCAGCCACGGCCTGGTACCAGTTGGGCTTGAGCACGTTGGCCAGAGTGACCCAGCAGACGGTGCGCAAAAACAGCAGATCACGATCGCTGACCGCTAGCTGATGCCACAGATCGAGGTTAATAGAGACCGTGTGAGCCTGCTGCCAGGGGCGCGGAAACTCAGCCTTGATCACTTTGATCTGGCGATCGTTGAGCATCAGCTTGGTTTTCATCCGGGCCGAGGCGGGCATTAGCTCCCGCAGTCGGCTAATTTCTGCGTTGGGGTTAACCACGGTCAAACCATCCCAAAAATCACCCCTAAGCCTACCATTTCTAAGGGCTAGAACGGATAGCGTAGCCGGGACTAACCCCAGACTCAGCGCAGCCCTAACCAGCTAAAAAAGGTTTGGCCCGTAACTAGCTCTAGCAGCAGCAGGGCCACAAAGCCCACCATGGCAAACCGCCCGTTGATGCGCTCGGCATAGCGCGTCCAGCCAAAGGCAGGGGTAGGTTCGGCTGCCGCCGGATTGGGGTCGAGCTGAGCTGAGGAAGCAGGATCTGAGGTCATGGATAATTGGATAATTTCAATAAGTAGCCTTATGGAAATTTTACCTGTAAATCTCTACATCCACGACTTTCCCCTATGGATCCTTGCGAATTTTGAAGCCTTCTTTGAGATAGTCTTTGATTGCTTCAGCCAGTTTTTCGTCAACAGTTTTCTTCTTTTCTTCTTTAGGAAACAGAGTCTCATTGGTCCATGCAATGAAGACCAAAATAAGAACGATGGCAAGTTCCATAGTGATTGCTGTGACTTAGTTTCAGGGATCCAATCTGACAGGCTGTGATTTAATATCTACAGAGCACTGAGACACCTTTAGCTACAGGGAAGCAGCAGCCAGTTCCGGAAATGAGTTGCCCAAACTATATCGAAAGATTTGGAAATGGAACGTCGAATTTGGCGATTTTTTCGCTGGAGTGACAATTTTTTTGGACGTTACTCTACGGCAGGATGATTTTTTCGCTGAAATTGCACGTTTAAGTAAAGCGGCAATTTTAGCGATGGCCAGAACCGTTAACTAAAACATAAATTCTAGGCGGCGGCATGGGGTAGCCGCAGGCCCAGGTGGCCAGTGGGGTTGGGGCTGGGACCCAGCAGCTCTAGAGTACCGCCCAAATGGGGTACCAGGCGGGCCGCTAGCTGGTAGCGAAACTCTGGCGATAGGGCCGCTACCGCTGGGGCTGTCGCTTCCCCGGGGTTGGCCCCCAGGTGAAGAACGACTGCGCTAGCGGCGGCATCATCAGCAACGGTGAGGCTAATTTGGGGGCTACCCTGGGCGAGGGCAGCTTCTATTAGCATGACTAGCACCTGCTCTAGCCAGGCGGCATCGGTCTGCACGCTCAGGCTGGCTTCTACCGGACCCAGGCTAAAGCGGCAGTGGCGGTTGACGCACTGCATTTGGACCAGGCGTTGCACTCGGGTTAGGAGTGGCTCTAGTAGGGTGGGCTGAAGCTGGGGTTGCAGAGTGCCAATGTCGAGCTTGGAGAGCGTAATCAGCAGGTCGAGATTTTTGAGCACCGCTTGAATAGCCTGGTTGGCCTGAGCGATAAATTCGCGCTCTTCGGCGGGGTCTTCGCACAGGTCTTCGAGAATGAGCTGGTGCAGGCTGATGATTTGGTTGATGGGAGACCTGAGTTCGTGGGAGGCGGTGCCTAAGAAGGCCGCCTGGTGCTGGGCCTGGTGCAGCAGGCGATCGTAGGCCAACTGCAGGGTAGCCAGGTCGGTAAAGTCTTTGCCCTGAGGGTAGTCCATAGCACTGAATAGATGCGGTGAGATAGAGCGGTAGGTACGTGCGCCACTGCTAGCCTAAGCCTTTGGGGCCAACTGGGGTAGCTTTGAGGGTTTAATGTTTGGGGTGAGGGGATCTCGCGGCGGAGCAGCTTCTCGGATCGAGCTTCGGTAGCATCATCACAGCGTCACCGCGCCTTCTCGCAGGACGTCCCAACGGCTCCCCTGCCAACGAACCACAGTGGAGGGTAACCCCGAGCCCTGGGGCTGGTCGTCGGAGGGTCTCTCACAGCCGATCGCCCCATAGATCTCGGTCTGAGCGGCGGGGGAGAGGGTGCAGACCTGGGGAAAACTGGCCGCGATCGCGCTCATGGTTTCGAGCGGGGGCTGACCCGAGCGATTGGCGCTGGTGGTGGCCAGGGGGCCAGTGTGCGCCAGCAGGTGCCGGGCCAGGGGATGATCGGGCACCCGCAAACCAATGGTGCCGGTATTTTGTGGGTTCATAGCGGCGGGGAGGCGACCTGAGGCGGGCAGCACCAGGGTGAGGGCACCGGGCCAGTGTTGGGCGACGATCGCGGTCCACTGCGCCAGCTCGGCCTTACTGCCCGTAACGTAGGGCAGCAGATCGCCCAGGGCTGCCCCCATTAGAATCAGGGGCTTGTCGGGGCTGCGCTCTTTGGCAGTGTAGATGCGATCGCCCGCCTCGGGCCGCGCCGCCAGCGCTGGCACCGTATCGGTGGGGAAACTGACCAGCTCACCAGCGCCTACCGCCGCAACTAGTTGTGTCAGAGAAACTTGAGGCATAGGGTGCACTATAAAACAAATTCTCTCCGGTCTGTAACCCGTACCAACGGCGGGTAACACCCCCCCTGTAGCGATCGCTTGCCGCATCTCCACAATGGGAACTGTTGCCCCCCGAGCCTGCCCCTATGAATCTTCTTCACGACCACGACCATAGCGCTGCTGCCCTAAACGCCAGAGGCTGTACCCTCTGCGAACAGAGCCAGTTTGACCAGGCCCTCGACAGCTTTGACCAGGCTTTGGCCCTCGACAACACCTACTGCACCGCCTGGAACAACCGCGCCAACGCCCTCTGCGGCCTCAACCGGCAGGCCGATGCCCTGGCCGCCTACGATCGCGCGGTGGCTCTCAACCCACAGTATCACCAGGCCTGGTTTAACCGGGGCAAGCTGCTGGCCGACATGGGAGCCTATGGCAATGCGATAGAGTCTTACAATCGCGCGATCGGCCTAGCCGCCGACCCCATTTACCTTCACGCTAAGGCAGATATTTGGGTGAAAAAACAGCTAATTGCTACGGTCTAGATCTCGTCCAAAATCCACTGAAACGATCGTTTCAATGGATTTCTATCAAGCAGCCCACGAGCTGAATTCGCCTCATTTCCCACGACCACAGCCCTGGTTAGCCTGAGCCTAATCTCTGGGCCGCCGTCAGGTTAGGGACTCGAAAACTAATAAAGTCCCAACGTCATTCCCGCGCAGGCGGGAATCCACTATGGAGTAGCTACTCTAGCTAGTACTTTGTTTTGAGGCGCATCCCTTAGCTATCAGGTTGGCCCTATACTAGTGACATTCCCGAAAGCCGGATTGATGGCGTTTGGAATCCTAAAGGGGCCTGCTTTGGGGCTACCTCAGAGCCTGTTTTCTGTACCCTGTCTGGGTTGAATAACCATGCGTTCTCGCCGTCGCCGTCAGGTTAATTCTCAAGTGCCCGAGGTCAACCTCGTCCCCATGATGGACGTGCTGATGACGGTGTTAACCTTTTTTATCATTATTTCGATGAGTTTAACTGGGCAGCAGTTGCTCAACGTGCGCCTGCCTCAGTCGGTATCGGGCAATGAGGTCGAAGAACCCCAGGTAATGCAGATCGATGCCCTGGTGGTGGGCCTAGATAAAGACGGCAACCTGGTGCTTGAAAACGAGCCGATTACCTTTAACCAGCTTAGCCAGCGGGTGCGCACCTACTTTGCCCAAAACCCCAACGGCAAGCTGGTGCTCAAAGCCGATCGCGAGCTAACCTACAGCGAAGTATCTGGCCTGCTGACCGACCTGCGGGCGATCGGCGGCAACCGGGTATCGCTGGCCGTAGAGTAGCTGGCATAAAGTAGCTGGCCATAGAGGAATGTCACTGAATTAAGGCTGGGGGGCAGCGCCCGTCCTAGGGTAGATCAGGTCTTTTGGCGATCTCTAAGAACTTGTTTCAGTGACATTTGGCCCCAAAGCAGGGTACATCGCTGCGCGGATATATCCTGCTTTGGGGTATGTCGCCAGAATTTAGGTCGACAGAATTATTGTGTCAGACCAGTTCGCGCAGGCGGCCTTCTAAAAATCGACGCTCGGGTTCCTGCTTGACCAGTTCTAGCGCCCGTTGATAAGACGCTTTAGCTTCGGCAGTTTCTCCCAGCCGTCGGCACAGGTCAGCCCGTGCCGCGTGGGCCAGGTGATAGTCGGCTAAACCGCCCTCGGCCAAAATCTGATCCAATAATTGCAGGCCCGCCTGGGGGCCATCGCGCATGGCCACGGCTACGGCCCGGTTGAGCTGCACTACGGGGGATGGCTCGATCTGGACCAGCAGGCTGTACAGGCCTACAATCTGCGCCCAGTCGGTGGCGGCGGGGGTGGGGGCCGAACTATGAACGGCGGCGATCGCCGCTTGGATCGAGTAGGGGCCAACCTGCTGCGACGATAGCGCCTGCTCCACCAGCGATCGCCCCTCAGCAATTTGGGCCTGGTTCCACAAGCTTCGGTCCTGGTCGGCCAGCAAAATCAAATCGCCCTGGGGGGAGGTACGGGCTGCCCGCCGCGACTCTTGCAGCAGCATCAGCGCCAGCAGCCCCAGCACCTCTGGGTTGGGCAATAGCTCCATCACCAGTCGCCCCAATCGAATCGCTTCGCCTGAGAGATCGGCCCGAGTCAGCGATGGGCCAGAGGAGGCCGCATAGCCTTCGTTAAACACCAAATAGATGACCTGAAGCACGGTATCTAAGCGATCGGGCAGATCCTCCATAGACGGCACCTGGTAGGGAATGCCCGCCGCCCTAATTTTGGCCTTAGCCCGCACAATCCGCTGGGCCAGGGTGGGGGGCGCAACCAGAAAGGCGCTGGCAATTTCTTCGGTTTTTAGGCCGCAGACTTCTCGCAGGGTGAGCGCCACCTGGGCCTCTTGGGGCAGCGAGGGGTGACAGCAGGTAAAGATCAGCCGCAGGCGATCGTCTTCAACATCTTCATCGGCTTTGACATCGGGTTCAGCGGTATTGATCCGCTCGGCCAGTTCGGCTAAAGAGGCGTCGAAGCGGGTGCGCCGCCGAATGGTATCAATGGCCCTAAACCGACCCACCGAAACCAGCCACGCGCGCGGATTGGCCGGAGTACCATCGCGGGGCCACTGCTCTATGGCGACGGCAAAGGCTTCGTGCAGAGCCTCTTCGGCCAGCTCAAAGTCGCCCAGCAGCCGAATTAGCGTGGCAAACACTCGCCGCGACTCGGAGCGGTAAACGGCATCTACCTGTTTTTGCACCTGATTAGGCTCATTCATGGCTGATGCTTGTGACCTCAAAGCCTGCCATCACCATCGAAACCACTGTAGTTCAATTGCACTATATTGTCATCAGTCGAAGGGATGGAAGTGATAGAGAATACAAGGCTTGTCACTTGATTAGCTGCGATCGCCTAAGATGACAGCGATCGGGCCACCCCCCGGTGGTCCCTGGTGCTCGCTGCCACCGGATACGTAGATCATGGGGTTTTGCACCACCGAGGCGATCGCGGCCCCTACCACCGCCCTGGCCATACGGGTATGGTTGATATCAGAATCATCGAGCATCGTGTGGCGGTGTCCAAGTATCTGGCCCGATGGGTCGGCCTCGGCCTTGGCAAAGACATTCACAATTTGAGCGTTGTCTTGCCCTCCGGCGCTGGCGATCGCCCGGTTAACAGCAGCCACATCGAGGGCGTGGGCCATAACGCTGTGGCCAATCCGGTAGTGGCTGTGGGAGTCGGAGGCGTTGCCCAGCACCAGAATTTCGCAGTTTTGTAGCTCTACTCCCGCCGATGTTGAAGCCACCGCCGAATAGAGGCTGTAGTTGTGGCAAATATCGGCACTGGTGAGCTGGTCGAGCTGCACTTCGTCCAGGGCCAGAGCCACCCCCAGGGCCGAGGCCCCACGCGAGTAAGCCATCGATTTGTAGCTGTCTTGGGTAACGGCGGCCTGGGTATGGCGAGCAGCGGTAATCAGCGGGCACTTAATTTGGACGAAGTGAACCGCTGCGGGGGTGAGACCAGCGGCGGCGATCGCGTCTTTTACCCCCGCCGCCACCACCTGCACCATCGTCAGTGTGCCAATTTCATCCATGGCAAAATCGCGGGTGTGGCTGACGCCCAGCGCCAAACCGGGCTGGGTTGGCCCCGCTAATCCCTGGATTTGGCGAGTAAACACGGTCAGGTGAGGGCTCAACACGCCCTCGGTGCCTCCCGACATGACAAACACGATCTTATCGGCCAGGGCATCGCCGATGAGATCTTGCAGGTATCGCTTTAAGGTGGCTACGGCAAAGCCACGGGTAAAATCGTTGACGCAGCCGTTGCCTTCGGTTTTGCCCATCACCGCCACAATGGTTTTGGGGTCGAGCCGCTGCCGGGCAATCAGTTCCGCCAGCCCGCTCAGGTCGTCGGGGCCGCTCTGGGCAATCTTAAAGACGTCAACTTTCATAGAGTGCTATTCCGCTTCTGTAAAGCCTAGAGACCGCAACGCCTGCTCTACTTTGGCCCGGTGGTTAGCTTCCCAATCGGTGAGCGACTGGGCGGCATCGGCATCGCTGCGCTGCTGGGCCGACTGCCAAACCGCCTCCTGCTGAGCGGCGGGAATCACGACGATACCCTCTTCATCAGCCACCACCATATCCCCAGGATTGACTCTTACCCCGCCGCAGACAATCGGCTGATTGAGCGTGCCCAACTGCTTTTTTTGACCCGGCACCGGTATGACCCCTTGGGCAAATACCGGAAACCGGGCCTCGCGTACTTCGGCAATGTCGCGAATGACGCCATCGATCACAAAGCCAGCGATGCCGCGTTTTTGGGCGATCGCGCAGACATTCCCCCCCGCCATAGCGTAGTCAGCATCACCTGCCTGCACCACAATTACAGAACCTGGGGCCGCTCGGTAAATAGCGGCGTGCAGCATCAGGTTATCCCCCGCTGGACAGCGCACAGTGTAGGCCGGGCCAGCCAGCCGAGGAATGCGGGGCCACAGCTCTCGAATGCTCAGATCCATAACCTGCGCCTGCCCCAGAGCATCGGCGTAGGCCGTAGGAGAGATGGCCGCAAATTTCGAAGCGTCATTCACCGTCGTTTTTCTCCATCTCGGCCCAAAACATTGCTCAAATACTACCTGCGATCGCCGCGATCGCAGGGCTGGCCCTCAGTTTTTCTGGTCGCCCTAGGTCAGCGGTTCAGCGCTTACACCACCTATGGAGCTAACCCAGCCACTCCTCCATTGGGTTCACAAAAATGGATCCTTTGAGTGATGAGGCTTTAAGGCAAAGTTTTTAGGATCACTACATAACGATATTTAAATCTCAACAGGAGGTGATTTAGTTTTGGAAACTCAAAACGCCCCTTTCCGACCCGCTGGGTCTACCTTTTTTGGTCTGCTGCTTGGCTTACCCCTAGCTACCCTGATGGGTATCGGTATGCCCACCGCAGCCATGGCGCAAGCCCCCGCCCAACCCGAAGCTCCGTTCACCGAAGAAGAGCTAGAACCTATCGAAGCTGAAATTGAAGAAAGCATTCCTCCCGCATTAGAAGACTCTCGGAGCAACTTCAATATCTGGTCTGAGGACGAATACGATGTCTTTGAGTCCGATGACTTTGTGATCAACACCGAATTACGAAACCACTGTTTACGACGAGCAGCCCGGTCCCGCCGACGGCAACTACACCAACAGTGCGGATGATATCGATATCAACGATGACCCGTTTAATACCGGCGATCGCGAGGATGACCTGACTCCCTAAGATGGCGAAAGCTTTGATATGTAGGGCTTGCCCATCAACCTATACAAAAATGCCCCGGCAAGTATCTTGTCGGGGCATTCTACTATCCGAAGAAATAGTAGGGGCACAGCAAGCTGTGCCCCTATGGCCTACTTGGCGGCGGCAGCCTGGCGTTCCTTGGCTTCTTTAATCACTTCCTCGGCCACATTGCTGGGGCAGGGGGCGTAGTGGGAGAACTCCATGGAAAACTGACCCCGACCGGAGGTCATGGTGCGCAGGTCGCCAATGTAGCCAAACATTTCGCTCAGGGGCACATCGGCCTTTACCCGTACCCCGGTAGCACCGGGATCTTGAGACTTGATCATGCCACGGCGGCGGTTGAGGTCGCCAATCACATCGCCCATGTAGTCGTCGGGGGTAAACACGTCGACTTTCATGATCGGCTCTAGCAGCTGAGGGCCAGCCTTGGGCAGCGATTGACGGTAGGCGGCACGGGCGGCAATTTCGAAGGCGATCGCCGACGAGTCAACCGCGTGGTAGGCACCGTCGGTTAGGGTCACCTTGAGGTCAACCACGGGATAACCCGCCAGAGGCCCCTTGTCAACGCTGGTCTCAAAACCTTTCTGTACCGCAGGCCAAAATTCCCGAGGCACGTTACCGCCGGTCACTGCCGACTCAAACTGGAAGCCGGTGCCGGTTTCGCCAGGCTCGATGACGTAGTCGATCTTGCCGTACTGACCCGAACCACCCGACTGCTTCTTGTGGGTGTAGCTATCCACCAAGCGCTTGGTTACAGATTCGCGGTAGGCCACCTGGGGCTTGCCCACTTCGACTTCGACGCCGTGGGTACGCTTGAGAATGTCCACCTTGATATCGAGGTGCAGCTCGCCCATGCCCTTGAGAATAACCTCACCGCTCTCTTCATCAGTTTCCACCTGGAAGGAGGGATCCTCTTGCACCATCTTGCTAATTGCCATCCCCATTTTCTCGTTGTCGCCCTTCTTCTTGGGCGATACAGCAATGGAGATCACCGGGTCGGGAAAGACCATGGGCTCCAGAGTGGCGGGGTCTTTAGGATCGCAGAGGGTGTGGCCGGTCTGCACGTTTTTCATGCCGATTAGGGCGATGATGTCGCCAGCCTGGGCCGATTCCACTTCCTGGCGATCGTTGGCATGCATCTCAACTAATCGGCTAACGCGCTCAGATTTGCCGGTAAAGGTGTCAAGAATGGTGTCGCCCTTCTTCACCTGTCCCGAGTAGAGGCGGGTAAAGGTGAGTGCCCCAAAGCGATCGTCCATGATTTTGAACGCTAGCGCCCGCAGCGGCTTGTCGGCATCGGCGTAGGCTACCTTGCCGGTGGGGTGACCCTCTAGATCGATCTCAGGCTGTGGCGGCACTTCGAGGGGGTTGGGCAGGTAATCGACCACCGCATCCAGCACCAGCTGCACCCCTTTGTTTTTAAAGGAGGAACCGCAGTAGGTGGGGAAGAAGGCTAGGTCGCGAGTGCCCTTGCGAATGCACTCCTTAATCTCGTCGATGGTGACCTCTTCACCCTCAAGGTACTTACTGAGAATTTCGTCGTCCTGCTCGACGGCCAGCTCAACCATTGCCTCGCGGTACTCTTCGACCTGATCTTTCATGTCTTCGGGGACATCTTGGATCGTGTAGTTTTCGGGCAGCCCCGACTCATCCCACATCCAGGCTTTGCGGGTGAGCAGGTCGACGACGCCTACGAAGTCGTTTTCGGTGCCGACGGGCAGCACCATCACCAGCGGAGTTGCCGCCAACACGTTTTCGACCTGCTTGATGACGCGGTAGTAGTCGGCCCCAATGCGATCGAGCTTGTTGACATAGATAATGCGAGACACCTTGGAGTCGTTGGCGTAGCGCCAGTTGGTCTCCGACTGGGGCTCAACCCCGCCCGAGCCGCAGAACACGCCAATGCCACCATCGAGTACCTTGAGGGAGCGATACACCTCAATGGTGAAGTCAACGTGGCCGGGGGTGTCGATGATGTTGAGCTGGTGCTCTTTCCAAAAGCAGGTGGTGGCCGCCGACTGAATCGTGATCCCCCGTTCTTGCTCCTGCTCCATAAAGTCGGTGGTGGCGGCACCATCGTGCACCTCACCCATTTTGTGGATTCTACCGGTGAGGGAGAGGATGCGTTCGGTGGTGGTAGTCTTGCCTGCGTCTACGTGGGCGAAGATACCAATATTGCGATAACGGGTGATGTCTTTAGCCATAACTGCTTCTCCGGATTCTGGGCGATGGGCCGCTGGTGACCATCTGCATGGGTAACTCAAGCGGGATCTAGGTTGTCTTGGTAGCCTTGACAACAGAAAACTCTATCACGAGACCATGACGGGGAGTCTGAGCTAAGGCCGCGGCAACAACACCTAATTATGAACTATTGTAAAACCCCCTGACACATCCGTGAAAGAGGGGAGAGTTATTACTAGGTTCTTTTACCAAGGATAGCTGCCATCGGGGTGTGAATGGGTGGTGAAAACCCATCATTTGCCTACAGCGATCGCGCGATTTGAGGTGAATGGTTCACGGTGTGCGGTTCAAGGTATCCGGCGCAAGGCTTGCCCTGAAGCCAACTACTCGCTGAGCATGGGGGCGACGGAACGGCGGTTAAATAGCCAATTTTTTCTACAATGATGGCCGTGGTTTTGCAGGCCGCACAGTTTTAAACAAACTACCGAGGGAACAGATCATGGGCAGCGTTGCCGGTACCGAGAACTACACCGCCAGTGGCTACGTAGGGGCAGCCGTTGTGGGCAGCAGCATTACGCTATCGCTCAAAGATTTCACCACCGCCGCCAAGGACGACATGCTGGAGGCGTTTTTAACCATTAACGGCAACATGGCTAAGCGCTCTATTGCCCTGGGGCCACTGCCTCAAACAAGCGGTGCTTTTGACCTATCGGTACCTGAGGGTACCGATATTAGCCTGTTCAATACGCTGGTCATTCGCCCGATAGGAACCGAAACTACGGTGGCGACGGCCTCTGTGCCCTAGTTCGGTAATTATTTGAGCAGGGTTAAGGGTAAGTCATCGACGGGTTAGACAAGGCCAGCACACCGATCGCGCCGCTCAGGTGATTACCGAGATTGCCCTACGCAGGTACCCTGACGATTCAGTGGGCTACTACTATCGCGTGCCGCCGCGCCGAGTCGGTTCTGCCGCCGCCAAAATTGTGCCATTGGAATGGAGAATCAATCCGACGCGCGACTACCGTGCGCCCTGAGTATCGTCCCGGCTGTTGACGAGCCAGCAACGTTGCCAGAGGTCAACTATGTAGTCAAAAAGCCCGTGAATGAATTCATTCACGGGCTTTTGCTTAGCTCACCATTTCGCCGGTTTCTTGCAGCACGTGCAGGCGGTGGTAGATGCCGCCGTGGGCCAATAGCTGCTCGTGGTTACCCACTTCGGCAATGCGGCCCTCGTCCAGCACCACAATCTTGTCAGCCTCGCGCACCGTGCTGAGCCGGTGCGCGATGATGATCGTGGTGCGGGTACCGAGAATCGATCGCATCGCCAGCTGAATCGACCGCTCCGATTCGTAGTCGAGGCTAGAGGTGGCTTCGTCAAACACCAGCACGTCGGGGTTGACCAGCAGGGCGCGGGCAATGCCCAACCGCTGACGCTGACCACCCGAGAGCCGCACCCCCCGCTCGCCCACTACGGTGTAGTATCCCTTGGGCAGGCGGTGAATGAACTCGTCGACCCGAGCAATGCGGCAGGCTTCATTGACCTGCTCCATCGATGCCGTGGGGTTGCCGTACTTGAGGTTGTCGAGCAGAGTGCCGTTAAACACGTCCACTTCCTGGTGTACGATCGCCAGCCGCTTGCGGTACCCCGTCACATCTAGCTGACGAATGTCTTCGCCATCGATCAAAATGCGGCCGCTGTGGGGGTCGAAGTAGCGAAACAGCAGTTTTACCAAGGTTGACTTGCCCGAGCCCGATCGCCCCACCAGCGCCACCGTTTGGTACGGTTCGATTAGCAGATCGATGGCTTGTAGTACGGGCTTTTCGTCATCGTAGCCAAAGCTCACCTGGTCAAAGTGCACCTTGCCGGTGAACTGGTAGGTGGGCAGGCTCTCAGGAGCGTCGGTCAGGTTCACGGCATCGGTACCCAGAGGCTCTTCCATAAACTCGTGGAAGTGCAGCATCGAGGCGTAGCGGCGGGCGAAGACTTCGCCCACTTCGCTGATCGGCCCTAGCTCCGAGTAGGCCATGCTCGACACCGTCAGGGTGGTGATAAAGTGCCCCAGCGAGATGTGACCCTGCAGCGTGGCCAACAGGGTCATCACCAGCAGACCAAATACACAGCTCTGCACGATTAAATCCTGCCAGGTGCCGAGGATGACGTAACCCTTGTGAATGACGCGGATGACGACAGCGAACTCGCGCTCTAGCCGCTGGCTCTGTCGCCGCAGCTCGTCCCGCTCGGCGGCAAACGCTTTTACGGTTTTGATGTTGGTGATGATCTCCGAAGTGCGGCTCTCGGTATTTTCCATGTAGGTATCGAGGGTCTGCTCCTTTTTGTTCAGGCGAATTAGATCCTTCAGGCTGAAGCTGAGAATGCCGATGAATGACACCAAAAAGACCAGGGCAATGCGCCAGTCAATCCACCAGATCAGAACGACTATGCCGGTGATGCGCCCCAGCTTGGGGATCAGTTGATTGGCAATTTCTGGGTAGGTCCAGGTGTGGTTTGACAGCCCCCGCGCCACCCGCCCTGAGATCCGTCCGGGGTTGTTCACGTCGTAGAAGCCCAGGGGCAGGGTCAGCAGTTTGCGAATCACCGAGTGGGTGTGGTCGCGCCGGGTGCGCAGGGCGATATCCCAGTGAAACCAGTCGGCCACCCAGGGCTGAATGGGGGCGCGGACTACGGTGGCGAAGAAGATAACGGCCAGAAAAAGGGCGATCGCCAAACCAGGCCCCGCCGGATACCTCACCGTAGCGGCGACCCGATCGACCATACCCTGACTTAGAGGGTCAATGGGCTGGTTCGAGAGCACGTTGAGCAACTGACCGATGCTGTAGGGCACCGCCAAGTCCACCACCTGAAACAGGCTGCTGGCGGCAATGCTCCAGATTGCCGCCCGGCGGTAGCGACTGTAGTAGCGAATGACGTGTTGAAAGGAAGCCATGACGGTAACCGTCCTGCGATCGAGTACGTTGTAGTATACATGCTACAACACAGGATTACGGAATTTGCAAGACGGTAGGGCTTACGAGCTGCCAGAGTGATCAGTGTTTGGGTTGCTCAAAGCATCCCCAGCAGAGGATAGTGCCGCTATGGTGGGCAAACCTGCACTACCGCACACCCGACTGCACCCGCCACAGGCTGGCGTAGATGCCGTTTAGCTCCAGCAAGTCTTCGTGGCGGCCCTGTTCGACAATTTCACCGTGGGCCATTACGTAGATTCGATGGCAGTGGCGAATGGTAGAGAGGCGGTGGGCGATCGCCAAGGTAGTCCGGTTTTGGGTAATCACCGCTAGCGATCGCTGGATCGCCGCCTCGGTCTCGTTATCAACCGCAGAGGTCGCCTCATCGAGCACCAAAATCGGCGGGTCTTTGAGAATGGCGCGAGCGATCGCGAGTCTTTGCCGCTGCCCGCCCGAGAGCTTTTGGCCCCGCTCGCCCACAATGGTGTCGTAGCCCTGGGGCAGCTGCACAATAAACTCGTGGGCCTCCGCCAGCTTAGCGGCGTGAAGAACGTGCTCAAACGCGGCATCGAAGGTGCCGTAGGCAATATTCTCAGCCACGGTACCCGAGAACAAAAACACATCCTGGCTGACCAGGCCAATGCAGCGGCGCAGATCCTGAGGCAGCAGGTCCTGAATCTCCTGCCCATCCACCAAAATACGGCCCTGCTGAGGTTCGTAAAAGCGCAGCAGCAGCTTCACCAGCGTGCTCTTGCCCGAGCCCGTGGCCCCCACAACCCCAATGCTCTGCCCGGCGGGAATGTGCAGCGATAGATTTTTCAGCACAGGCTGGCGATCGCGGTAGGCAAACGTAACCTGATCAAAGCGCACGTCGCCGCGCACCTGCTCCACCGGCAGCGGGTTGCGACCGGGAATTAGCTCCACCGGGGTATCGAGTATTCCCATCACCCGCCGCACCGAGGCCATCGCTCGCTGGTATTCGTCCATAATTTCGCTGAGCTGGGTAAAGGGCCAGAGCAGCCGCTGCACGATAAACACCATAAAGCCGTAGGTGCCCGCCGACAGGGTGCCGTTGGCCACCGCCATACCGCCCAGATACAGCATGGCTGTAAAGCCCACCAAAATCACAATCCGAATCAGCGGAATGAAGGCGGCACTGAGGGCGATCGCCTTCCGGTTGCTGTGGCGGTAGGTATCGCTGTCCTGCCACACGCGATCGCGCTCGTACCCCTCCGCCGTAAAGCTCTTAATCGTGGCAATGCCCGACAGGTTATTGGCCAACCGCCCGCTAATCAGCCCTGCTTTGTCACGCACCTCGGCATAGCGGGGAGCCAGCCGCCGCTGAAAGGCGATCGACCCCCACAGCACAAAGGGAATCGGCAGCATTGCCATCCACGACACCCCCGGCGCTAGGATTAAAAACGTGGCCCCCACCCAAATCACCGTAGTCAAAAACCGCAGCAGGTTGTGGGCACCCGTATTCAAAAACCGCTCTAGCTGATTGATGTCGTCATTGAGAATCGACAGCAGGCTGCCGGTGCTGCGGTCTTCAAAGTAGCTGAGATCCTGGCTTTGCAAGTGGCTGTAGGTGTCGATGCGCAAGTCGTGCTGAAGATTTTGGGCCAGGTTGCGCCACAGAGTAGCGTAAACATACTCGCTCAGCGACTCCAGAGTCCAGATCAAAAACGTCAGCCCCGACAGCACCGCCAGCTGGCCCGAAATGCTGGTGATCCCCGTACGGGCAATTAGGGAGCTTTCTTGGTTGGTGACCACGTCGATGGCGATACCGATTAGGTAGGGCGGAGCCAAGTCGAAAATGGTATTGAGAATGGAGTTCGCGATCGCCCCCCAAACCTGCGATCGATAGTTGCGCCCGTAGCGCAGCAGCCGCTGTACTGGGTGTCGCCTCGATTGAATACTGGCCATAGATGCCCCAGCTGCAAAGGCTAATAGTGTAACCAACCCAAGATCGGTTTTGGATTTTGGATTTGCCCCAAGTCAGAATGACAGCCGTTGTAATGCAGAAGGAGGGCAATGCCCTCCCTACTATCGACCAGGCGTTCCGCCAAAGCCGCCCACCAATCAATCTGCAGAACAGACGTTTAAACCAATGATCGATTCATCCTTTCCGTGAGGTGCAGGACGACGGAACGTCATGCTCGACGGGGGTCTGGGGCCAGCGAAATGGCCCCAGCAGTAGATCTGGCTTTCACCCCCAATTGTGCGCCACTCAGCCCAGCAAGATACCCAATACCGTGGGCGATGCATTGCAGCCCCCAGATCTCAGGTCAGCGCCTGAGCAGGATTCCAGCCGCGAATGCACCCTACAACACCCGCAGCACACTCGCTACGCTGTGAATCTCAGCGTAATTCCGCAGCTCATCCAGCGCCGTCTGAAAATTCGCCTCCGTCACCTCGTGGCTCACAATCACAATCTCCGCCCGCGTCTCGTGCTGACCAATCTGCACAATCGACTCCAAACTCACCTGGTGACGACCAAAACAAGTTCCCAGCTTACCAATCACCCCCGGCGCGTCTGCCGCCAGCAGCCGCACATAAAAACGGCTGATAATATCGGCCATCGGGCTGACCTTACAGTAGTGCTGATGACTACAGGCCAGCAGGGGGTTAGTAGGCTGAGGCGTCGTCCCCGCCCTTAAATTTGCCGCCAAGTTCAGCAGGTCCGATACCACCGCGCTGGCGGTCGGCCCCTCCCCAGCCCCAGGGCCAAAAAACATTACCTGCCCAATCGGGTCGCCCTCGATCAGAATCGCGTTATAGACATCATTCACCGAAGCCAGCGGGTGAGCTACCGGCACCAGCGTCGGATGCACCCGCAGCTGAAGCTGATCGAGCGCCTGCTTAGAGGTCTCATCAAACTCGCCGTCGCGACGGGCGATCGCCAGTAGCTTGATCACAAACCCTAATCGGTCAGCGTAGGCAATATCCGCCGCCGTCACCTGGCGAATACCCTCGCTATAAACTTCCGACAGCTTAATCCGCCCGCCAAAGGCCAACGACGCCAAAATCGCGATCTTATCAGCGGCATCCAGCCCATCCACATCCGCCGTGGGGTCGGCCTCGGCATAGCCCAAACGCTGGGCATCGGCCAAAATCGTCTCAAAGTCGCCCCCCTCCCGCTGCATGCGAGTGAGGATGTAGTTGGTAGTACCGTTAATAATCCCCGTCACGGCGTGAATGCGGTTCACCCCCAGCGCCTGCTTCAGCGGCTGAATTACCGGAATGCCGCCTGCCACCGCCGCCTCTAGCAGCACGTAGACCCCCGCCTCGTTGGCAGCGGTAAAGATCTCGTCGCCGTAGCGAGCAATCACCGCTTTATTGGCCGTCACCACATGCTTACCGTGGGCAATGGCCTTCAAAATCAGCGATCGCGCCGGTTC
Source organism: Nodosilinea sp. LEGE 07298 (assembly GCF_015207265.1). GTDB lineage: Bacteria > Cyanobacteriota > Cyanobacteriia > Phormidesmidales > Phormidesmidaceae > Nodosilinea. The sequence goes on along the minus strand of NZ_JADEXE010000004.1, from coordinate 42,437 downwards.
CAGCCCCCCCATCACCTCCACTACCGCATCGATAGTAGGGTCGCTGACAATGCTTTCTAAATCCGTCGTCAGGCGATCGCCCTCAATCGTGACCGAGCGGGGCTTATCCAGGCTTCGCACCCCCACCCTAGCCAGCTCAATCTGCCCCACCAGGGGATGGCGGTGGGCCGGGTCGAGCAAAATCTTGGCCGTTCCCGCCCCCACCGTTCCCAGTCCTAGCAGCCCAACACGCATAGCCTGAGTTCCTTAACCGCGATCGCTATGCCCAATTGTAAAGGGATTGTTGCTAGCCAAAAAAAAGAAGGGCCGAATCGGCCCTTCTTTTTTTTGGCTAGCCCGCGACCTAGTAGGTCTCCACATGCCAGCGGTGCTCTTTCTTCATCTGCTTGCGGAACTCGGTCCAGTCGACACCGTGTTTGGTAGCTGCCACGGTCATACCTTCATCAATGCCGTCTTCCATACCCTTTAGACCACACATGTAGGTGTGGGTATTGGGCTTTTGCATTAGATCCCAAAGCTCGTCGGCATGCTCAGCCACCCGGTGCTGAATGTACATGCGGCCCCCGTCAGCATTTTGCTGCTCGCGGCTAATGGCGTAGGTGAGCTTGAAGTTGTCGGGATACTGCTCCTGGATCTGCTCCAGCTCCTCTTTATAGAGAACGTTGGGAGTGTAAGGCACACCAAAGATCAGCCAGGCCAGGCCCTTGAACTGGTAGTCAGGATTCTTCTGACGCTCAGCTTCTTTGAACATGCGCCACAGGTAAGCGCGGAAGGGGGCAATACCCGTTCCGGTGGCCAGCATGATGACCGTGGCATCAGGATCGTCGGGCAGCAGCATTTCTTTGCCCACCGGCCCGGTGATCTTCACGTCGTCGCCAGGCTTAATGTGACACAGGTAGGTCGAGCAGGTGCCGTAGACGGTTTCACCCGACTCAGGACTCTTGTACTCAAGCTGGCGAACGCAGAGCGACACGGTCTTGTCATCCATGTGATCGCCGTGGCGAGTCGAGGCAATGGAGTAAAGGCGCAGCTTGTGGGGCTTACCCTTATCATCGGTACCGGCAGGAATAATGCCAATACTCTGGCCTTCCACGTAGTGCAGGTTGCCCTCAGACAGGTCAAAGGTAATGTGCTGAACAATACCTGACCCGCCCTCTTGAACCAGCGGTTCATTCGACAACACCTTGCCAACGTAGGGGTCTTTAGGCTTGTAAAGGTTAACGGGCACATCGGCACCCGGCTTTTGTGCGGCTTGAGTCATGGGCTTTTTCTTCGTTTGGGTTGGCGCAGTCTCTGCTGGGGCAGCAGCTTCGGCGGGCGCAACCACGGGAGCCGTAATGGGTGTAGGTTCAGCATTGTTAACGGTACCCACCTCTTCGATGGGTCGAATGCTGACAATCTTGCCGCCCATACGGGTAATGCGCTGCATCTCCTGGTTCATACGGTTGTAGGGCACCGTGATGAAAACACTGCCACTCTTGCGAATGGGGTTGTTCATCTTGTCGGTTTCTGCATTTTGGTGCAGACCCTGCACTTCGTATAAAAACAAACGGCTTCCGGCCACAGTACTGGCGTTGCCGCCGCTCACACTTGGATTGTACATATCTAAAATTCAGTGACTCTCTAGACCCAACTAAGTGCGACGGAGGCACACCGTCATGACCCGTCGCATAACTATCTAATGCGCCTGCTCGACCAGCCATAGGGCCAACCCAGAGACGGTGACATCAGAAATGCTTTTAGCTTAGGGTATCACTGTAAGACGGTGTAATACTGAGGGTTGAGAGATATAGCAGGCCAAGCAGCCTGCATTTAACTCCGTATCCAGCCAATGCCCCAGTGAATAGTTACACTCTATTAACATCCTGTGGGAAAGATTGTGTTCTTTGCAGCAGTGGGCGTTAAGTTTGTCTAAAAATCTCTCTTTAGGCCAAAACCCTCAGTCGCTATTGGTCATCGATCCCCCGCCAAAAACTGTTGTGAAGGATACTAGCTTCTGATACGATGAAGCTAATCGCGGTAGAAATACTTATCTTCTGGGTTAGCTCGATGCCATCGGCGGTTTAGCTAGGCCAAAGAGAGTAGAAGCGTCGACGCTTAGGCTGATAGTTGTCAGTTTCAGCTGTATGAGCGGTAGGGTGCTGGCACCTTAGGGAAAGTTAGTTTTCCTTTGCCAGGCATTTTTGGCTTCACAACTGCGACACTGACAGGTAATGTGCCGACCAGGGCGATCGCCCTGGAGCGCGGGGTATAAGGGCCAGGCCAGAGCCACCTCTGGGGTTGGCGGGTTCTTTACTACGTTGCAACGCTGGGTTCTATTTTTTATAGAAGGTTGTTTAGAGGGAACTTATGATCAGCAAGCCAGGCAAAGTAGTTCTAATTGGTGTCGCCGGCGACTCTGGATGCGGCAAGTCTACGTTTCTACGACGACTGAGCGATTTGTTCGGCGCTGAATTCATGACCGTCATCTGTCTAGATGACTATCACAGCCTCGATCGCAAGCAGCGTAAAGTCGCTGGGGTTACTGCCCTCAACCCCAAGGCCAACAACTTTGACCTCATGTACGAGCAGATCAAAGCGCTGAAAGACGGCAAGAGCATTGACAAGCCCATCTACAACCATGAGACCGGCGAACTCGACCCCCCCGAGCGGGTTGACCCCAACCGCATCGTCGTGATCGAAGGGCTGCACCCCCTCTACGACGAGCGCGTGCGCGACCTAATCGACTTCAGCGTTTACCTCGACATCAGCGACGAGGTCAAAATTGCCTGGAAGATTCAGCGCGATATGGCCGAGCGCGGTCACACCTACGAAGACGTGCTGGCCTCCATCAATGCCCGCCGCCCCGACTTTGAAGCCTACGTCGACATTCAAAAGCAGTATGCCGATGTAGTCATTCAAATCCTGCCTACCCAGCTCATTCCCAACGACGAGGAGAAGAAGGTGCTGCGGGTACGGCTCATGCAGCGCGAAGGCATTGAGGGCTTTGACCCCGTCTACCTGTTCGACGAAGGCTCCACCATCGACTGGATTCCCTGCGGGCGCAAGCTTACCTGCTCCTATCCGGGCATTCGCATGCACTACGGCCCCGACTCCTACTACGGTCATGAGGTCTCGGTGCTTGAGGTTGATGGTCAGTTCGACCGTCTCGAAGAGATGATCTACATCGAGAGCCACCTCAGCAACACCTCCACCAAGTACTACGGCGAAATGACCGAGCTGCTGCTCAAGCACCGTGAGTATCCCGGTTCTACCAACGGTAGCGGTCTGTTCCAGGTGCTGGTGGGTCTCAAAATGCGCGCCACTTACGAGCGTCTGATTTCCGCCAATCGCGAAGTCGCCGCTACGGCCTAGGTAAGAGAGGTTGAGGGTATCGGGTTCAAGGTTTAAGGCTTGCCCTTTCACTTGATGCCTCGAATCTTAAACCGGTCTGATTTAATTTGTTGTCTGGCTAAATTGAGAGAGGATATCCCTTGGGACGTCCTCTCTTTTTGCTAGCTATGGAACTGACTACCCCGGCGCTGCTGTTTCCGGCCATTTCGCTGCTGCTGCTGGCCTATACCAACCGCTTTTTGGTGCTGGCTCAGCTGATTCGTCAGCTCCACAGCTCTGAGCGCGACTACTTTGAAAGCATGGTGCAGCGCCAAATCTCTAACCTGCGCCAGCGGATCGCTCTGATTCGCCTGATGCAGGCGCTGGGGGTGTCGAGCTTTATTGTCTGTACCCTGTCGATGCTGAGCTTATTCATCAACCAGCAGTGGCTGGCGGAAGTTCTATTTGGCCTCAGCCTGCTGCTGCTGGTGGCCTCGCTGTTGACCTCGCTCTACGAAATTGCTATCAGCACCCGAGCGATCGAGGCCGAGCTAGCCGATATTGACGCCAAGTGCCGCCGCCCCAAAGCCTAAGCCAAGGAGATACGGCGCTAACCTCCAGGAATTGAGCAAAACTTGGTAGTTGAGCGCAGTCGAAACTTGGTAGTTGAGCGCAGTCGAAACTTGGTAGTTGAGCGCAGTCGAAACTTGGTAGTTGAGCGCAGTCGAAACTACTTGCTCGTCAGCGTCAGGGTTTGGTTGGGCTCGACCACGACCACCCTCTGGGCAGTGGTATTGCCAATAACGGCCCCGGCAGCGGCCCCGCCGAGAATGCTGCCAACAGAAAGCCGACCGCTGAGAATACCGCCAACAGCCGCCCCGCCCGCTGCCCCAATACCGGCATCGGTCAAAATGGCACCCGTGCTGGTTTCCCTGGGGTCTTTGATATCGCGCAGCAGCTCAGAAACAGCGTTGACGGGGTAAACCTGGTTGCCCACTTCGACGGCAGTAGCGACGTAGCGGACCCCACCCTCGGCAGGCTCAAACCGCCCTCGAACGATAGAACCAGCCGGAATGTTGCGGCCGTTTAGATTGGTGGCTGCCCCCACCTGGAGGGTTTGTTCGACGGTTGCATCGGTGTTGAGATAGAGGGTTTCGCTGTTGGGGGTAACAGCTTGAATGGGCGATGACACAAACAGCTGAGCCTGGGCAACGGAGGTCTGCACCAGAGCGCCAACGGGCATTATTGCCAGGGTAAGAGCGGCTAGATGACTTACTTTCATCGCAATCTCCAGAAACGGGGTTGAAACTGTAGAGGTGCCTTGATCATGAAGCGGTTCCAGAAAGCGGGCACAGAGTCAGTGGGAATGATAGGTTAGTTAAGCCCATACGGCCCGCGATCGCTCAAAACGACCTCTCAAGCTAGAGGACGCGCTGCTCCTTCAAATGTTCCTGCTTAACCCCGCGTAACTCTCTGCTAATGCAATCTACTGCTGAGTATATCTGTGCCTTTTGCGGCGAACCCAACACTACATTTATTGATCTCTCTGCTGGGCTGACACAGACCTACATTGAAGACTGCCAGGTGTGCTGTCGTCCCAACCAGCTCTACATCACAGTAGACGATGTTTCGCTAGACATTGATATTGCCACCGACTATGTGGAATAGCGCCAGCAATTTTTGGTGTGAGAACTACTGCTAATTATCGCCTGGCCCACAAAGGTCAGCTGGGGGTCACCGCCCGCAAAATGCCGGTTATTGTTGAAGACTAAAAAAGCCCCGTCTGCTAGCAAACGGGGCAAAGCGATAGGCTGGTCTGCTGAACAGAACGGCTGGCCTTAGAAGCTCAGCTGGGCCAACATATTGAAGATGAAGATGTCGGGGTTACTGCTGAAGTTGTTAGCTTGTTGGATCCAGTAGACCGAGGGCATGACAGCAATGTTTCGGCTAAGTGGATAGCGGTAGGACAGCTCTATCTCCTGCTGTCGACCACCATCGCCATACCCTGAGGCCAAAAACTGCTCTCCGTTGAGAACGCTAAAGGGAACTAGGTAGGAGACTGTCGCCAGTGCTCCTTCCTTAAACAAGTTGGGAAAGGCCAGCCCAACCTGGAAAGACTGGGAATCGACACTGCCTATACCAGCCCGGCTAATGGCAGAGGTTAGATCGACACTCCCGTAGCTATAGCGGCCAAAGAGACCGAGCCAGCTCACCGGCGTCCAGTCGAAGTTAACTAGAAAAGTGTCAGCCGGAGCATTGGTCAACGGGCCGCCAGCCCCATCGTCGGCAAAGCCGTAGATCGGTTCGCCAAAGGTACCGCCGATCAGCCCAAAACCGTTGGGCATTAGGTTGGAGCGGGTGTACAAAAACCGCAGGTTTAAGTTATCAAAGGGCCTGATGCCAATCTGACCCGTGAGGGTGCTGGTGCCGCCAAACAAGCCGATACTGGGGTCGCTTGGGGCCTTGTTGCCGCCGACAAATTCGGTGTTTTCGGCCAGATAGCCAACTCGCACATCGAGCCAGTCGGCTACGTTCCAAACCGCGATCGCGCCCGTACCCCGGTCAACTGTGTTGACCTGAGTGCCACCGCTGGAGTTAAAGCTGTTAGCCCCAGTCAAAAAGAAGGTGTAGCGGTTGTTGTCGAAGTAGGCGTACCAGTTAATTCGGGGGCCAATGTCAATGGTCAAGCTGTCTCCCACCGGGAAGGCATAGCTCAGCTCTCGGATAAAGACGCTAAAGTCTCGCCCGGCAGGTACGCCACCCTGATTGACAAAGGTTGTCCCAAAGGTATTAAACAGACCCGCCGAGCCATAGAGGTTGGCAGGGCCACTACCAGCACCGGTCAACAGCTGTAGCTTGAGGCGATCGGCCCCGCTGAAGGAGGTATCTAGGTTGAGCCAGAGCAGATTGGTGGTGCTGATCGCCGGGTTGCCGGTGACCGTACGCACAATACCACGGGGATTTTGATCGAATATACTGCGCCCCTCAGCTAAGATATCTCCGTTCGTGAAACCGCCGCCCAGGCTGGAAAAAACCTGGCCCCGCAGTTTGGTAACCGTGGAGAACTGCTGCGCCTGCAACTGAGCGGTTTCGGCCTCTAGCTGGTCGACTCGACCGCCCAGAGACGCTATCTCGGCTGCAAACTCCTCTTGAAGGCGACGAATGGTAGCCAGATCTTCTTCTGAAACGTCGGTGCCTAGGGTACTAACAATCACATCTAGACAGGCGTTGAGGCCAGCGGCAAACTCAAAGCGGGTGAGAGAGCGCTGCCCCCGAAAGGTGCTGTCGGGGTAGCCCTGAATGCAGCCATAGCTTTCGACCAGGTTGCTCAGCGCCTGAAAGGCCCAATCGGAGGGCGATACATCGGAAAAATCAGTAACACGAGTGACCTGAGCCAGGTCATCGGTGAGGACTGGCTGTACCGTGGCCTCGTCATTTAAGCTGGCTTCCAGGTCGTCAACCCGAAATATGCCGGTAGCGTCTGGCTCGGTCGTTTCTAGCGGCTCAGCAGCGATCAAATTATCGGTTGGTGCTGCCAGTGCAGCGGTTTGAGCCGTTGGCACCACGGCTAGCGCTACGGGTGCTTCATTTGGGGGTAGCGCTACATTTTCGACCGTAGCGGCCGCGATCGCAGCCCCACCGCCCCGATCTACGCCTTCAGCATCGGGCGCACTCGCTACTGCCGCCGTCGCCGATAGCAGCAGCACCGCTGTCGCTACCAGGCTGCGCTCGCAGCCGCCCAAACATAAGCGGGCCATAGCCTGCCAAGACAAAACATTCACCATCGATTTTCCTCACACCAAAACACATCCTCACATCCGTCGATCTCTGGGAACTCAATGAGCGAAAGCTAGTCGATAACTTTAGACTCATCACTCCCAAGGGGTTAAGAAACCAGGTCAAGACCGTATCTCCGACAGAGCCACTCAGTAGTCTTTTCCCTGGCCGATCGCACTCAACCCAATGCAATGGCCCCAGTACTTCGGGGCTGACCTGACAGACCACCAACGAGAGCTTGTTCCACCTCATCGGCGTTTACTTCAAATCTGCTGCGGTCGTAGCTACGGGCATTGGCTACGACTACAACCAGGCTGAGGCATTAGCTAAAACCAGCCAATGATCATGCCCCCCCCCTGAAACACTCAACGTTCTCCCCAGATGACTCGCTAGAGATTTCCTAGGCTTCTGACAACCCAGGACTGGCTTCAACCCTGGCCTTGGGACGACCGGGCAGAACAATATTCAAAAGAATGGCCGTTAGACCGCCAGTAGAAATACCAGATGAAAAAATGTTCTTAATCAGCGCAGGCTTATCAGCAAAGATATCGGGAGAGTAAACCACCCCTAAACCCAAGGCTAGAGAAACCGCAACGATAACGGCAGTGCGGCGATCGAGCCCGGTAGACGCCACAATGTTCAAGCCTGCCACCGCGATTGAACCAAACATAACCAGGGTAGCCCCGCCTAAAACCGGCTGAGGAATGACCTGAAAGATACCGCCAACAATGGGGATTAGACCGAGAATCGCGAAGATACCGGCTACGTAGAAACCCACATAACGGCTGCCTACACCGGTCATTTGAATTACGCCGTTGTTTTGGCTAAAGGTTGTATTGGGAAAGGTGTTTAGAACGGCCGCAATCGCTGAGTTAACCCCATCGCCTAGTACACCGCCCTTAATCCGACGAAAGTAGATAGGCCCCGAAACCGGCTCACCCGAAACCGCAGAGGTTGCGGTCAGATCACCGATAGTTTCAATGGCGGTAATCACGTAGAGAATTGCAAAGGGAGCAAAGGCCGCAAAGTTGAAGTCTAGGCCGTAGCGCAGGGGAAGAGGCAGGCGAATCAGCGGCAGCGTGCTGAGAGAACTGAAGTCTACTAGGCCTAAAACGATCGCAATAATATAGCCGATTACTAACCCAATCGCGATCGCCCCCATTCTCAAAAATCGATTTTGCGAGAGGGTAAGAAAGACCACGATCGCCAAGACGAACCCACCCAAAGTCAGATTCTGAGTACTGCCAAAGGTTTCGCTTGCCAGAGCCGGTGCGCCGCCAGCCAAGCTAAAAAACCCGGTTTTGATCAAGCTCAAACCAATGATCATTACTACGGTGCCCGTCACCACTGGAGTAATAATCTGCTGGAGCAGGTGCAGAAATCGGCTCAAGATAATCTCGATCGCAGAGCCAAAAAAGCAGACGCCAAAAATCAGCGCCAGCGCCTGCTCAGGCGTACTTCCGGTAGCGATCGCTGCTGAGCCCACCCCAATCACCGGCCCTAAAAAAGCAAAACTAGTGCCTTGTAAACTCAGTAGACCAGACCCAATCGGCCCAAACTTTCGACACTGAATAAACGTGCAAAGTCCGCTAGAAAACAAGGACATGCTGACGATAATACCCGTATCTGCGGGACTGACCCCCAGCGCACCACAGATGATTAAACCTGGGGTGATAATACCGACAAACGACGCTAGAACGTGCTGAATAGCGACAAATATTGACTCCCCAACCGGCGGTTTATCGTTTAAGCCGTAGAGCAATTCAGACTGAAAACTAATTCTGTCGCCGCCCATCTCTTGTTCAATGGCGCTTTCACGGTCTGCCTGTGTCATATACCCTCCCAAAAATGTTTCTTAAAATGCCTGGGCTTTGCGACCTAACAAAGGATTACAACCAAGAACAAGTTTTTTTGTTCACTGAGATACAAACAAAAAGCTTTGAGAGATTCATGTGGTAAAACTTCAGCCAATTTGACCGTCCAATCCTCTGGTAAACCCCCTACAGCACCCGGCACTTTCTCTAAACCGACAAAAGCAAGTTGAATACGGTGTACTGTATACACATGCTCAAGGAAGTTATAAGAGAAAGGCTCAGGCCGTTCTGTAGTGAAGAGCACAGGACACCATGCTCCTGTTGGACGCGGGGTTAAATTTATCGAAAATCACTGAAAAATCTCTCCTAGGAGAGGTGTGCTTTACGTTATGCCCCTAAAGGATGCTGAGAAACGGTATTGAAACTAACAAAATGCCCATGTCCCTGCCGCTAGGATGGGGCGTTGAGTCGGTCGTCAGGATCCTAAATCTGCCCCCGATCACCCCTAATGAGGTGTTAGAAGAGTCATGACGAAGGGTTTGGGAAAATTTTTGGGTGTGTGCCTACTGGGTCTGTTGCTGCTGCTGCCCAGCAACCCTGCCTTAGCGGACAAGACTGTTGAACCCATGGTGTTTAAGGCGGGCGACGATGCGATCGCGGTAATTTCCCTCTACGAAACCAACCCTGCCACCCAAGCCGATGCCGTTAAATCCTTTTACAAGACCACTAAATCCTTTTACAAAACCATTCCTGGCTTTTATGGGCTAGCACTTTTCTCTAGTACCGATGGACTCAGGGCTGTAGAGCTGAGCCAGTGGGCCGACCAGGCTAGCTACAACGCCTTTCAAAGCTCGCTGACCAGCGACGGCAAAGATTACGAAACGTACTATGCGCAATACAGTAAGGGCGGCAAGGGCAAGGGTAAAGACAAAGAAAGTACTGACCTGGGCGACCCCCTGTTGACAACTTCGTTTGCCATCGACCAGGTAGTAGCGCCGCCCGGTATGGTAGCGAGTATCCCTGGCAGCACGGCCCTGGTGCAAATTAGCGATATGACCACCGACACCGCTGAGCATCAGGCCAAACTCCTGGTGTTTGCCCGAGCAGCCCTTGAGACTATTCCCCAGCTCTATCCTGCCCCCCGCACCGCCGTACTGCTCAAGGGTATTGATACGCCTCATATTGCCCTGCTGACTTACTGGGGCAGCGCCGCTGAGTTTAGCGACCCCAGCCAGGTGCCCCAGATCGCGCTAGCTACTGCCCAATCTGAAGATGATTTTGAAGAGGACGAGGCCGCCGAAACGGTAGCGTTTACAACCGATAGCCACCTGTACCAGGCGATTAAAATCATTGCCCCCAAAGCCGAAACCGATGGCAAGGGGTAATACCGTTATGTCTGCTACCGACGACGAGCGGACAACCGCCCATGATAGCCCCAAGTAGTTCTAATGCTCCAAGTAGTTTTAAGGTCGGTCATCTTTTGGTTTACCGCTGCACAGTTTAGATAGTTACCATGGTTGCGAGTTCTCCGACTAAATCTGAGTTTAGCCTGGGCAGCTACCTACTTAGCGATGGCCCAGCCGGGTTTATGCTGAGCTGGGTGGCGGGGTTTGTCGATACCTCTGCCTTTATTATTTTGTTTGGCATTTTCACGGCCCACGTTACCGGCAATATTGCCCTGGCCGGGTACGAGTTTGTGATGGCCGACGAAGAGTCTGTCATTACCCACCTGCTGATGATTCCAGCCTTCATGGTGTCGGTGGCGGGCACGTCGCTGCTGGCCCGCTATGCTCGCAAGAAAAAGTGGCCTGTTTTTGCGATCTTACTGGCCGCTGAGGCCGTGGCCTTAACGACTTTTTTGATTGTTGGCGTCAACTTATCCCCGGCGCTTATCTTTAGCATTCAAGAAGAGTACATTCTGCCTATTGGCATTACTGGAGTAGTGGCTATGGGAATTCAAAATGCCCTAATGAAGGAGGCCAAAGGGGTGTTTAAAAGCTACATACCCACCACTGTCATGACCGGCAATACGACCCAGCTCACAATCGATTTGGTGCAGGTGGCTGTATCAAAACTTGCCCCGTCAGGCGACGAAAAGGCCTCCCTCGCCGCTGCCGAATCTATAGAACGGATGGGACGAATTTTACCCATTATGGCTGGTTTCGCGCTGGGAGGCTTGGGGGCTACTTACTTTGTGCTAATTTCTGAAACCTGGTGGAGCCTGGTGATACCGGTCATTGTAATATCGTTCATGGCAGTTGTAGCCTTCTCTGAACATTTTAAGACGGTGAGCGACGAGAGCTAGGTCACTCCTTTAAAGGGCGGCTACAGTTGGTTTACGTTAGCGTTGTGTTAGTTAACTAGTACGGAGAATTAGTATGTTGAGAAAGCTTCTCGCCGTTGTGTTTTGCACTTTGGTTTCACTAACCCTGGCCGTCAGCCCAGCCAGTGCCAAGCCGTTTCCCTTTTCGCTGCCGTTCTTTAATGACGTTGATCTTACCTCTGAGCAGGCAACTCTAATCGAGGATTTGCAGTCAAAATACGTGCCTGAAATTGAGAATATTCTCTTTCCTGAACAACGCGAAAAGTTTGAGCAGGCCATTCAGGAGGGCTATAGCCTGCGTAAAGCATTTAGACGCATGGCGCTAACTCTCGAACAAAAGGGTGAACTGGCCTCCATCATCAAGACTGTTCCCAAGGGCCAGCTGTTTGCGGCGCTAACTCCGGAGCAGAAAAAAGAGGTCTTTATGAACAAGAAGGAAATGTTCATGCCGACTCCGGATGAAATTGCTGAAAAAATCAAGCTGGGTATGGAAAGTAAAGCGTCGTTTGCCCCCGATGCCGTTGACGGTGAAATGGCTCCTACCCCCGAAGAAATTGCCGAAAAAATCAAGCTAGGCTTTGAGAAGAAGAAAGCATTTATGCCCAGCATTGAAGAAATCAAAGAAAAAATTTCCGCCAAAATGGAGGCTATGGCCGAGTAGGTTTGCTCTAGACGGCATCGGTTTCCGCCCTTTTTTCCGCCGCAGAGGCCGCTTAGGCCTCTGTTTTTTTGTCGTCTGTTTTTTGGCCGATGGTTGTGCCGATCGCGGGCGCAGACTGGCGCGGCCGAGAAATTCCTCGGCTTAGCAAGAGCCCCTCGATCTGGCGCAGCAGGTCGAAATCGGCCTGGGGCAAGCTCTGTGGGGCCGCTGAGGTTTGCTCGGTATACAAAAACTCGAATGCCGCCAAAAACTGCTTTGGCGTAGCGGTAATGGGCGCGGCCAGATGGGCCGGAATGATACGCTCAAACTGCCAGCTAGCCACGTTTTTGGCCCAGTCTAAAACCTCCTGAGGGCCACGGTTAAAGATTAGCGTTTGCAGAATGGGGGCCACCTGGAGCTGACCGTGGTTGTGCAGAGCCTGAAACGACTGGGGCCAGTCGGGCCGCCAGCGAAAGGGGTAGAAGCCAAAGTAGTGGCGGCGCGATCGCACTGGAGCCTGCTTCGCCTCTTTGAACATTTCCCCGGTGGTGGCTACCTCCAGGGTGCTGGGGCAAAAATAAAAGGCAAACAGGGCAATGCGCTGCCACCCTTTGCGCCGATTAGCGGGCGTATCAACTATCGCCTCGGTGGCGCTGTCGCGGGCGTGGAACAGCAGCGGGAAGGGGTCGATCTGCACGATCGCGGGAGGTTCCTCTGGCACCGCCACGATCGCATCGGTTAGCAGCAGGGTGCGGCTGGCCCGGTGGAAGCAGGCGGTTTCGCCAAATGGCCCCAGGCCCAGGTCAATCGGGGGCAGCAGGGCGTAGTCAACCTGGTCGGCAAAGGGGGCCTGGGAGCTATCGGCGGGCAGCATGTGAGTGCGATCGCGCGGCAGCCCCAGCCAGGGCAGCGGCAAGTTGAACGGAAAGCTCCACTGGTTGGGGGTGACGTAGACCTGGGCCTGGGCAAAGCGGCGGGCAAAGGGGCCGACAAACACCTTGTGCTCAATGCCCGTCACCGTAGACATAATGATGTACTTGACCGGGCCGTAGCGCTCCTCTAGCTCGCGCACCAGGGCGATGCATTCTGGCGTGGGGGCAACGGGCGAATACACCAGCAGCCCCGTCGGCTCTAGCCGCACCACCGTCATGCGAATGGGCACCACCACGTAGAAAATGCCCTGAAACTGCTCAAAGGTCCAGACCTGGTCTTTGACCACCTCGACTCGCAGGGTTGGCCGCTGGCCGTAGGGGTAGAGGGGCACTACAGGCCAAAAGGGCCAGGCGTGGTCGCGACGTTTAGACGGGGCAGAAGCGATAGCTGACATAGGGGCGGAGCGGCAATCCCTGGAGGGTGATCAGACGGTATCAATAGTAGTCATAGCCTACTAAAGAACCGGGGGTTCAGGGGAGCTGGGGCAAATTCTCACCGGGCTATCAGCGGTGAGCTGGGCAGATACGTTAAGTTAAATAAAACGAGCCGCAGGGCGATCGCCCGCCTCCATTCACCTACCCACCGATGGTTTGACCTCGCCATGAAGCGACGTAAGCTCCTAGAAGCCGGTACCGCCGTGGTTGGCGGCACCTGGCTGTTGAACAATTTCACCGCTGAACTTCTTTCCAAACAAGTCGATTCCAAATTAGTAGAGACTATGGCAACCTCCAACGAGCAATTTACCGTCAACAAGACCGAAGAGCAGTGGCGCGAGCAGCTGACCCCCGAGCAGTTTCGAGTGCTGCGTAAGCACGGCACAGAGCGGGCTGGCTCTAGCCCCCTCGACAAGGTGTATGAACCCGGCGTATTTAAGTGCTCAGCCTGCGGCACGCCGCTGTTTACCTCCGACACCAAGTTCAACAGCGGCACCGGTTGGCCCAGCTTTTACAAGCCGATTGAGGGCGCGATCGCAACCACTACCGATCGCTCCTTCTTTATGACCCGCGTTGAAGTGCACTGTGCCACCTGCGGTGGTCACCTGGGCCACGTATTCCCTGATGGGCCTGAACCCACCGGCCAGCGCTACTGCATGAATGGCGTCTCGCTAGAGTTTGTGCCCGAGGAGGCCTAATTCTAGGTAGATGAAGCAATCCCCCCTGTCCACGCCATCCGCGGACAGGGGGGATTGCTCTGTAATTGCCTACATCAAGGGCCTACATTGCTGGCTCGACGGCGACAGCTTTTTTGCGGGGCTGGCGATCGAAGCGCTGGCCCAGTTCTTCGACCAGGGTGTCGAGGCCGCTGCCGTCGCCGTGGGCTTTGGCGTGGCGGTAAACCTGAAGGGCGGCGGTAAAGGCGTCGCTGCCAACGGCGGCGAGGGTGTCGTCGAGGTCGGCCTGGAGCTGGGTGAGGGCCATGGCTAGGGGATAGATCTTCTCGAACAGCTCTACATCGCGCTGGAGTTCGGCGATATCAAAGGAGCGGGGCAAAAAGTCGGGGTTTTGGATGGCGACGTCGAGGGCTTTTTGCACAAAGGCGCGGCTCTTGTCGCCCATTTTGGGCATGGAGCGTTTGACTTTGGGTGCTACGTCGATGACGAAGGGGAGTCGGTCGCGAATGGTGGCAATGGCCGCCATGATCTCGTCGCGGTCTTGCAGGGAGAGGGTGGCGCTAATGTAGTTGCTGGTCATGGTCAGATGCCTCCTAGAGGGTTTCTAGAAGGATTCCCAACCGCGAATATAAAATCTTTACAAAGATCGCATTTTTTTTATTTATGCACCTGATCCTACGGCTGACCCACGGCATTTAAGAACTGAGTCGGGGAGACAGACTTCACGTTTCTAAATAATCGCAGCATCAACAGATATTGACCTTATAAGTCTTGATGTGAGAGAAGATGGACAATCCTCCTAAGGTTTTCCTTCATTTTCATTTGTTCTCTTTCGACTGTCCATCCCATTGATCCCCTTGATTTATTCCTTCTGCGCTCGATCTCTTCCTCCAAGCTCCATCCACTTTCCTTTTCTTTCCTGCTCGCTCCACCACCTTCACCAAAGGAAAATTGTCCCCACCCCCAAAAGATTCTCGCAATCGGAAATTCTCCGGTGGGAGATATAGATGGGTCTGCTTTCAGGTCGTTGTAGCCCAGATACTTGCCTGCTTTGAGCCAGCCTAGGCGATCGCAAAAATTTTCCCAAATCGTATCACCTGGGTATTTGCTGTCCAGCTTAGCACCACACTTTACATAGATTTGCTTTTGTACGCTAAAGCCAAATTTGCCATCGCTACAGGTCACCCATAGCTCATCAATAGTCTTTAAATCGTCACAGGGAAAACTGAGCAGGTCCTCTGGGTCAAACTCCTGACCTTCTTCTTTGCCTACGGTGGTAATCATCAGCCTATAGGTTTCTTCATCCGCTTTACACCACTGCTGGGTTTTTAGCAGTTCTTCTAGCTTCGCATAGCGAGAGGTTTGCAATGTAAGTTTAAGCGCTTCTAGCTCGGCGGCAATATTAGCATCTAGGGTGCGCTGGCTTTCTTGCCAACAGGCGTAGGCTAGATCGTGGGCACCCTGGCGCAGGACTTCTTTGATCAGACCAGTGGGATTGGTTTGGGCAGCGTAAAGCAAAATGGTCTGTCGCCACCAAGCAAGGTCGTCGCCTTGTGTGTTGGCATTGGCCAGGTGGGGATAAAGCAGCGCCTCTTGGTTGAGGGCACTAATTTGGGCGGCAGCCAAAAATTCTTGGAAGCTAAGGTGTGCAAACTCACAGCCCTCTAACCCTTGGCGCACAACGAGTTCGCTGACATCGATAATTTGCCTCAGGAAGACTTTTGGGTCAACGGTATGGCCTTGAGCCTGAAAGATCAAGGCAATTTGCTGCACTAGCTCGTGCTCTGGAATGAGCCTAAGGTTGCGCTGCATCATTGTCAGAGCCACAGCCTGAAGTACACTTTGGCGTTGACTGGGCGATAGGGGCAACTCGATACTGCGGGCATCCGGGCGTTTGCGCAGTTGCAGGGTGCAAATATCTTGGTAAAGCTCAGCCCGCTGGCGGGGTAGCTCTACGCCGGGGTTGCTGCGGTGGTAGGTGGCGAGCAGGTTGAGCAACAGTGGATTTTTGGCTAAATCAGCGAGTTCTGGGCGATTAGTGTCGTTGAGTTGTCTTAGCAGGTTGTTTGCGTTGCGCTTGGCTTCGCGCTGCACCTCAGGGGTGTCGCGCCCACCCCGGTCAAGCCGCTCTTGGCACAGATACCACTGCTGCACAAAGTCATGCTGCTGCTTAGGTTTAAAGGGGCGCACCCACAGTTTGGTACGTAGGGGTTCAGCAAAATTGTCTCTGTAGGCAGTGGGGCGCGAAGTGAGGATGAACACTGAACGGTCGAAGCGGCGCATCTGATCGCTGATCCATCGGCTAAGGGCAGGGCGATCGGCTTCTGGAATTTCGTCAAACCCGTCCATCATCGTCAGGGCTTTGCCACTGAGCAATAGTGTTGCAGCCCAGTTATTTGGTAGACGTTGAATGTGTGGGTCAAGCTCTGCCAGGTGCTTGAGGTGGTGCTTCATGACCAGTTCAGGCAGGGTGGGTGGTTGTGCGCTGGTGAGCTGGGTGCGGTATTTACGTAAGGGAAGCAGTATGGGCACCAACGGTGGTACGCCATACTGCTCATGCTGCCGCATACTGTAGATATAAGCCAGATGTTTAAGCAGAGTTGTTTTGCCAAATCCACCCCAAGCCACAACGGCCAGTTGTCGATAGGCAGGTTCTTGTTGGGCCTGAGCTAAAAATGTCCAAATCCGCAGTTCTTGCCAGTCTTCTGGCGATTGCCCGTGGCGGTTTAGTCCTGGAGCAATGGAGCTACTGTCTAGCTCTAGGGGCACAAAGACTTCTTGTAGCATAGGAATAAAGATACGATCCCGTGCGCCCATGCCCTCCGGTTTGTAGTCGCGGCAGTCAAGGGCTTGGCACAGCAGATAGATATCTTCGGCTCCAGTAGCTTTGGCAAAGAGTTGCTCAATAGTTTCGTTAATGGCGATGTTGATAGTCTCACCCGTGTTTTTTGCCCTAGTTTGGTTGCCCTGGTGGATGGGTTCCCACAGCTTGCTAACGTAAGAGAGGCAAAAACCGATTAGGGTAGCGGCGATCGCCTCCGCCACTTTGCTTTCTATCACTAAGTACCACAGCCCCAAAAGGCTTCCAACCCCCACCCCTCCAGGTTTAAGGACTTTGATGGCTGCACTAGCTAGTTGATTGACCAGGGCAGGTTGGTTTCCGGGTTCATCAACCATAGATAAAATGTAGAATCACATTACCTCATAGTATTCGCAACGCTAATTTTGGCCGTAACTGGCAGAAGATAGCCCAGCCCATACTTTGCAAAGTAAGCAAACTCTTTCCATTAAGCGGCACGATAAAGTCTAAGGCGATCGCAGTCTTGCTCAGTACGTCGATCTGCACCATCGTTTAGATGTGTCTAGTTGCAGGCGGGTGCTGCTCACCACCCGAAAGCGTTTTTTGAGTGTGGCAGGTAGGGCTTGATAGCAGCATAGACTGCGTTGTCGCCGGGGCCGCTTACGTCGTCTATGACCATAGGTAGACAAGGGTAAAGTTAACGATCTCGATGCCGATAGCTAGCTCTTTAGCTTGCAGCCAGTAGATACCGCCGGGATAGGTGCCCTGGGCGCGGTCGTGCAAGGCATATTTCAGGGCCAGCTCGGTCTTACCAATGCCCCATGCCGCCCAGGGCAGTAATGGCAACGCAATCCGATTGATGAAGTTGGGTATGAAGGTTGTTGAGGTCGGTTTCGCGGCCCACAAACTCCACCGCACCGCTGCGAGGCAGGTTGTTAGGGGTAGAGGCCGTGGACGAAGGCTCAGCCAGCACCGCCTCTAGACTCTTAATCAGTCGCGCCATATCGGGGTCGAAATCAGGGTCGGCCCTGGCGGTGGTACTGTTGCGGTAGGCCAGTGCCTGCAAGCTTTCGGGCAGTTCTTCGGCCTTGGGTAGACGGGCGTTGCCCAGCAGCACAGGAATAACCGGAATCCCACGGTTGAGGGCAGTCTCAATTTCTCGCCGCACCCAGTCATCGGGGTGCTCAAGACGGCGATCGCCATCAGTATCTTCAACGCTGAGCCACGTGGGGCCAATTACCACCACCATTACCTGGCAATTGTCTAGCTCGGTGTTGATGTTGTCTCGAAAGTCGATACCTAGAGGGATAGACTGCACATCGCGAAAAATTTGCTCAGCCCCAAAGTAATCCACCAGCCGTTCGCGGATGCGCCCGGTGATATCGGCGCTGTCGCTGATGCGGTAGGAGATAGAAATACTGGGCATCGGTGGCGGGGCTGGCGACAGTGGCGGTGAAGGGGCGGTTTGGTCAATCTTAACCTCAGTCTTCAGCCCCAAAGGGCGAGATTCCGAGCGGTTTGCTCCAGGTTTCGAGTAATTTTCTCGGCACGCCGAGCAGATTTCTCCAAACGCCGAGTTATTTTCTCGAAACACCGAGTACTTTTCTCGAAACGCCCTAAAAACATCCCGTAGGGTGGGCACCGCCCACCATCCAACCCCGCCTCAAACAGCCAACCTACCCTGCTGCAAAGCTATCAGGCAATTCTTTAATCGACTTCCCCTGCTCAGCCAGCAAAGCATCTAGCGCCTTCATCTGAGCGATGGTAAACGATGGCACACTCTCCCCAGTCTCCCATCGGCTAATGGTGCGGGCTGAGGTACCGATTCTACGGGCAAAGTCTTCCTGAGACATGCTCATCTCTTCCCGCAATTTCTTCAGTGGCGATTCTTCCATATCAGCCGTAATTTGCCTTGTCATCCGTGAGAGAAACAAGACAAGCTGTCTAGACAGGTTGACAAATAGACTAACTGTCTAGACAATGTGTCTAGTTAGCGATTAGCAGAGAAGCCTAAATTCCCCATTGCCGGAGGTTTGCGGGGTTCCTGCTGTCGTGCCCCATTCTACCGTTACCGATCATGTTCTTTTGCCATCTGCGATCGCAGGGGCCAGTTTTTGCCGTCCATAGGCTGCCAACAAGCTGGAGGTGGGTGGTGGGCAATGCCCACCCTACGGGATGCTGTCATCTCTGGTTGGTGGGTAGCGTTCATTTGAAAATTTGCTGTTGAGGACGTTTTGAAATGTTGCAAACTCAATCTTTTGTGTCGCCCCCGGCAACCGAGGCGGCCCCGGCTCTGCTGCTCAGAAACCCGATCGCCGTAGTGCGCGATCGCCGCCTGCGGCACTACCTGGTCGGCTCCCCCGACGACACCCAGCACGCCATCGATCGCCTGCACCTGCTCGGCTACCTAGAGCGCATTAGCTGGAGCCATGCGATCGACATTCCCGCCAGCGGCCTGATCATTCGCCCCGATGTGGGTGATGTGCTGCGCTACAGCCAGCGCGATGGTCGAAGACTGGCCCGGTAGGGCGATCGCGCATGATCCCCCCTAGCCCCTTTGAAAATGGGGGAACCGGAATCAAAGTCCCCCTTTTTAAGGGGGATTTAGGGGGATCTCCACTTTCGCTACAAGAAGTAAGACTGTTCAAACATCCTCTAAGGGAGATTTAGGGGGATCTTGCAGGGACTCCCACGCAGCAACGAGATATTTATAAGCAGTAGACCCTACGGGGTGAGGTGGTTGGCGCTCTCTGTTGCAAATCTCGTAACCCACGCTTGTAGACACAGGCCCGCTTTCTAAAATGGGGCAACAGTTAAACAAACAGGAACCGATTATGAACAAGTCGTCGTTATGGCCACGTTGGACAGGGCTGGCCGCTGGCCTCGGTCTGGTCGTTTTGGGTGGGGCGTGGGTGCCCGCCGTCGATGCTGGCCCAGCCGAAAACGGTCTGGCCCAGGCCGAAGCCAGCTCTGCCCTGCCCGAGGTCTGGCAGCCCGCCAGCGCAGAGGATGAGGAGCAGACTTGGCGCGTTGTGCTGCAAAGCCCGATGGGGGTGGCCGCGCTAAATCAGCTGGCGATCGAAGGGTTTATTAGCCCTGTGTGCGAAAAAGCGCTGTACACCCACGCCGCGTACGGGTCGTTTCAAACCCTGTTGCAGGTGCAGTGCCCCACGCCAGGCGGCGTTTCTACGGCCCGCGCCTACGACGAAATGCGCGTTACCCTTAATCGCTTTGAAGACACGATCAACGACTTTTCCATCGAGCGCATCTATACAGATTGATTGGCTCCGAGGTTTTCGGATCGGCTCTTAATGCCTACTTTGCTGGGCCAGGCGTGCCAGTTTGGGCACGCGACCCAACCGTCCCGTCATCAGCCGCAGAGCCAACCGCTTGAGAATCGGCACCGAGCCCAGCGTCCACAGCCCGGCCCGTCGCAGCACCACCACCGGCAAAATCTGATTTGAGAAGGTGCGGGTCAGCACATCGGTAAAGCTGAGAATGACCCAGTTTTCTAATCGCCGCCAGCGTTCGTAGCGGCGCAGCACGGCTACATCTCCCAGGTTTTGCCCCTGTTGGTAGGCATGAGTTAACACTTCGGCCAGCGCCGCCGCATCGCGAATGCCCATGTTGAGGCCCTGTCCGCCGACTGGATGGCAGCTGTGGGCGGCGTCTCCGACCAGGGCTAGGCGGGGCTGTACGTAGCGATCGCACTGCATCAGCTGTACGGGAAACATCGCCGGGGGCGTTAGTCGCCTCAGCCGTCCCATTTGGCTACCGTAGCGCTGCTCTAGCTCAGCCATAAAGTCTGCTTCGGGCAGGGTTAGAATAGCTTCGGCTTCGGCGTGGGGAGCGGTCCAAACGACCTGGCAGCGCTGGCCGGGCAGCGGCAGAATGGCAAAGGGGCCGCTGGGCCAAAACCGCTCGTAGGCGGTATTTTGGTGCGAATGCTCCGGCTCTAGCACGGTAGTCACACAGGACTGTTGGTAGCGCCAGCCAACGCTGCCAATGCCGGCCCGCTGCCGCAGGAGTGAGCCTTTGCCATCGGCAGCCACCATGAGCGGCGATCGCACCCTAACCATCCCCTCGGGTGTACTCACCTCAGCCATCACCGATTCGCCGCGATCGTGCATCTCGCCCAGGCTGGCAGAGCAGAGGTAGTGGATGTTGGGGGTAGCTGCGATCGCCCCCTGTAGCGCCGCCATCAGCACCTTGTGTTCGGCCCCGTAGTAGACCGCCTCAGTGCCCAAATCTTCTGGCAAAAATTGCACGACCTTGCCGTAGTCGCCATCGGAGAGCTGCACCTTGTCGAAATGGCAGATATGCGGCCCAATTTGCGGCCACAGCCCCAATCCTTTGAAAATATCTGCTGACGTTAGCGAGAACGCATAGGCTCGCTGCCGCGAGGCTGCCGCTGTCGCCGTTTGAGCCTCAATCACAACAATGCTCATGCCACAGGGGGCCAGGGCAGCCGCCAGGGTTAGCCCGACAATACCGCCGCCGACAATGGCCACATCCACCGTTAACTCTGCCTCACCATGATTGAGCTGGGGGTGATCCGCTGGGGAGAGCGAGCGAAATTGCGGCGTTGTGGCAGTCATAGGGGCAGAATCTGGCCGTTGCTATACCTTATAGATCCAACTATCCTTTGAGCGGTGCCGATAACGGAGCCTCGCCAGTCAAGGAAGGGAAGGATTCTCTTTATTCTGACCCGATTTCCTCGGTAAAAGCAAGGTAAATGACGCGATCGCAGGTATCGTGGCGCAATCCCTGCTTGGCTCCCTAGCCCCCCTGCTCCCTAGCCCCCGAGAATAGTATCTAAACTCGCGCCGCAGAGTACTAGCGCTAAACCAGCACCTTGGCTTCGTATTCAGGCAGATCGGTTACCAAGACCCCATCATTGATCTCTACGTCGTAGTTGTTGGTCCATTCGTGCCAGGTGCCATTGTGGGGAAACCCGTCAATTTTGTAGTCTGCCAGGTAATTATCTGAAAAGTTAACTATGACGACAACCCTAGAACCTTCATCGTTCCAGCGAATGAAGGCCAGCACCTTAGAGTCTGGGTCTTCAAAGAAAAACTCGACGTTTTCGGTGCGCAGGGCGTGGTTCTCCTTCCGCAGAGCGATAAGACCTTTGTAGTACTCAAACAGGTCGTGGTTGCGATCGTTTTTCAGCAAAGTCCAGTCAGTTTTATTCGGTTCTAGAGACTTTGGTTTATAGGCACCAAATTCTTCGCCCATCCAGATTAAAGGCACGCCCATCGATGTCATGACCAGGGCCGCGCCCAGTTTGGCTCGCTTGAAGGCAGCGTCATCAAGTATTTCATGATTGCCTAACTGCACCATTAAATGGTCGTGGTCATGGTTGCTGAGATAGGTAATGGCATTGACCGCGCCTAAATAGCCCGATCGCTTAGCGTCAACCAAGTCCTTAACAGTCTCTATATCGGTTTCTTCTCCCCACAGCATGGGCACAAGATTGTGCAAAAAGCCATCGCGCCAGCAGCCATCGAGAGGGCCATCGAGATTGGTCGCATCGGGAGACTCTGGAATAAGCTCGCCAATGTTGTAAAAGGGTTTGGGCTGAGCATCTTGAGCATTTTGACTGGCTATTTCCTTGAGAAAGTCAAAGTGGCCCATTTGACTGACGGCATCGAATCGATAGCCGTCAATGTGGTACTCCGAAATCCAAAAGCGAACCACGTCTTTGACAAAGTCTTGGGCTGGGCAAAGATCGAGATGCTCGTCGTAGTGGTCGTAGTCAAACTCTGGCCCCCAGTTATATTCGGCATCTTTGGGGTCGCGACGATACCAGTAGGTGTAATCAATTTTGGTTAGCGGAGCCTCAGAACCAGAGTGATTTAAAATAACATCTAAAATGACGCGAATACCTCTGGCATGGCACTCGTCCACAAGATGCTTCATATCTTTGGATGTGCCATAGCTGGTCTCAACGCAAAAATAGTGATGGGTGTTATAGCCCCATCCTTGATCACCTGGAGATTCTTGAACAGGCATTAGCTCAATAGCGTTGATGCCTAGCTCGCAGAGGTAGTCTAGCTTTTCGGTAATGTGCTGCAGTTTTCCCCGAGGATGGGGGTCATCTTCGCCACCCGAAAAGTCGCCAACTAAAATTTCATAAATAACGAGTTCTTCGTTTTGGGGCAAACTCTTGTCGTCGTGACTCCACACGTAGTCATCGACGATGGGTTCACCATCTTTAATATAGATAATCGTATTTTGATGAGTATCTTCTATATGGTTGGCTTTAGGATCAATGACTTCAATCCACTCATCGGGTTCTAGGAAAAAGCTTTTTGACTGTACCTTAAACTTGTATTCGTAGCGTCCATCTTCTAGATCTACAGAGGTACGAAAGTAGCCGTCTTCCCCCTTTTTCATTGCAATATCTTGCCAGTCAGAAAAAGAGCCAAATAAAATAGCGCCTTCGTTATAAGGCGCAAATAGCTTGAACTCGATTGAGCTGGTCATAGATCCGTATCCTTCTATATCTTTACTCAATTTTTACTTAATATAATGTTAAAAAGTTCTTTTCCTACCTACCTTTAGGCAGAAACAGAGTTTTATGAGGGGGTGCGCAGCTAGCGGTAACTAGCTGCGCCAGGCTTGATTAGCCGGTAGGCCTACCGGCTATGAGTGGGCTGGGCTAGACTGCCCCGTTAGGCTTCGAAAAGCCGTGGTTATCTCTGGTATGGCGATCGCAGCAGCGTTTGCAGGCCGTGGCGAATGCCGTCGGGGTCGAGTCCTTCTAGGTTGGTGTTGCGCAGGTAAGTGCGTTGGCCAATTCAAATGTAGGATGGGTTAGCGATAGCGGAACCCGTGCGGGCGTTGGGTTTCGTGCCTCAACCCAACCTACATCGACTTATATTCAATTACGCTTGCCTACTGAGAGGATCAGTCTGAGGAATCAACTAGGAATTAGTCGTCACCTAACTCCTCTTCTCCTAAACCTTCTTCTTCGCCCAGGCCTTCGTCGCCTAAGCCTTCGCCTTCTTCTTCATAGAGTTCTTGGTCTTCACCTAAGCCTCCTTCTTGGCCTATCCCGCAGGCAGGCAGTACCAGAGCACCGAGGGCGAGGAGAATAGCTCCTACGCTTTTAGGGGAGGTCAAACGATCGATGAGATTAAACTTACGAATCATGGGAAGTAGCTCCTTAATGGGATTATGTTGTAGACATTCGAAACGGGAAAAACTTATCCAACGGCTTGCTTTAGGCTCGCCATCTGAGTGCGGTCTGGGCTCAAAACAGCGGGGTCGCGGGCGGTGGGAAACTGCTGCTGCTGTAGCCAGTAGTCGCGCTGGGGTTGAAAGGGCAGCTTCAGAACCTGAATCAATTGGTTGTCAGCGGGGTCGGTGTAGGCTGGCACGCCGATGGTAATTTCTGACTGGGGCACGTTGAGCCGCAGGGTTTGGTGAAGTCGATCCCACCAGGGAAAAATGATGCCGTAGTTGGAGTTGGTTTCTTCACGCACCTGGGAGTGGTGAATGCCGTGCATGCGGGGTGTGACCAACAGCCAGTTGATCCGCCGCTCCAGGGCCAAGGGCAGGCGCAAGTTGCTGTGGTGAAACAGAGTATTTGCCTGGTAAACCAGCTCGTACAGCAGGTAGGCTCCTAGCGATGCCCCAATTAGCCCCACCTGGGCCGCCCGCAGCCCCGCCGAAAACACCATTTCGCCAAAGTGGAAGCGAAACCCGGTTGAGACATCGAGGTCGGGGTCGATGTGGTGGGCGTTGTGAAAGCGCCACAGCAAGGGAATGCCGTGGTTGGCCCGGTGCCAGTAGTAAAAGGTTAGATCGAGCAGCAAAAAGGCGATCGCCCCCGCCACTGGAGGCGGCACCGGCAGCCATCGCACCAGCCCAAAGGACTGCGCTGCTGATGCCTGAATGGTGAAGTAGGCGGCGGTTTGCACTACGGCAAAGTTGAAAATGATCGCGATCGCTGTTACCCCAGCATTTACCTTTAGCCGCTGCCACAGCGGTCGGGTGGGCTGCCGCAGGGGCCGCACCCGCTCGGCTAAAAACAACGCGAGAAATACAGCCCCGACTAGACCGGGTAAAACCAAAACAGCTGCGATCGGAAGATGATTAGGCATCAACTTGTTTACGTGTCATCAAATATCCAACGCCGATCAGCCCAAAGCCAATCAGAAAAAAGGCAATGTCGTACACCAAAAAGTTGGGTACTTGCCGAATGTGGTGCAGCCCCAGCAGGCCGTGAAAAACGATGCTGTCGAAGAGGTGAAACCCGCCCCAGCCGATCAAAATCCAGCCGATAAACGCGGATGTGGTGAGAGGCACCACTGGGGTTCGCTGCATGCCGCGCCACAGCACCCCTAAACCGGTCACTGTAATCAGCCACATGCCAGCGCTAAAGACCCCATCGCCGACTACATTTCGCTGCAATCCCGTAAAGGTATCCATCGACACCCGACCTGAAATCATGTGGTGCCACTGCAGCAGCATATGCAGAACAATGGCATCTATGAATCCACCCAGGCCAAAGCCGAGCAAAAACCCTGCCAGTTTGAATGCTTTCGTGGGTAAAGGGAAGGGTTTGGGGCTTTCCATAGGTCAGGTTACTCAGCAGGAGCGGCGGAAACCAACTCAGAAAAATCTTCCCGTAGGGCTTTCAGCAAAAAATCTGCCAATCAAGCCTGAGACGATTGAGGCAGAGGATAGATATTCCAGGCTTGAATATCGTGATCGGCTAAAGCCGACTTGGCCTGGTCTAGTTCGGGCTGGGTGCCATCGATAACCACCATGAAGTCTTGGTTGATCAGGCGATCGCTGAAGCCCCCCACTTTTTCATCGGGAATACCTAGAGATTTCAACCCTTCTTTTAGATTTTGGGTGGCTAAGGCCCCTGCCCCCTGCCCGGCCATCACGCCAGCAAACGCTGCACCCGCAGAACCTACCGCCAACAAAGCCCCCAGGCCGCCAGGAATGGCAAAAGCGCTCAACCCCCCTAGCAAACCGCCCCAAAGGGCTCCGGTGTTGGCCTGTTCGGGCCGTCGCTTAGAGGCATTAATATCCTGTCCCTGAACCTGATGCCCTGTTTTAGCGCCGCCGGCTACTTCATCTTTCTCTAGCTGCTTGGCTACAATCGACACCTGATCCATCGGGAAGCCAGAGGACTCTAACACTCGAACCGCTTTTTCGGCCTGCGCTTCCTCAGGGAAAAACCCGATGCCTCTGTGCGTGGATTGCTCTGTCATAGGTGTCTCCTCGATATCCGATGTTGTGAGGCGCTAACATAGCGCTCTCCTTCATCCTTTTGGTTTTCACAACAATCCTCATCGGCCCAGGGGCATAACCTTTTTTATTAGCTCAAAGCTTGAAGTTTTAGGGTCTAGCTATAGCCAGCTTTGGACCAGCGAGGCGTATAGTAAAGGGCCAATCTACTGCGATCGCATGTTCAGCTAGATTAAGAAGTACTACATTAGTCCGGCTTTCAAATAGTTTCACAGCTTACGTCTGAAAGCCAAATACGAAGGCCTTGATGCGATCGCCGCCACGCCAGCTGTTTTTTGTAACCGTCCCCTGAGCGGAGTCTTTGGCGGAGCCTGCCGAAAGGCTTACGAATTCGCTCAGCCAGCATAATTGCAGGGATGTTTACGCTATTTCTAACTAAAGGTTGAGGGGTCGTTATCGATAATTTGCTTCGCCTGCCAGAGGAGGCATACTGCTCAGACCCTTAGAGTGATGGCATTAGTCTTCAAAAATGATCCCAAGAATTGATTGTCTATTGCCCATAGATCGGCTTGGCTATCGATGGTGAAACCCAGGAGCAAACGTTTGAGCCGCATAGTCAGCTGGCGGCTGAGTTTACCTATTTCTCGAACTGCATTTTGCAGGGTGAAGACTTAAAACCCTCAGGGGTAGAAGGGCTAAACGATATCCGCATCATCCAGGCGCTGCACCAGTCAGTTCAGCAGATTAAACCCATCGCCCTCGACCAGATGGATCATTCTCGTCACCCCGGCCCTGAGCTGATCACGGTTCAGCCCCCTAGCCCAAAAACACCGAAGCCTGTTCATGCTGCCAGTCCTGGAGACAGCTAGGGCAGGACTCATTTCATTGTTATTTACGCAGCAGGCCTATGCATCTCTACAGTTCTGAATTTTTGACCGGTACCTCGATTCCTTACCGTTACACCTGCGATGGTGAAAACCTGTCGCCGCCGCTAAATTGGGCTGACCCACCAGCCGAAGCCCGCAGCTTTGCCCTGATTGTGCGCGATCGCGACGCTCCCAACCAGTTCACCCACTGGGTGCTCTACAACCTGCCCGCCGACCTGCGCGAACTGCCCGCCGGGCTGCCCCAGCGAGAGACCCTGCCCAACGGTGGGCAGCAGGGCAAAAACGATTTTGACCAAATTGGGTTTGGTGGCCCCTGCCCGCCCCAGGGCACTCATCGCTATTTTTTCAAACTCTACGCCCTCGACCAGCCGCTCGATGTGGCGGCTGGAGCCAGTGAGGAAGAGGTCTTGCAGGCCATGCGCGATCGCACCCTGGCGGCGGCAGAGCTAATGGGCCTTTATGGCAGAGCCGAATTTTAGAAAAGAACCATGAGTAAACCTACTTTCCACGACGAGCAAAGCTTGGCCGATACCGCCGAAGACCTCGGTAACCAGGCCCTCCAGCAGGGCTTAGTCCACAGTTTTGTGGTGCGCCACTTTGCCGACAGCCGCCAGTTCTACATCCCCGACGAACACAGCGAACCCCTCACCCCAGAGGAGGCCTACATGCAGTTCAAAGCCTGGGTAAAACCGTCCAACTAAACCCTAGGCAACCTTCTAAATACGGCGTTGCTGAATTGAGGCATAAATTTGGGTAGGGGCAAACGGTCGTTTGCCCCTACGAGGGACGTTGACTTGTTGATTCATATAGCTGTGGCCAGTTTGGTTAAGACAGGTCTCCTATGAACGTTCAAACATTTGAACGTTCATAGGGTTTCTGGATGTCCTAACCAACGTGACTATGGCTATACCTATGTCAGCAAGCCCCTAAAACACAATGCCTAGGGAACAGTTGAAGAAAGTGAAACCGTTGAAATAGCTGGGGCCTTTTTTACTCGCTTTGCAAAAATAGGGCAAGAGCGTCAAGATTAAGAGGCAGCGATCGCAGTCAGTCGCTGTTGTTCTCAGCGATCGAGCATGGCATCTTCCTCCAACATTCTGGTCATTGGCAGCGGCATTGGTGGCCTGTGCTGCGGGGCGCTGCTGGCTCGCTACGGTCACAGCGTCACCGTCTGCGAAAGCCACACGATTGCTGGCGGGGCAGCCCACGGCTTTGAGCGCCAGGGCTATACCTTCGACTCAGGGCCATCTCTCTATTCGGGTATGTCCTACCGGGGCTCGACCAATCCGCTGCGCCACGTGCTCGATGCGATTGGCGAAGCCGACAGCATTACCTGGGCCAACTACGACACCTGGGGCGTGCGCATTCCCGAGGGCAACTTTGACACCACCGTCGGCAATCACCAGTTTGCCGAGGTGCTGCAATCCCTGCGGGGCGATGCCGCCGTACAAGATTGGCGGCGGCTACAAAAGGCCATGGAGCCGCTGGGCAAAGCCGCCACCGCCCTTCCCCCCGCTGCCCTGCGGCTAGATTTGGGTGCCCTGCAAACCGTCGCCTCCTACGGCTGGGATTTGCTGCGCAATGCTCCGGCCCTGACTCAATCGAGCAAACCCTTCAGCACCGTGCTCGATCGCACTACCCGCGACCCCTTCATTCGTAACTGGATGAATCTGCTCTGCTTTTTGCTGTCGGGCCTGCCTGCCGAGGGCACCAGCACCGCCGAAATGGCTTTCATGTTTGCCGAATGGTACCGTCCCGGCGTGACGCTCGACTATCCCATCGGCGGCAGCGCGGCGATGGTCGATGCCCTAGTGCGCGGCCTGGAGAAATTTGGCGGCACCCTGCGGCTGGGGGCGCACGTAGAGCAAATTTTGGTAGAAGGTGGGCGGGCTACTGGGGTGGCGCTGCGATCGGGCGAAATTCTCCCCGCTGATACGGTTATTTCCAACGCCTCAATTTGGGACACGCTGAAGCTGGTACCCGACGGCGCATTGCCCAAGCCCTTTGTAGAAGAACGCCAGGCTACCCCCGAGTGCCCCAGCTTTTTGCACCTGCACCTGGGCATCGACGGCGCAAATTTGCCCCCCGACCTGGCCTGCCACTACATTACCGTCGAAGATTGGGCGCGGGGGATTGATGCCCCGCGAAACCTGATTGTGATGTCGATTCCCTCGGTGCTCGACCCATCGCTGGCCCCACCCGGCAAGCACACCATCCACGTCTACACCCCCGCGACCGAACCCTACGAGCTGTGGCAGGGGCTAGATCGGCGCAGCCCCGAGTACGCAGCGCTGAAGCAGACGCGGGCAGAACCGCTTTGGCGTGCCCTAGAGCGCATCATTCCCGATGTGCGTCAGCGGGTTGAGGTTGAGCTGGTGGGCACGCCCCTCACCCACGAGCGCTTTTTGCGATGCCACCGGGGTAGCTATGGCCCGGCCATCTCAGCTCAAGATGGTCTGTTTCCTGGGCCAAAGACGCCGCTGGAGGGATTACTCTGCGTGGGCGGTTCGACCTTTCCCGGTATTGGCCTGCCCGCCGTCGCCGCCTGCGGGCTGATTACGGCCAACACGCTGGCCTCGGTGAGTCAGCAGCGCCAGATGCTGCGAGAGGTGCTGGGGTAGATGCGATCGCTCTCAGGGATCGGTCTTTGACCATCGCGCCTCCCCCCTACCCGTCATGAATTAATGCAATCCAGCTAATCGAAAGCGAAAGCGGGTCTTATCAGCCGCTTTCGCCATCGACTAGTTGGCAGTTTGGCTAGTCTAGCCAGTCCCAGCACTAGCGCCATTGCTAGAAACAACGGCTTCAGCGTGAGGGGTTTGAGCGCTATTGGCATGATTTTGGCTAGGCTCGTATACCACCGCACCTATCGGGGTAGGATACTTGCGATCGGCCTGAGACCGCTTCGGCTGTTCGTACAAACTCGCTGGGGTGCGGCCCCCATAACCAAACATAGCCTTGCCTTTGTCCGCTTCAGGAGGATGATAAAACGTTCGTTTGTGAGGCTGGTAAGTGGTCTGATACAGCGTTGTCCGCACGCCGCTTGCCGTAGCCAAACTAGGCTGCTCAAGGCCCTGAGACGGGCGATAGATAAAATCAGTAAATGCCTGCTCCATAGCCAGTAAAGGAAGTGGCTCTATTTGAGGGGCTTCGTATCGCACCTGCAACAGCGGTTTAGGGTCTGGGTGCACCAGGTTTTGGTATGTCAAAACAGGATTATCGCTGACTGCGGTGATATTTTGTTGCCAGTTAGCAAAGGCTTTGCTGAGGTCAAAGCCCATAGCCCGTTGATAGTGCCACAGCCCCCCTTGTACAAAGAAAAAGGCCAGGTAAAAATGGGCATTGGCCAGCCAGGTGCGGGAGGAATATCCCGATGCCATAGCACCGCTGGGGTCATAAAAAGAGGGCAAGAACGCCGACTTCAGCGCCAGGGGAGGCCCGTAAAACTCGGTGGGATAAGCCAGGGTGTTAAAGCCGCAGTAGTATGAAGCCGCAAACCCAGCAATGGCAATGCCAAACAGCGAATAGGCTAGAATGCCGTCGCCCGAAAACAAAAATCGCTGCCGTACCCAGTTAAAGGGTGGCACCAAAATGTGCCAAGCTCCCCCTAGCACCAGCAACACCGCCACATAGATATGACCACCTACCAAATCTTCTAGGTTATTGACATCAAATAAGTGGGTGCGATAGCTAAACAGGGTGCCAACGTCTAGGGTGGGGTCTGTGACCAAGCGCACTTCACCTATGTTGGCATCGTAGAGGCCGCCATAGGCCATGGCCTTAATCACCAGCAGTAGAGCACCCAGGCCCAAAAATACCAGGTGGTGCCCCAGAATGAGCCCCAGTTGTTTAGGGTCATCCCACTCAAAGTGAAATTTGGCGGCCCGCCCGCTCTCTTTGGCCAAGCTGGGAGCCAGCCGGGTCCGGTGAAAATAGGCTCCACCCGCTAGTACCCCAGCCGCCACAATGTGAATCACCCCAATGGCAAATAGAGGAAATGTGTCTTGAATAACTCCACCAGAGTTCAGCCCCCAACCCTGGGTCACCAGGTGAGGCAGCAAAATTAATCCCTGACTGTACATAGGGAGATCAGGAGAATAAACCGCCAACTCAAATAGGGTAAAAGCCCCAGCCCAAAGCATGATCAGAGCGGCTTGGGCCACATGGGCCACAATGAACGTGTTCGACAGGTCAATAAATCGGGCGTTACCCGCCCACCAGGGGTATTGTTCCTGGGTTTTGTTAACAGCGTACATGGCAATGATTTGACTGTTATAGGAGTGATCAACAAAGGGAAAGAGCAGGAAGGAACGGGGAAAGGATTTGGGATGTCAGGCAGGTACAGGGTGCAAGGTGCTAGACCAGGCCATGAACCTATGCCCCTGTACCGTAAAGCTGACATCCAAACCCTTTTTCCTAGCTCAGACCCGAAATAATGTGGTCTAAATAGACATCCATTTCTTGCCCAGCATCAGCACCAACGCGCTGGGTTACCACGTCCTTCATCGCCTGAATGGCCTGAATAGTTGGCTCGATGGGCACGCCTAAAGAGCCATAGGTTTCTCTCAAACCATTTAGCACTCGCTCATCCAAAATAGAAGCATCCGCTGCCAGCATGGCATAGGTAGCGTAGCGCAGAAAGTAGGTCAAATCGCGTAGGCAAGCGGCATAGCGGCGAGTGGGATACATATTGCCCCCAGGGCAAGTGATATCTCCGTAAAGCAGACTCTTAGCCACGGTTTCGCTGATGATACTGGCGGCAGTTTCGCCAATTTGGGTAGCCGCTTTTACCCGCAGCGTACCACTTTGGAAGTATTTTTGCAGGGCCTCTAGCTCAGCACCTTCTAAGTAGCTGCCTTTTTCGTCGGCAGGGTTGATAACGGCGGTAATAGTGTCTTGCATGGTATCTCTCGCTTAAAGCGTAAAATCAACAGTTCGTCGGCTATATTTACAAAAACTGGAGCTCTAAAAAGCTCGAATCAGCTGATCAAAGTAGGGAGCAGCCAGTGCACCTTCTTCTGAACTTAACGTGCCCATGGCAACTTCTTTGAGGCAGCGCATTGCCAACTTAAGATTGGTGAGAGGAACGCCTAAAGAGACGTACATATCGCGCATGCCGTCCAAGCCAATATCTTCTAAGGGTTTAGCGTTACCTGCTAGCACACAATAGCTTACCAATCGAATATACCAGCCCTGATCTCGCTGGCAGAGGGCAGTTTTCTGTGGATTACCGCTGTTACTTGGTGTATTGGGGCATTTTGCCCAAAACCGTTTGCTGCCCTCGTCAACAATTTTTTGCTCATTGGCAGCCAATTTCTGTGCTGCGCTGATGCGGGTGGTACCGTTGCCAAAAAAGTCTTGTAATTTCGTTAGCTCAGCACTACTGAGAAAACGATTGGCTTCATCTGACTGTGCAATAACTTTAGCCACAATACTCATCGTTAAATATCCTCCTAAGTGGATTAACCGGATCAGTTTTGCCAACAGCGACGTGTCAACACCTCACCAGCTCCAAGCTGATCAACTCCAATTCAAGGCTACTTAAATTGACCATTAGCGGCCAAAAAAAATAGCGCTCATGCAGGCTCTATCTGAACCCCAGTTAGCCTAAAGCAGATAAGCTTCCAGCCTGAAAAAGGTCAGTCGATACCTAGTCTTAAGCCTCGGATTAGACACGATTTCAATGTCTACAAGAACCTGACTAGCTGGGCTGATTAGGTCATTTTTTATTTGCCATTAACAAATAAAACGGTGGGTTGACTACCCCTAAACAATAAAATCTATCGGTCACTATCTAACTATTTTCTTCAAAAAGCATACACATAAGTTCAAGTATGTTTATCTGCAGGGAAAAAATTTTGTGGTTTTCAATGATTACCCAAAATTTTATAGTGCATAGTGATTACGCAGAGACTGTAATCGCGCTGTGGTCAGGGTGACGTGGACAACGTTCTGTTCCTTAACCCAGCTAATGGGCGACCTGGGCAGGCAAAACTACCCTGCTAAGCTATGTTTTGATCCACGAGCACAGCAAGTAGGTACAGGGCTATTTCATTCTAAAAATGGTCTCGGGGGTATCTGGGCTAAATTCAAGGGCACCCAAGTAACGATGGTTGGTGTCAATCATGAGTTGACAGGTTTTGTCTTAGTGCGTGTTTCCTAGCGCCGGAAACCGGCGCGGGGTTGCACGGCTTTTTGGGTGCTAATTGCATCAAAGGCAATCACCACCCCCTTAAGTGCCAGTTGCGCGATGAACTTTGGCAACCTGGTTTGTCCGGCAAAGTGAGGGAAAACACTGCCCTCAACAAGCTGAAGCCTATGCTCAGCGAAGCCAAAACAGACGCTACCGGCAAGCTGACCAATCAACCGGACGAACTCTGTAAATTAGTAGATCCAGCCCACTGAGGCACCTGCAATCCTGGCTCCCGTTGCTGGGAGCTATCCTAACTAATGGATGGAGCCTGGCCTATTCAGAGGGATTTTCTCCGGTTGAACTACCACGTCGTTGAATACAGGATGCGCACCGTGCGGCCTCGACCGCCGATGTAGTTGCGATCGTCGAAGCCTGAGAGAAACTGGGCCGCGGCTGGGAAGTATTGGCTGTCAAACAGGTTTTCGACGCCAATTTGCAGTGTGCCCGAGCCAACATCGACGCTGCTAATAAAGTCAACAGTGGCATAGCTCTCGATCGCTAAGGGTTCTACACCCGCAGCTGCGGCTCGGTTGCGGCTGCCGACAATCAGGGTTTGCAGACGATTATTCCAGCCGGGCAGGGTTTCGTTTTCGAGGTAGGCGGTGAATTTAAGCGGGGCAATCTCACCGCTGTTGAGGGGTAGAAAGTCGCCGTCTTGATTGACGTCGTTTTCGCCTTCGGCCCAGCTGATGGTGCTGCCGAGGCCCCAGCGATCGCCGGGTTGCCAGTCAAGGGTGGCTTCGACGCCGTAGATGCGCTGGGGGGCGCGCTGAATGCTGAGCAGGCCAGTGGCGCTGGGCACCAGGCTAGCGCCCAGGTCTGAAGTGTTGTAGAACCCGCTGAGGCTGGCCTGCACCGTTGGCCAACTGCTGCGAACCCCGACCTCATACTCGGTAACTTTGATCGGCTGAGTGACATCGAGGTCGTCGGCAACGCTGACAAACCCAGCCGGGGGGGTTCTTAAAATGCGGCTAAACTCGGGCACGCTGAAGCTCTGGGCCACGCTGGCAAAGAGCACAATGTCTTCGATGGGGCTGTAGACAGCGCTGGCGTTAAAAACGATATCGTCGAAGCTGCGGCTACCGCCCTGAATGGGTCGTCGTCGGGTGACGGAAAAGTAGTCGTCGACGTCGAGGTTGATGTTTTCGTAGCGCAGGCCGCCGCGCAGCAGCAGCGATTCGCTGGCTTCCCAGTCGAGTTGGGTGAAGAGGCCCAGGCTGTTGAGCCGGTAGGGCGGGGTAAAGTCAAATTCTTGGACGGTGGTGAGACGGCGATCGCGGTCAAAGGCCACCGGGTCAAACTGGGCCGTGATCTGCTGGTTTTGTTGGCTTTCGTAGTCTGCGCCCCAGAGCAGGTTGAGGGTTTTAGCGGTGTTTAGGGGCGTTTCAATTTGCAGGCGACCGCCCCAGCGCTCGGCATCAAGCCGCGACTGAAACAGGAAGGGAAAGAACTCGCCGCCCAGGCGACCGTCGGCAAACTCGCCGCGAGCGATCGCATCCTGATAATAGAGCTGGCCCTGCACCTGGCTGCCGAGCAGATTTTCGTGGGTGTAGCCGAGGTTGACCAGCAGGTTGCGATCGCCGGGGTTGTTGTCGCGCTGCAGGCCGGGAAGTTTTAAGGACTGGGCCACCTGTCGACCAGGAATCAACAGCGTCGAGGGGTCGGCGACGTACTCGGTGTCGCGTTCGGCATCGAAATAGTTAATGGTGAAATCGAGCCGCTGCTGGTCGCTGAGGTCGTAGCCAACTTTGCCCAGCAGGTTGTAGCTGGTGGTCTCGCTGAGGCTGGCCTCCGAGACGATGCGGTTGCCCTGGGCGTCGAAGAAGCTGCCAGTCTGGTCGCGGGAGAGACTGAGGCGAAAATCGCTGCGATCGAAGCTACCGGAGGCTCCGACGGAGAAAATACTGCCGAAGCCATCCCCTTCCAGGCTGCCTAGAGAAGCGCTGCCGCCCACCTGGGTTTCGATCGCTACCTCCCCTTCAGCAGGGGGGCGAGTGATGATGTTGATCACGCCGCCAGTGCTCTGGCCGCCATAGATGGCGCTGGGGCCGCGAATCACCTCAACCCGCTCGATCGCCGAGGGGTCGATGCTGCGCAACTCCTGGCGATTGACCCGAAAGTTGGTGGAGAGGGGCACGCCATCAATCAAAACGGCGGCCTCGCGGCCCCGCAGGTTTTGGCCCCGCGTGGTGCGCAGCTGGTTGGGGGGGCCAAAGCCCGGCACCAAATTGCCCAAAATATCGGCCAGATCGCGGGAGAGGGCCGACTGCTGCTCAATTTGCTCACGGTCAATCACGGTGACGGAGCGGCCCAGATCCTCCAGGGCTTCTTCGGTGCGGGTGGCGGTGACTACTACACGAATGGGGACTCCGCCTTCGCTGGTTAATGTAGGCGCGGCGGGGGATGCCGGGGAATCAGGCGTCAGTGCTTCGCTGTCGGGGGCAGTTGCAGAGTCGGGGGCCTCAACGCTGATGGCAAAGATTAAATTGGTAGCTTGCTGAGCGATCGCGACCTCTGGAGCCGCCGTTGCGCCAACGATGGTGACCTGGAGGCGGTTGGTGGCCAGAGACCTGACCACAATCGACTCAATGCCTGCCGCCGGATTGGCCTGCTCAAACGAGCCACCCTCAGGGGTTTGCAGCTGAGCATCGACCACATCGACCACTACGGTGTTGCCATCGCGGTTGATAAAGGTTTGCAGGGGCGCGTCGGTGGCCGCCTCAAAGGTCAGCGATAGCCCGGCTTCGGTTTGCACCAGCTGCACGGCGGTAATTGCGGTGGTCTGGGCATAGGCGGGCAGGGCGATCGCGGCGGCGATCGCGCCGGATATCCCCAATGCGCAGGTTCCTAAAAGTAACTTCACAGCAAGTCCTCACACACCATTAAACAGCTTGAAACGAGCGCGGCGAAACGATACCAATCGCCGTGCTAATGAGATCTTAAGTCAATAAGGTTAAATTAAAAAACTATTGATGAGAATTGCTCTTAAGTACTCAAGGAGATTGTGCTTTAGGTCAAGCCCGCAAAAAAACCCCTATAGACTCTAGAGAACAACTGGTTGATTGGCTTCTGGGTATGTGATTTTCTCGCCGCCAAATACTCTGGATGAGTTTTTCATTGACATTCGATATCAATAAAATGAGTCTTTAAGGAGGTGCTTACCCTGGCTTTGGCAGGAGAGAAGAGCTTAGCTGCCCCGACTAAATTTCTGTGCGCATCTGCGGCAATCTGGAGTGATCACGCCGTTTTAGATTGCCGCTCCAGTTCGCTAACCCGGTACTGCTTCACTTCTCTAAAATCGCCCTTGCCAGAATTATTGAGGGTCATCACCGTGCCGCCGACGGCCACTGTGGCGCGGTAGCTTCCAGATTCACCCTCTGGGCTGGTGAAATCAATCTGCACCTGAGCATCACCCGTGGCATCATCGAGGCTCAACACCTGCCCCGACTGGCGATAGTCGCACCAGCTCCAGCCCAGTTGGGCAAAGATTTCGCCTTCTACTATCTGCGCCAGGGGCGGTAGCCCGGCCCAGCCTCGGTAGTAAGCCCTGAGGTTGGTCATGGGTACATCTCGCTGCACCAGATGGTGAGGCGTGTCGGGTTCTAAATGGCCCCAGTAGCGGCCTTCGGGAAAGTCAATTAGGGTGGGGGCGAGGCGGTGATTGCCGATGTGGCTGGTGCGCCAAACCCTTACGGGCTGGGGGTAAGTCTTGAGGGCGTCGTACACGGGCCGACTGAACCGACCGCAGCAGATATCTAGCTCAGCGTGGGCACAAACTAAGAAGTCTCGCGTTGGGGCGAGCTGACGATAGGGCTCAAACGCTGCCAGAGCGGCAGGGGTGGGCAGGGCCTGCACCAGCGGCACGACCAAGTCTTCAGGCACCCAAAATTCTTGTTTGTCATAGATGGCGAACTGGGCAGCCGGGCGCTGAAAGTAGAGAATGCGGCGATAGCCTAGTTTGCTGTAGCGAGGGTCGGGGGCGATCGCCAGACAACGCCCCTTGGCACTACGGGCCGCCGCCTGCTCTAGCACCGGCAGCAGCGCAGCAGGGAAGTTTTTGCTCTGTAGCACATTGCGGCCCCAAGGCATAGGCACTTCGACAATCAAGTAGCGATCGCACTCCGGGGCCGACCCAATCGGGTTTTCGCCACTGCGTTTAGAAAATACGGCGCAGAGATCGACATCGGGGCAGGCGGTAATCGACTGAGGTGAGGTCATGCGGGGGCATCAATTAAATAGGTAAACAGATCGTCTAGAACGGCGTTGGCGGCCAAAATGCCGTTGCCTAAAAACCACGTGTCAAACGACACCGGATACACCCGCTCCTGCTGCACCGCCAGCAGCTGTTGCCAGAGCGGGTGGGTCATCACCTGCTGGGCCATAGAATCTTGAGGGTTGTCTTCAAAGTAAAAAATCACGTCTCCGTCCATCGCCGGAACGGCCTCTAAACTGACGGTTTCAAAAAATTTGTCTTTGGCCTGGGTTGGCGGGCGGGGCAGCCCCACCTGCTCCAGAATGTAGCCGCAGAAGGAATCTTTCATATAGAGGCGCACCTGGTTGGGGCGAAAGCGCAGCACCGAAACTTCAGTGGTTTGCAAGGCAGCGCCCATCTGCTGGCGAAACTGCTGCATTCTGGCCTCAAAATCTTGGGTTAGCGCCTCGGCTTGCTCGGTTTTGCCCAGAGCCTCGGCGTAGGTGGTGAGGGCATCGGCGCGGGTTTCCACCAGCACGGTGGGGGCAATCTGCGAGAGGCGATCGTAGAACTGGCCGTGGTCGTCTACATTGCTCAAAATCAGGTCGGGATTGAGGGCCAGAATCGCCTCAAAATTGGACTGAGAGGCGTGGCCAATATTGGCAATGCCCTCGGTTTTATTCGCGAGATAGTCGGGGAAATTGCCGTAGTCGGAGCGCTGGGGGAACCCGGCATAGGTCGAGGCGATGGGCTTAACCCCCAGGGCCAGCGTGTTGTCGAGGGCACTCTGGGCCAGCACCACCACTCGCTGGGGCGACTGAGGCACAACCACCTCGCCCAGTGCGGTTTCAACGGTGCGTCCTCCTCCAAAACTTGCCGACGGAGCCTGCTGGGATGGCCCGCCGCAGGCGACGACCAGCACCAGCACCAGGGCGGCGATCGCCAGCAGCGCCCCTTTCAGGTACCGCATTTCCCTCAGCATCGGTTTTGCCCCCAGATCCAACCCCGTAAATCAGGATGGTTTAGATGAGAAAACATATCAACAAGCAGGTTGCCTTCTGCACCTTAAACAACTTGTTATACCTTGTCAAGAAAAGATCTTAGCCATTGAATGCTCGACGATTTGGCCATTCTCTAGCTTGAGAATGCGATCGATCAAATGAAAATACTTGTCATCACAGGTGATGGCTGGCACCAGCTTCCTCCTCTGAGCGCTCAGAGGAGGAAGCAGCAACAATCCATCAGCTCTATCCACTGCTCGGTGGGGCAGAGCAGGATTGGGCTGGACGATTTCGCTTTGAGCGCGATCGCCACCGCTTTGTTGTGGCTCGGGTAAAGCTAAGGCAAATTCTCAGTCGCCACCTCAAGGACAACGCCCAAGATATTGGTTGTGTCTACGGCCGCTATGGCAAACTTGCTCTCAGCTGTGAGCAAAACGAAGAGAACCTCCCACTATCTACACTTCAACGGTTCTTGCTGCTAAACCTGCTCACCTCATTCCTAACCCCCAGGTCTGCCTTCCGGAACCGCCGAAAACTGAAGACATCATTAACGCTTCGTCGTTACGAAACGTAAACGATTACATTGGCAGGTGACCTTTGGTTGAGCATAAATACTCAGGTTTACGACCTGGCTTCAACAACTGCGATGGATCGAATTACAAAAGATGCCTTGCTGACGGCATATCACAACGGTCAGCGATGTTTCTCAATGCACAATCTGACCGGTATTGAATTATTTGAGGTAGATCTGCGCCAGATTGATTTGCAGAACAGCTGCCTAGATGAGTGCTACATTCCCTACGGCAACCTCAGTATGGCCAAACTGGCCGGGGCCAGCCTGATCAAAGCCCACCTGGGCAATGTCAACCTCTACGGAGCCGACCTGGCTGAGGCCATACTGAACGGTGCTGATTTAGTTCGCGCCAACTTGCAGGGGGCCAGTTTAGCCGGAGCCAGCCTGGTCGAGGCCAACCTGAGCGGGGCCGACTTGCGGGGGGCTACCCTACAGGGAGCTAATCTAGAGCGGGCCAATCTCTGCGGGGCGAAGCTAGAGGGAGCTGACCTCAGCCAGGCCAGCCTCAGCCGTTGCAATCTATTTCGCGCTACGGGGGGTGATCTAGACCAGAGCTGCTGCGATCGCACCACCATCTTGCCCAGCGGTCACAACTATGGTCGCTAGTAGGCCAATAGAGGGGCTAATCCCAAGGGTGAATGTTGACAGCCGCTGTCCTAACCCCCTGAAGTATCAGGTATCCTAGGCATATTCCATTAGGAAAGTCCTGATGAGGCAGCCCATGCGTTCCCTGGCCGATGTTCCCCGTCCCCTGTTGTTGCTGGCGCTGATGTGGATCAGCGGTGGGGTGGTGACACGGCCCGTGCTGGCGGAACAAGCTGCGGCGCAAACAAGCCAAACTATTACGGCCCAGCCGATCGCCACAACGCCTGACCCAGTCCGAGAGCCCGTGCTGCTGGCCCAGGTGGCCACCACTGCCGAAATTGAGCGACTCAGCACCGAGGCCGATTTGGCCTTTCGTCGCGCCACCACGCTATTTTTTGTCATGCTGGGCACCCTGCTGCTGCTGCTGGGTCTAGGGGTCGTTATGCTGTGGCTGATGCGGCGATCGGTGATTCAAGAAGTCTCGGTGGTGGTGCGCAACCAAATCAACGACATCACCGATTTAGAGACCAAAATTCAGACTGCTACCCGCGACCTCGACTATATTTTGACCCAGGCGAAAGAACGGGCGACCGAACTCAACAGCCGCACCGATCGCTTTCAGGAAGAGGCCGTGACCAAAAAGCAGGTGCTCAACCGACTGGTGGATGACCTGGCTGAATTTAAGGCCCGTACCATCAACGACTGGCAGTCGACCCTGAGCGATTTGCAGGTCAAGCTAGAGAGCACCGAGGCCAACTTTGTCGGCCACCTGACCGGGCTACGGGCCACTGCCGACGACGAAATTACCACCCTGCGCAAAGACACCCAGCTCCAGCGCGACGTGGTGTTTCGCACCTTAGAAGAAAACCAGACCGGCTTTTTGCGCGATGTCAACCGCCTGCGCAGCGATGTGGAAGTGCAGCAGGACGCGGTGCTGCAAAAAATTGGCAATGCCGAAACCAGCTTCGCCGACCAGATGGGCACCATGACCCAGGCCATGCAGGAGGAGCGCGATCGCGTCATGGTCGCACTGGCCGACCTGCGCCAGCAGCTGACTACCCAGGCCAGCGACCAGGTCGATCGCCAGACTACCGCCATTGCCGAAGCCCTCGACGCCCTGCGCCAGAGCAGCCTCAGCCGTCTGCAAACCCAGTCCGACGATATCAGCCGTCAGCTAGGCGATCTGCAAGTCAGCGCCCTGGGCGAGCGCGATCTGGCTCTGCAAACCATTCAGCGATCGATCGACGAATTTACCCAGCGCTTCGCCAACCTGCGCACCGAGGTAGATGGCCAGCGCAGCCGCATTTTGGCCGATCTGCGCCGCCAGGCCGACGAGTTTTTGGCCCAGTTTGGCGGCCTCAAGATCGATATCGAAAATCGGCAGGATATGCTGTTGGGCGATCTGCGCCAAGCCGCAGACGAAGCTCTGGAGCGCTTTGTCGCCACCCGCACCGAGGTAGATGCTCGCCAGCAGAACACCCTCGATGACTTTCAGCGCTCTGCCCAGGCGTTGCAGAGCCAGCTGGGCCAGATGGCAACCGAGGCCGAAATTCAGCGATCGACGCTGCTGGCCGATATCGACGCTACCGCCAGCGCCTTTCGCCAGCAGGTGCGGGTGCTACAGGATGCGGCAGGGGAGCAGCAAATCCAGATCATCGATGGGCTGCGGGCGATGGAGGGTGCTTTTACCGAGCAGCTAAACCAGGTGCGGGGGGCAATCTTTACCAAGCGCGATCGCGTCCTCGACAAAATTGACAGCTTCGATGCCCGCCTCAGCGAAGACTTGGCTAACTTGGGTACCACCACCGCCGAGCGCGAAGCCGCCGCCCGCACTCAGCTCGACAGTCTGATGGCCGAGATGGCCGAGCGCTTTGCCCGTCTTGAGGCCGATATCCAGGCCGGGCGCGAGGTATCCCTGGGTCGGCTGGAGGATTTGCAGCAGGGCTACCGGGTGCGGCTAGAGGCGATCGCCGCCGAGGCCCAGCACCAAAAAGACG
The DNA here is from genome assembly GCF_015207265.1 of Nodosilinea sp. LEGE 07298. Classification (GTDB taxonomy): domain Bacteria; phylum Cyanobacteriota; class Cyanobacteriia; order Phormidesmidales; family Phormidesmidaceae; genus Nodosilinea. Next base: position 1,088 of record NZ_JADEXE010000004.1, on the reverse strand, counting down.
AGATTATGCAGCGCCTGGGCGAGGTAGCTCCCCAGTACCTGGCCGACTCGTTTATGAGCGAGGCACGACAGCAGTTTGAGACCATTACCGATAAGATTGGTCGGCTGGAGACCAACCGGCCCCAGCTATTTCTCACCGCCGATGAGTACATTGGTCGGGGCGATCGCTACCTGGCCGACAACGACTACGCCCTGGCAGTGGCCGAGTACGACAAAGCCCTCGACATTCAGCCCGTCAACACCCAGGTGTGGCTCAACCGCGCCCAGGCCCAGCAGGCCCTAGAGCAGCTGGAAGGGGCGATCGACTCCCTCGACCACGCTCTGGAGCTAGAGCCCAAACACACCGGGGCGCTGATGCAAAAAGGCCTGATTCTACGCGAGCTGCGCCGTCACGAAGACGCCCTGACCGTATTCGACCAGCTCACCGAGGTCACCCCCGACGATGCTAAAGTCTGGCTCAACCGAGGCATGGTGCTGAGCCGCCTGAAGCGCCGCGAAGACGCCATTACCGCCTTTGACCGCGCCCTCGAAATTCACCCCGAGTACCACGAAGCCTGGGTAAATCGCGGCGTGTCCTACGGCATTTTGCAGCAGCACGAGGAGGCGTTTAATTCCTTCGACAAAGCGGTCGAATACCAGGCCAACGATGCGATCGCCTGGCTCAACCGAGGCCTCTCGCTAATCGAGCTAGAGCGCTACGACGACGCCCTGGTCAGCTTTGACAAGGCCACCCGGTTCAACCCCGACGCCCCCAAAGCCTGGGACAACCGAGGGCTGGCTCTAATCAAGCTAGGCCGCGACGACGACGCGATCAAGAGCTTCGATCGCGCCATTGCCATCGACCCCGACTATCCCAAGGCCCACTACAACAAAGCCCTCTGCTACGCCCTCCAGCGCCAGTTTGACAATGCCATGGACGCACTGCAGCAAGCTGTGCGCCTCGACCCCGACTACCGCGAAGAGGCCCGTACCGAACCCGCCTTCGACGAACTCTGGAGCGATAACTGGTTCCGCGAGCTGGTGGAGAAATAGGGCTATCTACAGGTCAGTCTTTAGCGGCGGTGGGTGAGAGTCTGTGGGGAGAGGGGG
>NZ_JADEXE010000049.1 GCF_015207265.1 Nodosilinea sp. LEGE 07298 | reverse complement strand
GCTAATGCCCGTAAAGGGTACGGGATGGAAGGTCTCAAAAGCTTTTTGGGCGGCTACGGTATAGAAGGCGTACACCACACCTGATGCCAGCCCAAAGACAACCCCCAGCCAGCTCTCAATCGCGGCTCCCGTCATCGGCACTGTCAGTGCGCTCCCCACCAAAATCAAGACTAAGATGCCCCAGCGGCTAGCACTGGGGCGGTGGCCAAACCAGTACCAATCTAGCAGCGCCGTATAGACCGGGAAGGTAAAAAACAGAGTCAGCGCAATGCCTGCGGCAATGCGCCCCACCGACACATACAGCAGCGCCAGATAGGAGAACATCAGCCCGCCGCCCGCTAGGGCCAGGTAGAGTTCACGGCGATAGTTGGCTGAACCCAACCGGCGCAGGTCAGCCCATATGGGCGGGTATACGGGAGGCAGCAGCACCGCCATTAGGGGCACCCCTACCACCGTTCGCATAAACATCAGCAAAAACGAGTTAGACAGGGTGGGTTCCACAAAGCCGCCGGTCTCTACCAGACCCAGTAGGTCTGAGGGAACAAACAGCACCCGTGTAATCAAGTTTTGAGCCCCAAAGCAAACGGTCGCCAGCAAAATTAAGACGTAGCCGAGCATGCATCCCCCTGTTTTGATGTCGGGATGCCTTTTATCTCGCGCCCCATTCCCAAGCATTCTACGGTAGACGGTAGCTGGCCACCCGCACCACTAAATTCCCCCCCTGGGGATCGTGGGTAAAGACAAAGCTACCCGCCTTGGTTTCGTGGCCTGAGAGAAAGTCGATCTGCTGCTCGCCCGTCTCGTCGTCAGCCCCCGCAGTGTTGAGTTCGGCTGTGACCTGCACCATACGAGCAATGCGCCCGCCGGTATTGGTAATGGCAAAGGGTACGTAGTATTGGCCATCGGTCACCCGTGCCGCCTCAGACACTGTCACCGCAAAGGCGGGGGGCTGGTTTTGGTTAGTTTGCCAGTCGAAAAAAATCAGCCCTACCAGGCCCAGCAAAATAATCAAGGCCACCATAAATGTCACCCACTCGGCGGCAGAGCGCTGGGTGAAGCGTTTGGAGACATCAGTCGGTGTGGGATCGGTCGGTGTGGGCAAATTCATTAAATCAGAATACGCCCTGCGGCCCCGCCAATGGAGGCCGGTAGACCCAACACTAAAATATCGCTTAACCATTCTGACCAGGGGTCGCTGGGGTTGAGCTGTTGAAACAACACCAGCATAGCCAGCGAGGCCAGCAGCGCCACCAAATAGGCTACCAGAGTCTCAGTAATGGGGCTAAACAGCAGGCCTCGCTGCCGCCGCTCAGCGCGATCGGTAAAGCCTGAAGCAAACACAACCGCGTAGGAGAGGCCCAGGGAGGCTGCCATAATCAGCAGCAGCCACAGGGGGGGCAGAGAAGCGGCCAGCAGGGGCACTTCTTCGGTGGGGGCAATGCTAAAAGCAATCAGCACCGCGCCGATTAGAGCGGCGTCAAAATCGACTAAGGCATCGCCCAGGTTTGCCAGGGTAGGTGAGGCCAGCCGTCGCGATCGGGGGGCCGTAGTGCGGCGATTTGTGAAGCGTTCGGGCATCGGCTCAGAATGAGGAGCTGTACCAATACTGCGCCCTCGCTTCCCCTGCAGGGTCGATCGCGCCAGGGCTACTCCCAAGGCAAAGGGGACGGTCTCAAACACCACCTTGCCCAGTACTTCGGCCAGGGGCGTAGCAAGGGTAATGCGGCGCAGTAGCATCAGGGCCAGCGTTGCACAAATTACTGCAATGGCAACCGCTTCAATGCTTTCGAGCAAGGCCTCTAGCGGATGCAGGCTGAGGGTTTGCCGAAACCCTTCAACCTGGGTGAGTAGCCCTACCCCCACCAGGGTGGCCGCTAGCACCGCCAACAGCCAGCGGGGATCGGTAGCCGCCCCAATTGACCACACCTCTACGGTATAAAGCAGGGGAATGCCGAACAAAAAACCGCCGACCGCCCCCTGCAAAATGGCCTGAAATTCGCTCAGCCAGATATTGGCGTCAGTTTGGGGAATGGGGCTATCGATGGAAGTAGCCATCGTGAATATCTCGGTTCTATGGCTATAGGCAGTGTCTTACCTACAGGATATCAAGGGCTTCGGCGATCGCGGAGGATATCATCCAGTACCTTTTGCCCCGCATGCCCTGGCCCGAAACCTTAGGAAAATCTCTAGTATTGCTGGGGTTCGACAAAATGCCCGTTAGCGTGAACAGGACAGCTTCTATGACTACACAATAACCCCTAATGCATTGCAAGGATGGTTCCATGACCCAGGCTAAATCAGGCGACAGCGTTGCTATTCATTACACCGGCAAGCTCGAAGACGGCACTGTGTTTGACTCCTCGCGCGATCGCGACCCCCTAGAGTTTGCCATCGGCAACGGCGAGGTTATTCCAGGCTTTGAGGCGGCGGTGGTGGGCATGACCCCCGGTGACGCCAAAACCGAAGTGATTCCGGCTGAAAGGGCCTACGGTCCCCATCGGGAAGAAATGGTTATGGTGGTCGAGCGCCACCACATTCCTGACGATATTCCGCTGGATGTCGGCCAACAGCTGCAAATTCAGGGGCCTCAGGGCCAAGTGGTGCCCGTAATGGTGACCGATCTTTCAGAAGCCGATGTTACTCTCGATGCCAACCATCCCCTAGCAGGAGAAAACCTGATTTTTGAAATCGAACTGGTGGCTATTCAGGGCTAAACAGCAGCAAAATCCCTACCTAAAGGCCGGTCTAAACAGGCCGTTTACCCTATCCCCCTCCACCCCAGGGGGATAGTTTTTAATGGGCAGAGCGATTTATGATGCCCTCGGCCTTTACCCTCAGGAGCCCTATGGCCTACGAATTGCCCCCCCTTCCCTACGCCTACGATGCCTTAGACCCTTATATCTCTAAGAGCACGCTGGAATTTCACCACGATAAGCACCACGCAGCCTATGTCAGCAAGTACAACGATGGCGTCAAAGGTACCGACCACGACAGCCAGCCGATCGAAGCGGTGATCAAAGCGATCGCGGGTGATAGCTCTAAGCAGGGTCTGTTCAACAACGGTGCCCAGGCCTGGAACCACACCTTCTACTGGAATTCGATGAAGCCGGGCGGCGGCGGCCCCCCCTCTGGTGACCTAGCCAGCAAAATCGACGCCGACTTCGGCAGCTTTGACAAATTTGCCGAAGAATTTAAGACCGCTGGGGCTACTCAGTTTGGCAGCGGCTGGGCCTGGCTGGTGCTCGACAATGGCACCCTCAAGGTGACTAAAACTGCCAACGCCGACAACCCCCTTCCTGCCAATCAGGTGCCTCTAATGACGATGGATGTATGGGAGCACGCCTATTACCTCGACTACCAAAATAAGCGCCCGGACTACATTGACACCTTCTTAAAAAATGTTGTGAATTGGGATTTTGCCGCCAGCAACCTCGCCGCTGCTTAGCTTGGCGACAACACCGTAGTCGTGCTCCGCGACTCATAGGGGCGGGCTCCGGCTCGCCTCTTTTTTGGTTTAGCCTCTTTATTTGGTCTAAAGTAGGCCCTTGAACCTGAAGCCTTGAACCTTACACCCTATCCTCTATGTTGTTTGCCGACCCCGACTACCCCCACGTGGTGCTGTCATTTACCTATCGGGGCTTTTACCTGGAGCTTGACCAGAGCACCGAAAACGGGTTGCTGATGTATGCGGTTTGGGCCACTCACGATCGCGGCTGTGCCGTAGCGGTACCTGGAGTTGTTAGCCGCACTGAGGCTATTTATAAGGCCAAACGATGGGTAGACCGACGGCTTAAGCCACCGGGTAAGGTCGGTAGTAAGCTGTAGCCTGGGTCAACCAGCTATCGATTTCGGCGGCGGGCTGGGGTCTGCCAAACCAGTAGCCCTGACCATAGTCACAGCCGAGGCGCTTCAGGGCACTAACCTGCTCAGACGTTTCAATACCTTCGGCGATCGCCCTAAAGCCCAGCTGCCGCCCCAAATTGATGATGGTGTGCACAATAGTTTCATGGCTGAGGCTGGTTTCCATTTGGCTAACAAAAGATCGATCGATCTTGAGACTAGTTATCGGGAAGCGGTATAGGTAGCTCAGCGACGAGTAGCCGGTGCCAAAGTCGTCGATGCTGAGGGCAATTCCCCGTTGGCGTAGACCGTTGAGCACTGCAATGGTGTCATCAATATTGTCTACTAGCATGCTTTCGGTGATTTCTAGCACCAGACTACGCGGAGAAAGCCCGACGTTGTGCAGTACCTGATCGACCCGCTCCAGTAAACCGCTGCTGTGCAGCTGTAGTGCCGATAGGTTAACGCTGACCGTTAGACCTAGCGCCTGAGAGTAGGTGCGTTGCCAGGTGGCCATTTGGCGACAGGCTAGTTCTAGCAGCCAAGAGCTGAGGGGCACAATCAACCCGGTTTCTTCGGCTACCGAAATAAATTCACCCGGCATGACCAGGCCCCGCTGGGGGTGTTGCCATCGCACCAGCGCTTCAAACCCCTTCACCTCAGCCGTTTGCAGGTCAACAATAGGCTGGTAGTAAAGCACAAACTCTTCGGGGTGGTTCAGCAGGGCGCGGCGTAGCTCAGTTTCGAGGGTGAGTCGCGCGATCGCGCGATCGTGCATGCCGCTGTCAAAGACCTGGTAACCGTCACGCCCCCTCGCTTTAGCCCGGTACATGGCCGTATCGGCATCGCGAATTAGATCGGAGGCCGACTGGTAGTGGGCACTGCCCATCACTAACCCCAGGCTGACCGTGGCAAACATCTGGTGGCTGCTGAGCTGAAAGGGCTGGCGCAGCATCTCCAAAATTTGCTCGGCCATCGCCTGGGCCATCTCAAAGTGGTCCACATTTTCCAGCAGCACCATAAATTCATCGCCTCCCAGGCGCACTGCCAGATCGGTCGCTGACAGCACGGCGTTTAGCCGACTGGCCACCTCCATCAGCAGCTCATCGCCAATCAGATGGCCTAAGCTGTCGTTAACGACCTTAAAATGGTCAATATCTAAGAACAGCAGGGCAAAGCGGTAGCTACTGTTCGCTCGGGCTCGGTTGAGGGCCGTTTCTAGCCGCTCTTGCAGCTGCTTACGGTTGGGTAGCCCTGTCAGGCTATCGTGGCAAGCGTCGTGCTCAAGCTGGCGGCGCATTCTTACCTGGTCGGTGACATCGCGAGAAGCCGTCTGGAGCCGCACCACCGCACCCGCAGCATCGACAATGGGCCGTGTAAACGTCTCTAGCCAAATGTAGTAACCCTCATGATGGCGCATGCGGCAGACTACAGGCTTTAAGGTCAGGGGGTGGCCTTCAGCGGGTGGATGCAGGTACCGTTGACATTCGGAGAGATCATCGGGGTGCACCAAGGTGCAGGGGTGCACACCCATGAGCGCTTCAGGCGTGTAGCCCAGCAGCCACTGCGCCGAGGGGCTGATATAGAGATAGGTGCCATCTAGACTATGCAGGCAGACTAAATCGCTCATATTTTCGGCCATCAAGCGAAAAAGAGCGGCTTGCTGATGAATTTCAGCGTTGGCGCGCTCAACGTCAGCTTTAGAGCGCTGAAGGTCGCTAAATGACGACTCCAGCCGCGCGGCCATACTGTTAAAGGCCTGAGCCAGCCCCTCTAGCTCCTGCATGCCCGTGGGGCCAATTTCCTGGTCGAGGTGGCCATCGGCAATGGCCTGCGAGGCCGAGCTAAAGGCGTTGAGGGGTCGGGTAATCCAGCGACTCGTGTAGAGGCCAGAGGCGATCGCTCCGGCCAGAGCCAGGGCACACAGAGCAATTGTATTGCGCCGACTAGCCTCAATCTCGGCCATAAAGTCGTCTTCGGGCATGAGCACCACAATTAGCCAGTCAAGGCCGTTGCCGTCGCTGAGGGAGGAGACCTGCATAAACTGGCGCTTTCGATCGAGCTTAAACTCAGTCTGCTGGGGCTGAATTCGGCTACCATCGCCCCCCGACTGGTTGAGCAGCAGCCGTGCACTGGCTTGAATCAAAGGGTCTGGGCTTGTTACCGCGTAGGATCGCTGAGGGCGACCGTCAATTAACTCATAGGGGGCGATCGCAGTTGAAGTGGCTACCAGCAGCCCCGACCGCTCCATAATGAACGCTTGCCCATGCTCGCTAATCGGCATCTCCTGCAAAAAGCGGCTGATGTGAGTCAGGAAGAAGTTATTGCCCAGCACGCCCAGCAGCTTGCCGTTGTCGTCATATACCGGTCTAGACGCCGAAATGGCCAGCACAGGCAAGGCGTGGTACGGGAAAACTTCACCCCACACCGGGCCTTCAGCCTGCACCGCTGCCCGGTACCAGGGCCGGGTCAACGTATCCCAATCGGGCGTTGACTGCACCAGTTCAGCAGGCTGCCCCGTGACTGCATCCACCTTCAAAAACTGAATGTGGTTGTTTAAAGAAGGGCCGCCGCGCATCCTCTGGTGGGCCTGCTGACCCAAAACGGTGTGACCCACAAACTCGCCGTTGGCCTGTCCCCAAAAAATTGAGTCAATGTGGCTAAATCGCTGCGACTGCCGCATGAAATGGCGAAATAGTTCTTCTTCATTAGTTGGGTCAAGCTGGCCTAGGGCGATGGCATCGTAACTGAGTTGGTTGACTAGATGAGAGGTGGCCAAAAACTCTTCTAGCTTGTGGTCAATGTGGTGCGAAACAGCATCTCTCAGCTGGCCCGCCACCTGGTTCACCGCCCGCTGCCCCTGACGCATGGATAGCCATCCCGTGAGACCCACCGCTACCGACAACTGCAGCACAAAGGGCACCACAATCAGCAACCGTAACGGAATATGGCTAAACGTACCTCGGCTTAGCAATGACGGAAAACGATGCCCCATGTAGCAAGTAATACCAACAACTTTATTTAGTATTCCTGCCTGGTGCCCAAACTAAGCCACCGACATCACATTTAATGAAAGAAAAATAAAAGGACTTTGCCTAGCCGCCTGATGCTAACCCTGACGCGCTGCCACAAATGCTTCTAGCCGATCCATGCCCTCCAGAATAGTCTCCATACCCGTGGCGTAAGAGATGCGAATGGTGCCCTCAGACCCAAAGGCTACGCCCGGAATAGCCGCTACGTATTTTTCATCAAGCAGCTGAGTGCAAAAGTCGAGGGAGGGTATACCCAGAGCGCTGATATCGACATAGAGGTAAAAGGCTCCCTCGGGTTCGCCGCAGCTAAGACCGCTAATCGCCCGACACCGATCGATAATCACCTGTCGCCGCTCAGCAAAGGCTTGGCCCATAGTAGTCACACAGTCTTGGGGGCCTTCGAGGGCCGCGATCGCACCATACTGGGCAAAGGTACACACATTCGAGGTGCTGTGGCCTTGAATAGTACTAACGGCCTTAATCAACTCCGCTGGCCCAGCCAGGTAGCCCACCCGCCAGCCCGTCATTGAGTAGGCCTTGGCAAAGCCATTACTAATAATGGTGTGCTCAAACGCCTCAGGCGACACCGCCCCAATGCTCAGGTGGGTAGCCCCGTCGTAGAGAATTTTTTCGTAGATTTCGTCAGATACCACCCAAATACCGGCCTCGACCACTACCGCAGCCAAAGCCGCGATTTCAGCCGGGGAGTAAACCATCCCTGTGGGGTTTGAGGGGGTATTGAGAATAAACAGCTTGGTTTTGGGGGTGATTGCCTGGCGCAGTTGCGCTGGGGTAATGCGGTAGTTTTGCTCAGCCGTGGTAGGCACAATGACCGGTGTCCCCCCAGCCAGTTTGACCATTTCGGGATAGCTCAGCCAGTAGGGCGCTGGAATAATCACCTCGTCGCCGGGTTCAATCAAAGCCATCATCAGGCCGTAGAGAGAATGTTTGCCGCCGTTGGTGACAATGACATTCTCAGGGCCATAGCAGAGGCCGTTGTCGTGCTGAAGCTTGTGGGCGATCGCCTGACGCAACGCCGGTTCGCCAGCCGCCGGACCATAGCGGGTTTTGCCTGCATCAAGGGCGGTTTTGGCCGCCGCCTTAATGTGGTCAGGGGTATCAAAATCGGGTTCTCCAGCACTAAAGCTGCACACCGGCAACCCCTCCGACTTCATCGCCTTGGCTCGAGCCGAAATGGCCAGAGTCATAGAAGGGGTTACGCAGGTTACGCGGTTTGCTAGGGCTAATGGGGGCACGGCCACACCTCAACGAACGTTGGCTACAGGCTGACCCCAAACAGCGGTGCGTTAGGAGAACATGCCTCTAATCTGCACTCAAGTCTGAACTCAGTCACACAAACACAATTCCCCATAGATTAGATCGTTTGGTCGGTTCTGACCATTGCGGTAAAGGGTTTTTCTACGATCGCAAACATTTGTTCAAGCCGTGCCCTTCCCTATGCTCTCGCTGCGATCGCCCGACTGGTCTATAAAGGTTTGGTAAACATTCTGCTCCCGGCGCAGCAGCTTTTGGCCTTCGCCCTCGCCTTACACGCGCCCCGAATTTACCCTAAACCCGCTCAAAACGGTCAACCCAGCCTTTTGATAAAAGCCCTTCAGCCAGGGAAAATCCGTGCTAGGGACTACTAAAATTTCAAAACCCGCAGATTTACGGATAAAGATTTTCCTGACTGACGGTGCATAGGTTTGTAACTAGGACTAGAAGCGCTAACAAGGCCACGTCCTATGCACCCTTCCTTCCTTCGTTCCTTAATACCTGATTTGGCCTGCGCCGTTAGCCTGGGCCTGCTGATAACAGCTACCCCTCTCGGGTTATCTGCCGCACTCCAATTTTATGCTGAAGCCAGCCTCGTCGCCACCGTCGGCGTGGAGGATGATCGCGGTAGCGGTCGGCTTAGCCGAATACCTGCGGTCGTGGGTTGGTTAAGCTTTCGCGGCAGTGGTCGACTTGACCCTCAACCGCCGACAACGGCCTCAGACCGGTACGACGCTCTGGCCTACCGTGGCAGCGGCAGAATCACCCAGCCAGGCACCACCACCTAGCCCGCGAGTACAGGTTATTCAAAGTGGGCCTGCCGCCTAAAGGTCTGACTCCCAAAGACAAATAATCCGCTGACCGTGCCTTCTGAGCTAATTGAGCTGCAAAATTAGCCTCCAGTATGGGATGAATTGGTAAGGTTTTGCGTCACACTTAGGTTTAATCAGGGGGATTAGCCAGGGGTCAATCAAATTTCAGTTAGGCCTGGCCCATGACCGAGTCAGTAGAGCCAGGCCCAAAGCTTTATATACTTACGAGTATTTATCTCAAATTCACAAGCTTGCATATTCTCATCAGACTTTTAGACTAAGCTGTATTTGCGTATTTCTGGCGTTTTTCCAACGGTTTCGCATCCTTAGCAGCGTGGGCTGCGCTACCGCCTGTTGTTTTGAGTTTTCCCAAGTCCGATGGCTGAACCTCTTGTTTCTATGCCTTTGTCTTCTTTGGCGGTAGAAGATGAAGCGCTCATTCGCCGCCTCAGCCCCAGCGCCATTGACCAAATATTGCTGTATATCGCCTTTAGCGCCATGCGCACTGGCGGTCATCGCCATGGTGCCTTTTTAGATGCGGCGGCTACCGCAGCCAAGTGCGCCATCTATATGACCTACCTAGAGCAGGGCGAAAACCTGCGCATGACGGGGCACCTGCACCACATCGAGCCAAAGCGGGTCAAGGCCATTGTAGAGGAAATGCGCCAGGCCCTGACCGAGGGGAAACTGCTCAAAATGCTGGGTTCCCAAGAACCCCGTTATCTAATTCAGTTTCCCTATATGTGGCTGCGGCGCTACCCCTGGCAGCCAGGCCAGTCGCGGGTGTCGGGCACCTCTCTCACCAGCGAAGAAAAAGCTATTTTAGAAAATAAGCTGCCGACTCCCTGCCCCGATGCCCGCATCATCAATTCGTTCCAGTTTCTAGAGCTAATTGAAATCCTGCACGAAAAGTCTCAGGATGACCTCCCTTCTGATCACCGCGTCCCCCTCAGCGAAGCGCTAGCCGAGCATATTCGGCGACGGCTAATTTACTCAGGTACCGTAGCTCGCATTGATGCCTCCTGGGGAGCTTCTTACTACGGGCTGGCCCGAGCCTCCTACGCGCCGGTCGACGACCAGGAGCGCATGTACGCCATGGTAGACGATACGGCCCAGTACTTCCGCATGATGCGCGAGTGGGCCAACGGTATTCCCGGCACCATGCGGGTGCTAGAAGAATTGGATATCCCCGCCGCCGATCGAGAAGCTGCCCTGCAAGAGTTAGACGAAGTGATTCGCACCTGGGCCGATCGACACCATCAGCCCGGTGGAGAGCCATCGCTGCTACAGATGGTGATTGGCCACCACTTGAAATAGGTCGCCTTTGCGATCGCTACAGACGGCACAATGTGGCAGATCTTCTAGATCTGCCACATTTGTTTGAACCCAGATGACTCCGTAGGGGCAAACACTGTTTACCTGCTCACCCTGACACTGGCCAGTTAGCCGTAGCCCTGCTGGCCTGTTGGGCCTGGCAGGACTAAACACGCCTACCGACGCCGTACCGCGCGACCAAAGCTGGGCAGCTCAACGGCGGCAATAGTCTTAATTTTTTTCTGCGACCGCAGGGGGTAGACCAGGGGCGAGGGCGACGCCTTACCGCTGTTGAGATAGGTCGGCAGCGCTGGTGGGGTTGAGGCCGCCGTTGGGGTCGTCCTCGGGGCCGCCGAAACGGGATCTGGAGCAGCTACTGGGGCAGGAGGCTGCTCTTCTAAAGGCGCAGGGGCTACCGGCGCTGGCTGGGCGACAAGTGTAGGTTGAGCCACCGGGGCGATGGGCTCACCCCAGGGAGACGGTTCAGTAAAAAGCGATGGTGTTGCAGAATCCGGTGTCGCCGGTTCAGGGGCCAATGCTGGCTCTAGCCAGGGGTCGGGCGCGGCCAAGGTCGGGGGAGTGGCAACTGGAGTCGAATCGGGGGCTGGCTCTGGGTCGGGCACCGGCTGAGGCAATGAATGCGCGTCAAGTACGGCTGCCGATTCGACAAAGTCTGCCTGGGGCGCTAAAGCCGGGGGTAAGTCGCGCTGGGGTGCTGTGGGAGGTGGCACGGGGCTTGGCCCCCGCAGGCCGCGCAGCAGGTGAGTCAGGCTGGGGTTGTTGGTCGGCGCTCCTGGCCCAGCCGACCAGGGCTGAATCTGCTGCGATCGCGGCATAGAGACCGGCTGCCCTGGCTCTTCTCTCAGAGGGGTGCCCAAAAGTTGCCCCTGCACGGCGGTAGGGCTGGTTGTCGCTGCCCCAGGGGCCATATTCAAACACTTTTCTAAGGCAGCTTTAAACTGCAGGGTGTAGCGCTGCTGGCGGTGCAGGCGGGCCTTAAGGTCGCGGCAGGTTTCTTCGGCCTGGTGCAAGGCCGTGTGTTTCTCGCCAAAGCGCTGTTGGAGGAGAGTGCACTCGCGCTCTAGCTGGGCGACCCGCTGCAGGCTGACCTCTAGCTCGGCTTGCAGGGTCTCATTGTGAATGGTGGTGCGCCTGAGACCATCGTTGGCGATATCAAGCTCGCTGAGCAGCTGGGCAATTTGCTGCTGCACAGGGCCAGGAATGGCGGCTACAGGCAACGCACCAGGATGAGGCTGGGCCTGGTTGCGCTCAATCTCAGCCTGGAGAGCGACCTGCGATCGCTCTAGATCGTCTTCTAACTCAGTCACGCGCAGCAGCAGCGCATCGTTGCACTGGTTGAGGTCTTGAATGAGCTGTACCAGGTTTTCTGGGGCAGGCTCAACCGACTCTGCCGCACCGGCATCATTGGCTTGTGCTGCTGTCGGCACCAGCTCGTTCTGCAAGACTGTAGAAATGTCATCCACTTCGGCTGTCAGACCCGAGTCATCGGCCAAGGGCAGCTGACCAGGCAATGTTATCGTTTCCCAACTATCCTCGCCTTGGCCCCCTCCTTGGGTTAGGGAGTGTTCGATAACTTCCTCCCCGTTGTTTGCCGAACGGGTGCCTTGGGGGGCTGGGGAAGCACTCGAAGCCGTAGTGTCAGTCATAATGGTGCCTGATCCTGGTCGCGTAGTCTCACACTCAACACTCAACCACTAAGGGGTTGTTGACCCCAAGAGTAGCTAATTTTGCCGATTTATTCACTTTTTTATTGATTGTTTAGTTACAACATGTCTGCTTTATGCCCTTAGTCTATCTTTTACCTGTCTTTTTTATTTACTCCCTCAGGTTATAGACAGCTAATAAAGGTCCGATCCACCTTGTTTAGTAAGCCGTGCTACCACCGCGATCGCCGCTCGACTCTTTAAATAATGTCAGCCCTCACCATGTCATCTTCTGTGTCGTCATCCTTTGCTCTGGTCACCCCTAGCTACGGGCCTGACTTTGAGCGCTGCAGGCTCTTGGTAGAGAGCGTCGGCAACTTCAGCCAGACCCCTATGCAGCACTACATCATTGTTGACCAGCGAGATTATTCACAGTTTCAGTCGTTGGCCTACGGCAGCACCGAAATCATCACTGTCGAGTCGCTGCTGCCAATCTGGATTCACCGCCTCCCCCTGGTGCGCAAAGCCTGGTTGAGTTTGAAAACCCCTCCCATTCGTAACTGGGTTTTACAGCAGCTCGTCAAACTCTCCTTTGCCGAAAGTGCCCCCGAGCAGACCACCATTTTCGTCGACTCAGATGTGGCCTTTATTCGTCCTTTCGACCTGACAAAATTTAGTCAAGAGGGCCAGACGCGGCTGTTTCGGGTACCTGAGTTTTACGCTCCCGAATTTGACCCGCTCTATGCGGCAGCCTATCGATTGCTGAGGCTTGAGGGCGATTGCAGCGAAACAGTGCGCCCCAACTACATTGGCAACCTGATTAGCTGGCGGCAGAGTAATGTCAAAGCCCTGCGCAATCACTTAGAGCGGGTTTGGGACCGCCCTTGGCTAGAGACCCTAGCCCGGTCTAAAACCCTTTCGGAATACATTCTCTACGGGGTGTTTGTAGACCAGGTGCTGGGTGAGTCTGCAAACCATTTCTATGATTGGTCGCCTCTGTGTCATGAGTACTGGCAAACCCAGCCCCTCAATGACCAGCAGCTAGCCGCGTTTTTTGCCGCCGCTCAGCCTAGCCATATTGCGGTCATGGTATCGTCCAAAGCTCGCATTGAGCCTAGCCGCTATCAACCCTACCTGCACCACCACCGGGACACAAACGTTTCAGCCAGGCCTTAGTAACCCATGTTCTAGGAGCTAGTTCTTCCCCATTTCCTAGGATCTAAGGCTGCGGCCACCCATGGCTAGTTCCAGTCCAATTTAAAGTTTCCGGGAACCCGACACCTACCCTTGATAGACATAGGGGTAGACGAAAAGATTACCCCTCACTACCGCGATCGCCCCCGATCGCAGAGACACTTAAATTGTCTACTATGAAGTGCGGGGGTGAAGCTGATAGCACTGTCGTTTTAGGGTTGAATAGCGTTAGATCATGATCAGATCAGGGTTTCGTACCGCACTCCTGGTGGCTGCCGCTGGCGTAGCCCTAGCAACCACCATTACCTCCTGTAGCCAATCTACCGATCTAGCCACCGCTCCGACCGCTGAGACTAAGGTAGTAGCGCCAGAGCGAGATCCGCAAACCCTGCGGTTGCTCTACAGCCGCTCTGCCGTTACCCTCAACCCTCATTTGGCCACCGGCTACCAAGATTTTGAGGCCGCCCGCATTGTCTATGAACCCCTGGCCAGCTACAACCAGGCTGGGGAGTTGGTGCCCTTTTTAGCTGACGAAGTTCCGTCCGCAGAAAATGGTGGAGTGGCTGCTGACGGCACCTCAGTCACCTGGACTCTGCGACCCGACGTGACCTGGTCAGACGGTGAACCCTTCACGGCTGATGATGTGGTGTTTACCTTTGAGTTTATTCGCAACCCGGTGGTGGCGGCGGCGACGGCTCAGTATTACGAAGGGGTAGAACGAGTTGAGGCGATCGATAACTACACCGTAAAAATTACCTTCACCAACCCTACCCCGGCCTGGTCAGTGCCTTTTACGGGGCAAACCGGGTTAGTGTTGCCTCGCCATATTTTTGAGGAGCACAATGGCCCCAACGCCAGAGACGCCCTGGCCAATCTCCAGCCCGTCGGTACTGGGCCTTACCAAGCCGTAGGCTTTGAAAGCGGCACCGTAATCTATGAACCCAACCCCAGCTACTGGGGCGGGCGGCCTGCGTTTCAACGCGTAGAACTTGTGGGCGGCTTGGCCCCCTATGCCGCTGCCCGCGAGGTGCTACAAACCAACGAGGCCGACTTTGCCCACAACCTGCAGGTCGAGGCCGGTGCCCTGAGTAAGCTCGAAACCGACGCTAGCGGCCATGTGACTCACCTGTTTGGCTCTCAGGTAGAACGCATTATGCTAAATTTCGCCAACCCCTTTGCCCGCACTGAGGATGGTGAGCGCTCCAACCCAGACACTCCGCACCCCTACTTTAGCGATCTGCGGGTGCGCCAGGCGATCAATATGGCTATCGATCGCGACACCATTGCTAAAGAACTCTACGGTACTGCGGGCAAGCCCACCGCCCAGCTCCTAGTCGCTCCGTTTAACTACCAATCCAAGTCGGTAGCCTATACCTACGACCTGGAGCAAGCCAAAGCACTACTTGATGAAGCGGGTTGGGTTGATACCAATGGCGACGGTCTACGCGAAAAAGACGGAGTTTCCCTAGAAGTACTGTTTCAGGCGGCGGTGAACCCAGTGCGCCAAAAAACCCAGTCAATTGTTAGCGATAGCCTCACAGAGCTAGGTGTAGACGTACAAATTTCGCGAGTGCGTCTAGACGAGTTTTTCTCCGCTGACCCCAAAGATACCCAGAGCCTCAACCACTTCTTTGCCGACATGCAGGTGTACTCTATCGGCAACGAAAGCCCAGACCCCAGCACCTATATGGGCTGGTGGACCTGCGCTAAAATTGCCTCCCAGGCCAACCAGTGGCAGGAGCCCAACAACGCCCGCTACTGCAACCCCACTTACGATCGCCTGTGGGAAGAAGCTAAACAAGAGCTCGACCCCGATCGCCGGGTCGAGTTGTACCAGCAAATGAATGAACTACTCGCTGAGGATGTAGCGGTCATTCCGGTGGTGCACCGGGCGATGACCAATGCCGTCAGCGATCGCCTCACCGAAATCGAATTCACCCCTTGGGACGCCAGCACCTGGGATATCAAAGATTGGCGACCCGTCCCCAGTGATTTATAGCCGAGCGCTAGCCCTGCTTCAGGTAACAGAACACGACTGGCCAACCCCCAATCTTTTGTAGCGATTTTGTGGTTTTCTGGACCAGCCAGGGCAGAATGGTAACTTGTAGCAAGTGACCAACTCTATGACTTCAGAACCCGCTGTTACCAGTCCGGTGGCGTCTCCCCTGGCCGCGATCGCCCTTAAGGTAGCTGGCGCGATCGCCATTTTGTCAGCCCTGCTAGACTTTCTCATTCTGCTCATCCCCCCCAACCTCACCAATGTGCAGTGGCAGCTAGCCACTACTACTCAACTGGTCGATCGCGGCATTGTTCCCCTCATCGGCATTGCGCTGCTGCTGGTCGGTCTATGGGTAGATAGCTCCGTGGGTCGCACAGTTCAGCGCAAGAGCCTAACGACTGACCTGCGTTTTTGGGCGTGTGCTTTGGCGAGCATCCTAGGGCTGGTTTATTTGCTCCTTACCCTGCTGCACCTCAACGCTGTGCGACTCTCTAGCCAAACGGCCCTGGCCCAGGTAGGAACCGAAGCTGGCGAAGCAGCCACTCAGCTACAGCAGCGACTCTCCACAGAACTGAGTCAACAGCAAAGCCAGCTGGGGGCCGTCTTGCAAAATGAAGAACTCCTCGACCAGGCCATTCAAAGCGGTCAGCTACCCCCTGACATTGAGCAGTATCGCAATGACCCCGAAGGCCTCAGTCAGTTTTTGCAGCAGCGAGCAGACCAAGCCCAGCAGCAGATCGAAGCTGAAATTGGTACCCGTCGGGCTGAAGCCGAGCGACAGGTTAGAACAGAGGCCTGGCGTTCAGGCATCCGTATTTCTGTCATTAGCCTACTTTTAGCGGCAGGATTTTCCATCATCGGCTGGCTTGGCCTCAGACGGTTGCTATCCCTTACCCGGTCAGCCTAAAGCCTGTATCATCGCCTGCTGAGCCGTTGCCTGGTAAATCTCCTTCAGGTGGCTCATTACCGCAGGCGCATCCTCCGGCGGCAGCGGCATCTTGCCCAGTACGTCAAGCACCGTAGTTTCAGCCGGAGTAATGACTACCAGCTCTGGGTCTAAGGGGTCGCCATAGGCCCAAAACTGCTGTAGATCGAGACCGCTAGAGCCAGATTTTGGCTCTAGCGTGGTTGTGGCCTCTGCTTCGCTAACCAAAGGTGACTCTGCCGGAGCAGCGTTGCTCTGTCGTCGCTGCCGCAGGGCATCTAAAATGCTGTCACGGCTGCGGCCCCGTAGCTGAAACAGCACAAACGGGTCTTCTCGAAAGAAATCGCCCAGTTGGTAATACACCGCCGCAATGTGCTTACAGGGATTTTTAGGATCGGGGCAGCTGCACTTAGAGTGCACTTCCGATAGGTTAAACGGGTATAGACTGAGCCCGTTGGCGGTAAAAACCGATTCAATTTCGGCTGGCATTTCTCCAGCTAGCAGCTGCGCTGAATAAATAGCCTGCTCCGAGAGGGAGTCAATGACGTAGTTCCAGTCCTCGTCGCTAAAAGCATCGAGCCAAATGGAGAGCTTGTAGGGTTCTTCAGCGGTACCTTGTACCAGAGCTGTCACTTTAGAGCCCTTATATTCAAGGCTGAGAATGTGCCCTTCCCGAGCGTAAATACGACCGCGCTCCAGACGCTTTTTAAATCGGTAGGTATTGAGCAATTCAACCCAGCGCTGCACCCACCAGGCTTCGTCTTCAAGGGCGTAGGCAGGGCTAGAGGAAGCCTGATAAGAGGTCATAGCAAAGCGAATGGGTTAACTATTCACAGTTTACAGCCCTAAGAAACGCTAAGGTTTCCCAGGGCTGAATCAGTCGGCTGACTTGGTCAGGACAACTAGCGACCAATACCGTGGTATTGGAACCCAGCTCTCACCAGCATTTCGCGATCGAGAACGTTGCGGCCATCAATCAGGATGGGGCTGTTCATCCGCTGAGCCATATCGGCGTAGTCGAGGTCTTGAAACTGCTGCCAATCGGTGACCAACACTAGCGCATCGCAGTGATCAGCCAGATGGGTAGCGTCGGTTTCAACAATGACACCGGTTAATCCATGGCGTAGCCCACTTTGGGAAACAATCGGATCGTAGGCCTTAACCTTGGCTCCCAGGCGATTGAGCTGCTCGATCAAAATGAGCGAGGGCGCATCGCGCATGTCATCGGTGTCGGGCTTAAAGGTGAGACCCAGCAGGCCAACGGTTTTGCCCTTGAGAATCTTGAGCACTTGCTGAAGCTTTTCAAGGGTGATCTGGCGCTGCCGATTGTTCACATCTACGGCAGCCTTGAGCAGTTGAGCTTCATAACCATAGTCATCGGCAGTGTGAATGAGGGCTGCTACGTCTTTCGGAAAGCACGAGCCGCCCCAGCCAATGCCTGCTTGCAAAAACTTTTTGCCAATGCGAGAATCAAGGCCGATGCCCTGGGCTACCTGAGTAACATCGGCTCCGACGCGATCGCAAATATTAGCGACTTCATTAATGAAGCTGATCTTGGTCGCTAAAAAGGCGTTAGATGCGTACTTCACCATTTCTGCCGAGCTGAGGTCTGTCACCAACACCGGGACGGGTGCAGCGTTAGAATCTTCAGCAAAGCGCCGCTCTACAACGGGAGTGTAGAGTTCTTTCATCATGGCGATAGCGCGGGGGCTGTTACTACCCAACACAATGCGATCGGGGTTAAAGGTATCGTACACTGCCGATCCCTCCCGCAAAAACTCAGGGTTGCTAACGACATCAAAGTCGGCTGCTACTTCAGGGTGAGTAGTTTCAGGAATACCTCCAGCGGTTACAGGGGCTAACTGACGCTCTGCCACCCCATCAAGCACGATCATGCGCACCCAGTCGCCGGAGCCAATCGGTACTGTAGATTTATTCACAATGACCTTATAGCCGCCGTTGAGGTGGGTGCCAATGCCCTTGGCCACGGCTTCAACGTAGCGGGTATCGCTTTCGCCAGTGGGCAGCGCTGGCGTACCTACGGCAATGAAGAGAACTTCACCATGCTCAACCCCCGCTTTTAAATCAGTAGAAAACTGGAGGTGTCCCGCCGACATTGACGACTTCATCAGTTCAGACAGGCCTGGCTCAAAAATGGGCGACTGCCCAGACTGCATGAGCTTAACCTTTTCCTCATTTACATCAATACAGACAACATCGTGGCCCACGTGGGCTAGGCACACGCCAGTTACTAGGCCTACATAGCCGGTACCAATTACACATACATGCATAGAAAATACTCCTTACTTTACTTTATGTACTCTCGAGGGTTTCCTAGCAGGCTAAATAGCCCTTACCTGTCAGCGATGAGCCCACGACTGAGCAGCAGCCCAGCTATGGGCAGCCCACGGTTAACCTGCCACAGAGTTTAGGGTCGACGGCAGCTCCGTGGTTGTTCCTTGCTGATTGAAGCGATCGCGAAAATCGTCAATAGTGAGCTTTAGCCCCTCTTGCAGAGGTACCGTTGGGCTCCAGCCAAGGAACGTTTTGGCGCGGGTAATATCGGGCTTACGCCGCTGGGGGTCATCCTGAGGCAGCGGCTTATAAACCAGCTCAGCGTCAGGGTTGACCATCGACTGCACCGCCTGGGCCAGCTGCAAAATGGTGTACTCATCGGGATTACCCAGGTTAACTGGGCCAATATAGTCACCATTCATCAGCCGCATCAACCCCTCTACCAGGTCAGACACATAGCAAAAACTGCGGGTCTGTGCGCCAGTGCCATAGATCGTGAGAGGCTTACCTTGAAGCGCCTGCACCACAAAGTTGCTCACTACACGGCCATCATTTTCGAGCATACGGGGACCGTAGGTGTTAAAAATACGGGCTACCCGAATATCAACGTTGTTTTGGCGGTGATAATCGAAGGCCAGGGTTTCGGCAACGCGTTTACCTTCGTCGTAGCAGCTGCGAATGCCAATGGGGTTGACGTTGCCCCGATACTCCTCAGACTGAGGATGTACCTCGGGGTCGCCATAGACTTCAGAGGTAGACGCCAGCAAAAACCGAGCTTTCACTCGTTTAGCCAAACCCAACATATTGAGAGTACCCATCACGTTGGTTTTGATGGTTTTAACCGGATTGTACTGGTAATGCACTGGCGAAGCAGGGCAGGCCAGGTGATAAATCTGGTCGACCTCCAGCCGAAGAGGTTCGGTTACGTCGTGGCGAATGACCTCAAAATAGGGATGATCGAGCCAGTGTAGTAGGTTATGACGATGACCTGTATAAAAATTATCTAGACAGATAACTTCATTGCCAGCTGTCATCAGGCGATCAATTAGGTGGGAGCCAATAAACCCGGCTCCACCAGTGACTAAAATTCTCATAGCAAGTTAACCAGTGCGATGTTTTATAGACGATAAGTGCACAGCGTTCCACTAAGCTTACTTTTCCCAGGAGCAAGTATCCGGAGATCACACTCCTGCCGCTTTAGTTTTGATGAATTTACTAATTCTTCGTAAAGTTTCATTCATAGCATAGGAGCCATCATTCGTCTGCCCATTTGGCCCCCCCGATCTATGGATACCCTCTGCCCACTATTTGTTTACGGCACTCTAAAGCCGGGAGAACGAGCATTTGCTAATTTCTGCGCGCCTTACGTGGTGGCTAGCCAGCAGGCCTTAGCTAGAGGTCGCTTGTACCATCTACCGCTGGGCTATCCGGCTATGACTTTAGAAACGGGCTGGGTGCACGGAATGCTGCTCATGTTCTCTAGCCCTGCTTGTCTACGCGCCATTGACGCCTTTGAAGAGTACTACCCCGATCGCCCCGAGAGCAGCGAATATCAGCGCGATCGCTACCTTATCTTCAATCCACAGCGACAGCCCCTAAAAACCGCCTGGATTTATACCATGACGCGCGATCGCGTCACTACGCTAGGAGGTCAATGGCTACCGCACGGCGACTGGACTGAACCCAAAGCACTTTAAGAATTTAAAAAAAAGGCTCTGCCAAATCTGGCAGAGCCTTTTTGCTAGAACAACCTAGCTAACTCAACAGTTGATTTAATCAACTTAGAAACGGAAGGTGGCACGCAGAGCACCCCAGAAACCGGTATCGTCAGCGCCAGCAAGACCAGAGTTGACGTCACCATAGATGACGGCGGGAGTGATGGTTAGGAACTGGTTAAAGGGAATCTCGTAATAACCTTCAATGATGAAGGGGTTTTCGGCACCAGTAGTGGGCAGTTGACCACCATAGACACCGAGTTGAGTGCCTTCAGCCAGGAAGTTGTTGAAACCAACACCAGCCGTCCAGCTGAAGTCGTTACCACCCGTAAAGGTGGTGTAAGCACCGTGACCAGCGACGAAGAAGCCGCCAAAGTCGAGGTTCAACAGACCAGCGAAGGTATCGGTGGAACCAGGCAAACCAATACCCACACCATCGCTATGTTGGTAAGCAACAGCAGCATCAAGGAAGCCGTCGCTCAAGAAGCTGAGCTGAGCAATATAGCTCTGGTCAGCAGCAGCGAAAATACCCACGGTGGGAGTAATAGCGCCACCGGGGTTAGAAGCGGTGTAGCCAGCGTCAAGGACGATATTGTCGGTTAGAGCGAAGCTCAGACCAACACCAGCACCGTTGGAGGAGCTGCCACCAAAGTCATAGAACTGAGGACCACCAGCGTCAGCTACAGAAGGACCGTCGAAAGGCACGATGGTGCTGGTAACCCAATCGTCACCCGAGAGACCACGAGCAGCAGCCGTTACAGTCAGGCGGCTACCGATGGGGAAGCTGTAGTAGAAGTCGTCGATGGTGATGTCGTAGTTGGCACCGCCAGCATTGGCCAGACCACCGAGGGGAACGACGGCATTACCGTCGCCACCCTGGAGGCGAATGCGCAAGCGGTCGTTACCGGTGAAGCTGGAATCAAAGTTCAAACGAGCCCGACCCGCAAAGCTGGTGCTAGATTCACCAGCAACGGTGTCAATGGGGGTAACCAAGTTGAAGTCAGCCTGACCACGTAGTTTAGTGGTGGTGGAGAACTGCTGAGCACGCAGGGTAGCAGTCTCGGCTTCCAGAGCATCGACGCGACCGCGTAGGGTAGCCAGTTCAGCCTGGAACTCTTCTTGCAGGCGACGGATGGTAGCCAGGTCATCGGGGTTGATGCCCGACTGAGCGATCAGAGTAGCGATCACGTCCAAGCAGGAGTTGAGACCAGCGGCGAACTCGAAGCGAGTTAGGCTGCGCTGACCACGGAAAGTGCGGTCGGGATAGCCCTGAATACAACCGTAGTTCTCGACCAAGCTCTGGAGTGCCTGAAAGGCCCAGTCAGAGGGCAGAACATCGGTCAGTTCGGAAACGCTGGTAATTTGAGCCAGTTGAACAGAGTCTTGGTCGAAGTTGCTGACCTGGGGGGCAGCAGCCTCAGCTGCGATCGCAGAGCCAGAAACAGCAACAGCTGCGCCTAGAGCAGCGGGCACAGCCAGCAAAGATTGCCAAAATAACTTAGCCATTCGTAATTTTCTCCTCACACCTTATACAAGGCTTATCGTGTACTTCAAAGCAGGGTTGGCTTAAGCCATTCCTATTTAACCGGTTCAACTCCAACCCGGATACGGGATTAGAGTGACTGAACCTCACGTACATCCAAAACCGATAGTAGCAGATATACTCTGTATCGGCTAGATCGGTTTGACCAATAAGACCAGACCGATAACTACCCCATCAGACGCACTCTACTAATGTAAGGTTCCCCGACTACAACTCAGGGTCAACAGTGGTTTGATGGCTCTTTGAAAATGCGGCGTGTCTGGAGCTAAAACCGCTTGTGCCAAGCATTTAGGCTAACTCTTGAACTCCGAGAAGGACTTGAAGGACGCTAGAAGCTGATGCCTCCAGCGTCTCCAACGAGTTCTAAACCTTAGAATCTGAAGGTGGCACGCAAAGCACCCCAGAAACCGGTTTGGTCAGTGACGCCAGCCAGGCCAGTGTCACCGTAGATTACCGCAGGGGTAATAGTCAGGAACTGGTTAAAGGGAATTTCGTAATAACCCTCAACTAGGAAGGGGTTATCAGCATAGCCAGCTAGCTGAGGCAGTTGACCGCCGTAGACGCCCAGCTGAGCGCCTTCAGCCAGGAAGTTGTTGAAGCCAAGACCAGCGGTCCAGCTAAAGTCATCCCCACCATTGAAAGACTGGAAAGCGCCATGACCGGCGATAAAGAAACCACCAAAGTCGAGATTCAGCAGGCCAGCGAAGGTATCAGTAGCACCAGCGGGAGCAGCAATTCCAGTATTGTTGAGCGCGAAACCCTCGGACTGGTCGTTGTGCATGTAAGCAATGCCCAGATCCAGAAATCCATCACTGATGTAGCTGAGCTGAGCAATATAGCTCTGTTCAGCCGCCGCGAAAACACCAACAGCAGGGTTAATAGCCCCACCAGGGTTAGAAGCGGTATAGCCAGCATCAAGCACGATGTTATCGGTCAAAGCGATGCTAACCCCAGCACCAGCACCGTTGGAGGAGCTGCCGCCAGTCGCGTAGAACCTAGGGTTGCCAGCATCGGCTACAGCGGGGCCATCGAAAGGAAGAATTGTGCTGACGACCCAGTCATCGCCAGAAAGACCTCGGGCCGCAGCGGTGACGGTAATGCGGTTACCAACCGGGAAGCTGTAGTAGAAGTCATCGATCGTGATGTCATAGTTGCTGCCGCCAGCACTGGCTAGGCCATACAAGGATTCAAAGGCATTCCCATCGCCACCCTGCAAACGAATGCGTAGGCGATCTTCGCCCGTAAAGCTGGAGTCAAAGTTAAGACGAGCCCGAGCGGCAACACTGGTGCTGGTTTCGTCAGGAATGGTGTCAAAGGGCGTGATTAAGTGGAAGTCAGCCTGACCACGCAGTTTGGTGGTGGTGGAGAATTGCTGAGCCCGTAGGGTAGCGGTTTCAGCTTCGAGGGCGTCGACGCGACCACGTAGGGTAGCCAGTTCAGCCTGAAACTCTTCTTGCAGACGGCGAATGGTAGCCAGGACGATCTCGTCGGTGCTGACGCCCGACAGCGCGATCGGGTTAGCGATGACATCTAAGCAGGAGTTGAGACCAGCGGCGAACTCAAAGCGAGTGAGGCTGCGCTGACCGCGAAAGGTGCGGTTGGGGTAGCCCTGCATACAACCGTAGTTCTCACTCAGGCTTTGTAGCGCCTGGAAGGCCCAGTCAGAGGGCAGCACGTCGGTCAGTTCGGAAACGCTGGTAGTTTGCGCTAGTTGAACAACCCCTTGGTCGAGGTTGCTACCTTGAGTGGTGACGACAGCGGATTCAGCCGCGATCGCAGAACCAGAGACAGCAACAGCCGCACCCAAAGCAGCGGGCACAGCCAACAAAGATTGCCAGAATAGCTTTGCCATATGATATCTTTTCCTCACACCATTAAGAGAGGCCTTGTTGACATACATTCTCAATAAAACTCAAAAAAGCGCACCATGAAGGGCTTTATGTCCAGCCATGCAATTGATAATGAATATTATTAAATTTATGAGGCAAATAAAAAAAAGATCCGTATGCTGAGTTAGCTAGGCATACAGATCCTCTTAATTGTTAAAAATGTGATCGATTGCGAACGCCAAGTTCAAGCGTTGCTTTGGGTTAGCCTAGGGCAGAAATAGTCTGGGCCATAGCAAAGTCTTTCTCGGTTAGCCCGCCAGCGTCGTGGGTGGACAGGCTGATAGTTACGCGGTTGTAAGAAATTTGCAAGTCAGGGTGGTGTCCAGCGGCCTCGGCAGGCTCGACCAGCTGGTTGACAAAGTCGATGGCGGTAACAAAGTCTTTGAAGGTGCGAGTGCAGGTAATGGTCTTGCCGTCCAGACTCCAGTCGGGGAGCTGACTGAGCTTGGTTTGAATATCGCGATCGCTAAGGAGGGAAGCCATAGTTATGAAGAGGTGGGCTGCCCTTTTATCTTAAGGGTGGAGCGCATATTAGCCAGGGTTGCGATCGCTTTTCTAAGCCTTGGCAAAAAACGTAAACCCCTTTTAAAAGCTATCCGCCCCTGCCAGGGGAAGACAAGCTTCCGAAGCAGGGGCGGTCTAGTTGGATCTTAGGTTGAACCTGACTGCCGGGAGGAACCCTATTCAGCCAGCTTCGAGAGCTTAGCTAGTCGCCGAAGCAACCAACACTGAAGCTAGAGCACAGCCCCGGCACACAGCCGGCTGATCTCAACCTGAAGACCCATGCGTTTACTACTCTCTTGCATGAGCATCACCTCCTGAATACTAAACGGTAAAATCTGTAGAGTTAGCTGCCGTAACAGCGGCATTACTCGTAAGTTAACACAATTTTTCTGGCTGTGGCAGAAATTGTGACCTTGTCGGGTTTAACCCATGATTGCTAACCCACTAGGCCCTTTCCAGAGACCCTAACCGATGCCCCTCAATACCCCTGTACCTATTGTCGAGAGCAATCTAGATGAGTATCTACGAGCCTGGCTGCGCGAAGACGTTGGCCGTGGCGACTGGACGACGGTTGGGCTAGGGGCCTTAGCACAGCAGCCAGGGCTGGCCCTTTGGGTCACTCGTGCCCCCGGCGTTATTGCTGGGCTGCCCTTTGCTCACCGACTGTTTCAGCAGCTTGACGGCGACCTCAGCTTTGAGCCGTTGGTAAGCGAAGGTGACGCCTGTGCCGCAGAGACCACCCTTGCCAAAATCAGCGGCAATTTGGCGGCCCTGCTAACGGGCGAACGGGTGGCGCTTAATCTGGTCATGCGGCTGAGCGGCATTGCCACCGCCACTCGTCAGTACGTTGACCAACTCGCCGACAGTCCTGCCCGGCTAGTTGATACGCGCAAGACAACTCCCGGTCTGCGCCAGCTCGAAAAGTATGCCAGTCGAGTTGGTGGTGCTATCAATCACCGCATGGGGCTGGATGATGCGGTCATGATTAAAGACAACCACATTGCTGCCGCTGGGAGCATTCAGGCGGCGGTCGCTCAAATTCGCTCGGCCATCCCCTACCCGATGACGGTGGAGGTCGAAACCAGCTCGCTCGAACAGGTTGACGAGGCGATCGCCTGCCCGGTAGACATCATCATGCTCGACAATATGTCGCCAGCGATGATGAAGACAGCGGTTGAGCGCATTCGGTCGCAGAAACCAGCGGTCAAGATCGAGGCGTCTGGCAACGTTACCCTAGAGACCCTGAAGCCGATTGCGGCGACGGGGGTAGATTTTATTTCCAGCAGTGCCCCCATTACCCGAGCTCCGTGGCTAGATATTAGTATGCAAGTGAGTTCTAAAGCGGTTTAACCCGAGGCAGCCCATGATCTTAACTACCGGCCCCAATGTTGACGGTCGCCAGGTCATCGAATACTGTGGCCTGGTCAATGGCGAGGCCATTTTGGGGGCTAACATCTTTAAAGACTTTTTTGCGGGTATTCGCGATGTCGTGGGCGGGCGATCGGGGGCCTACGAGCATTCACTACGTCAGGCCCGCAATACAGCCATCAAGGAAATGATGCAGGCTGCCAAGGAGATGGGGGCAGACGCCATTATTGCCATCGATATTGATTACGAATCACTAGAGATCAACAACGGCGGCAACATGCTGATGGTAGCTGCCAGCGGCACAGCGGTACGACTGGCTTAATTTTTCACCTAGTACTCTGCGGCGCAAGTTTAGATACTATTCTCCGGAGGCTAGGGAGCAGGGGGGCTAGGGAGCTAAGCGATTCGGAATGGTGGGCATATTTCAGCCGTCGAGTGCTAGGCACCCGGTTCCTAGCCCCAATCTAGGCTAATCCCAAGGATTTGGTTTAGGCACCTGATGCCTGGGTTAACTATCAAGGGCATGATGCTTGAGATCAGCCAATGCAACGTGCTCAATGGCGGAGGCGTGGGTGGCTTCGAGCATGACTGGGGGGGCAACCCCGGCATCCAGGGCTTCTTGCCAGCGAGGGGCACACAGACACCAGCGATCGCCCGGCTTTAGCCCCGGAAACGCGAAGGCAGGCACCGGGGTAGACAGATCGTTGCCCTGGGCTTTGGTAAAGGCCAAAAACTCAGGCGTCATCTGAGCGCACACGACATGAACGCCCATATCGCCTGCCCCCGTATTGCAGCAGCCATCACGGTAAAAGCCGGTCATCGGTGAGGTGCAGCAGGGGGCGAGGGCAGTGCCCGAGACATTGGTGGCAGTGGCCATGGGGAGGTCCTTTGGGAACGGGGTAGAACGGGATTGATTCGCTTTCAATCTACCGCAAGACTCAGCCTGGCGTAGTGAGCTGAAAAAGGGGCTGTCTGGCCGACAGCCCCTCAATAGAGATAGGTTTGACGAACTTGATGACGCTGTGAAAACTCGGCAGGAGTTGACCAGCTGAGCCTAAACTTCAACCGTGGTGATGGGGTCTACGGCAGCAGCATCGGTTTCGCCAGTATTGGATTGCTTGCGCTTGTTCAGGTGCTCCAGCGCAATCTGAGATAGCTCAGTGACGAGCAACGTGGCCAGCAGACCATCATCAACCCAGCCAATAATTGGCAGAAAGTCGGGAGAAATATCGATAGGAGAAACCAGGTAAAGTAGGGTTCCTAAAACCAAGACCCAGCGATATTTGGTATTGCGCAGGGTCGCCTTGTACCAGTTATAAAAGGAGCCGATCGCATTGTTCATTGAGCTATTCACCTGTACTTGATACTTAAATCATGTCAAAAATACTGGCGATAACCCAGTGTAGAAAACTGATCTAAAACCGTGGAGAACCGCACCCATCCCAATTCCGCAGGGTGATGAGAGCCTCTAAGTGACCGGAACAGAAATGCTAGACTACGTAGACCAAGATGACCAAAATGCGTGGTTCTGTGACCGTATCGATGAAATTGGATCGCCGCCAATCGGGGATAGCGACAGCCATTGAGGTGCCGATCAGCATTGCGCCGATGATGGATCGCACCGATCGCCACTACCGCTACTTGATGCGGCAGATTACCCGACACACCCTGCTTTACACCGAGATGGTGACGGCCCAGGCGATTTTGCACGGCGATCGCGACCACCTGCTGGGCTTTACCCCCAGCGAATCGCCCCTGGTGCTACAGGTAGGCGGCGACGACCCTCAACTGCTGGCTACCTGCGCCCGTGTCGCCGCCGACTTTGGCTACGACGCCATTAATCTAAATGTGGGCTGCCCCAGCGATCGCGTCCGCAGCGGTAACTTTGGGGCCTGCCTGATGGCCCAGCCCGATCGCGTCGCCGAGGGGATTGCGGCGATGCTGGCGGCCAGCCCGCTGCCCGTCAGCGTCAAGCACCGCATTGGGATAGACGATCGCGATCGCTACGAAGACATGGCAACGTTCGTTGACACTGTGGCCCAAACTGGCTGCCGACACTTTACCGTTCATGCCCGCAAGGCTTGGCTGCAGGGGCTGAGCCCCAAAGACAATCGCACTATTCCACCGCTACGCTACGGCGATGTGCATCGTCTGAAGCAAGACTTTTCGCACCTGTGGGTTGAAATCAACGGTGGCTTTACACGTCTCGATCAGGTGAGCGAACAACTCGTTCAGGTAGACGGCGTGATGATTGGGCGAGCCGCCTACGACCATCCCTACCGGTTCTCAGCAGTTGACCAGCGTTTTTTTGCTACAGACGAGCCTGCCCTCAGTCGTCAGCAGGTAGTTGAGGCAATGCTGCCCTACATTGGTCACTGGGTAGACCAGGGGCTGAAGCTGAACAAAATTACCCGCCACATGCTGATGCTGTTTGCCGGGCAGCCCGGTAGCCGCCTGTGGAAGCAAATTTTAACCGAGGAATCGTGTAAGCCAGGGGCCGGGGTGGAGGTAGTGCGGCAGGCCATGGCTGCGGTGCAGCGTCAGAGCGAGATTCAAACCCAGCTAGGGAGCTTCGCTCAACCCCTGGGTTTCTGTGGCTAGGGGCGTAGGGATCCAGACAAACGGGTAAACGTATTCGTCGATGCTGGTCAGGGAGGTCAATTCGTTGCCATCAGGGCGCACCTGATACAGCACCTGGGTGCCCATGGAGTCGTCGGGCGGCGTGGCGGTAAACGCGACCCAGTCGCCTGTAGGTGACCACTGGCTTTCTAAGACGTTTTGCAGGGGTTGGCTGGTGAGGGGCGTAAACTCTTGATCGACCAAATCGAGTCGAAATACGGTTTGCTGCCCTACCTGTGCCCCCGAAGCCAGGACCAATTGCTGACTGTTGGGTGCCCAGCTGAGGGCATCGTAAAAGCCGGGCCGGGTCAGCACCTGGGTTTCAGCAGTGTTGACATTGACCAGGGCAATCACTTCCTGGTTGCTGAAGGGTGGATTAAACGGCTGGTAGAAGGCGATGTAGCGACCATCGGGCGACCACAGCACGCGACTGCGATAAATCTGAAAATCAGGATCGGGGGTGAGAACGCGGCGATCGCTCCCGTCAACCCCTACTACATTCAGCCGTTGAAACGGGTAGCTGCCTTCATAAAAGGCCAGGCGCGTACCGTCGGGTGACCAGGCCAGGGGGCTACCAGCAGCGCCATAGATGCCAGGAGTTTGGGTGACCCGACGAGGGCGGCTGCCGTCTAGGGCCGCTACAAAGATATGCTGGCCTGTTACGTAGGCTACCTGGCTACCATCTGGGGCTAGGTGCAAGTCAGACTCTAGGGTTTCAGGCGAAATATCTAGGGGGGTTAGCGCTCCGCTGGAGGCACTGAGGAAAAGCCTAACCTGACCCAGCCCGCCAGCAATAGAGGCAGGGCAGCGCTGCAAAATGACCAAGTCGCCATCGCGTTGCCAGGCGAGATCGATGGTAGGTAGACGCTGGCAATCGCTCGTAAATACCAGTTCTGGCTCATCGGACCCAGGCTCAAGACGGTAGACTTCACCATAGTTTTGAACCACCGCCAGCCGTTGCCCATCGCTAGACCAGGCTAGGGCATTGAAGGCGCGATCGCCCCCTGACAGCAGAGACTCGCGATCGCCTCCGGTCTCTAGGCGAAACAACCCCTCTGGAGTCGCAAACGATAAATCGGCAGCATGGCCCGCCGTTATAGCAAAAGCCATGAGCCCAGTGGTAAGCGCCGCCACAGAGGGTTTAATCACAGTTCCACGTCCTTAAATATTCCATGTGTGATCATAGCCACGACTCGGGCTGCTACGTCGATCGATTTTAGCCCTGGGTTTGACTAACCTAGCCAGCCATCATCGTTCGGTTTCTGAGATGCTAGAAGTACTACGCTCTGCCAGCCGATGTACTAGCTCTAATGTTTACTGACCCCAAATAGCGGTCAGCGTTCCAGTCAGGGCGTTAATACCGGTGCTGTATCTATTCTTCAGCTTATGAACATGATCAGCTTATTTTTTATCTTTTTGATTTTTTCCTTCGTTCAGCCCGCCATTCAGCGCCGCCTGGTGGAGTCGCGACGCATTAGCGCCATTCGCAATCTAGAGCAGCAGCGGGGCAGTCGGGTGATCTTGCTCATTCATCGGCAAGAGTCGATTAGTCTGCTGGGCATTCCCATTTCCCGATTTATTAATATCGAAGATTCTGAGCAAATTTTGCGGGCCATTCGCCTTACGCCGTCGAACGTGCCCATTGACCTAATTTTGCATACCCCTGGTGGCTTGGTACTGGCCACCGAGCAAATTGCCCGAGCGCTGCTGCGCCATAGCGCTAAGGTGACGGTGTTTGTACCCCACTACGCTATGAGCGGTGGCACCATGCTGGCGATGGCTGCCGACGAAATTGTGATGGATGAAAATGCTGTTTTGGGGCCGGTGGATCCACAGTTGGGCAATGTGGCAGCGGCCAGCATTCTCGCGGTGCTGGAAGCCAAGCCGCCCGAGAAAATCGACGATCAAACCCTGGTCACAGCTGATTTAGCCCGTAAAGCGATCGCGCAGGTGCAGCGGTTTGTACGCGCCCTGCTAGAAGATGCGATTCCACAGCAAAAAGTCGACCCCGCCAACATTGACAAAATTATCGATCGCCTCACCACTGGCCAAGTCACCCACGACTACCCGATCGCCGTAGAAGAAGCTACTGACATGGGCCTGCCGATAACAGTGGGCCTGCCGCTGGAGATCTACAACCTGATGGATCTCTACCCCCAGCCAATGATGGGGCGACCTACAGTGCAGTACATTCCTATGCCTTACCAGAATCCGCCAGCGCTGCCGGTGAGTAAGGGGCGATCGGCTTGAGCCAGGAGCTGTGGAGTAGGTGGGTAGATGGGTGGGTG
>NZ_JADEXE010000434.1 GCF_015207265.1 Nodosilinea sp. LEGE 07298 | reverse complement strand
CTACCTGACGGGGCGCACGCTGACGGCGACGGACGAGTCGGTGGGGTCGCTCGAAGAGACCGCTGAGGCGGTTAGTCAGGCGGGCGGGGTGGCGGTGCTGGTGCAGGTTGACCACAGCGACGATGACCAGGTGCGCGCCCTGTTTGAGCGCATTGAGACCGAGCAGGCGGGGCGGCTCGACCTGCTGGTCAACAATGCCTATGCTGGGGTATCGGCGCTCAAAGCCGCCTACGGCAAGCCCTTTTGGGAGGCTGAACCCGACTTTTGGGATGCCTGCAACAATGTGGGGTTGCGCAGCCACTACGTCGCCAGCGTCTACGCGGCTCGCCTAATGGTGCCGCAGCGGCGAGGGCTGATCTGCACGCTCTCGTCGTGGGGCGGGCTGTCGTACATTTTTGGCGTGCCCTACGGGGTGGGCAAGGCCGCCTGCGATCGCATGGCCGCCGATATGGCCGTAGAGCTAAAAAAATATCAGGTCACCTCGCTCTCGATCTGGCCTGGCATTGTCGGCACCGAGCTGATGACTCAGTTTGCCGCCGAGATGGGCCTGGGGGGGAACTCTGGCGGCGGGGCTCAAGCAGACTCTAGCAAGTCTAATTACAACTGGGAAACGCCCCTGCTGACGGGTCGAGTGATGGCTGCCCTGGCCGCAGACCCTGAGGTGCTGCGCCGCGCTGGACAGGTGCAGATCGTGGCCGAACTGGCCCGCGAGTATGGCGTGGTGGATGCCGATGGGCACCGACCGGCTTCCCTGCGATCGCTGCGGTTTGTGCTGCCCTCGGCGGTGCCGGGGCTGCAACCTCACGCCGACCTGGTGCCCGATATCGAACTGCCCTGGCCGTTTTTGCTGCTGGGACCGCTGGGATCGCCCAAGGCTTGAGGCTAGAGCAACCCCACCAGCGCCTGAATGAGGGCGGCGGGCTGCACGGGTTTAGGCACATGTCGCTGAAATCCGGCGGCTAGGGCCTGCTCCTGATCAGACTCGCGGGCGTAGGCGGTCAGGGCGATCGCTGGGATCTGGCCGCCTTCCTCGGTGGGTAACGCCCTGATCTGCCGCATCAGCATGTAGCCATCCATCTCGGGCATGCCAATATCGCTGATTAAAACCTGGGGCTGCGACTGCTTGAGGGCCTCTAGAGCGGCTTGGGCAGAGGTAGCTGAGACCACACTGGCCCCGGCCTGCTCCAGCAGGAAGACAATAAAATTGCGGGTATCGTCATCGTCATCGACTACTAAAACGTGAGTGCTACGCAGATTTAGCGCGGGTGCTTTGATGCGGGCCTCCATATCGGTGGCAGGCTGGTTGGCCAGAGTCGGTAGGGTGACGGTAAAGGTTGCCCCCAACCCTTCGCCAGCGCTATCGGCCCGAATGGTGCCACCGTGCAGTTCGACCAGGTGGCGCACGATCGCCAGACCCAGGCCCAGACCGCCAAACTGCCGTGTCGTAGCGCTGTCGGCCTGGCGAAAGTAGTCAAAAATGAGGGGCAGAAAGTTGGGGGCAATGCCCTTGCCGGTGTCGGTGACGGTAACTTCGGCCTGGTTGTCGTCATTTCTGGCCAGCCGCACCACAATCTGCCCCTTGGCGGGGGTGAACTTGACCGCGTTAGACAACAGATTCCACACTACCTGCTGAAGGCGAGTGGCATCTCCTGAAACCAGGCCAATGTTGTCGTCGAGGTGAACGTCAAGGTGAATCGATTTGGCCTCTGCCGCCAGCCGCACAGTTTCGATCGCGGCGCGGATGGTGGCGGCCAAATTGACCGTAGTGGCGTTGATCTCAAGCTTGCCCCGCAGCATGCGCGACACGTCGAGCAGGTCATCGATTAGCTCGGTTTGCAACTTGGCGTTGCGCTCAATGACGGCCAGAGCCTGCTTAGTTTTAGCTTCGCTCAGGGTGCCATTTTGCAGCAGGGTGGCCCAGCCCAAAATGGGGTTGAGCGGCGATCTGAGCTCGTGGGAGACGACAGCCAAAAACTCATCTTTAGTGCGGCTGGCGGCTTCGGCGGCGGCGCGGGCGGCTTGTTCCTGCTGGAGAAGCTGGCTGCGCTGGTGTTCGAGCTGTTTTTGGTCTTCAATGTCGGTGGCGGTACCAAACCACTTGATCACCTGTCCCTGGGGGTCTTTCATCGGTACCGCCTGGTGCAAGTGCCAGCGATAGACCCCGTCGGCCCGGCGCAGGCGGCCTTCGGCCTGATAGTTGGTGCCTGTCTGCTGAGCGATCGCCCAGTTCTGCGCCAGGTCAGGCACATCGTCGGGGTAAACGGCCACCTGCCAGCCCTCGGTTTTCACCTGGTCGAGGGTAAGCCCGGTAAAGGTCAACCAGCGCTGATTGGCATCAACAATTAATCCCTCGTTATTGGCTGTCCACACCAGTTGAGGAATGGATTCGGCCAGGTAGCGGTAGCGCTCTTCGCTCTGGCTGAGGGCTATTTCAGCCTGTTTGCGATCGCTCAAGTCGGTAATCAGCGCCACAAACCCTTCCACCTCCCCCCGGTCATTAATGCGGGGTACGTAGGTAGCGGTTAGGTAGCGAATGCGGCCATTTTTAGATTCGACGGAGCGCTCAAAAGTGACCTGCTGCCCGGCCAAAACCTGTTCAATATAGGGGCGAATCCGTTCATAAGAGTCCTCTTCCATCACATCTCGGATGTGCCGACCGTAGAGATCGGCGGCAGACTGGCCAAACCAGTCTTCATAACCCTGGTTGTTAAAGCGGTAGCGCTGCTCAGCATCGACAAAGGCAATCAGGGCGGGCACAGCATTGGTGACTAGCCGCAGTTCGGTTTCGCGCTGGCGCAGGGCTTCTTCGGCCTGCTTGCGATCGTGAACATCAAAACACGAGCCGATATAGCCTAAAAATTCGCCATCGGCCGCAAAGCGGGGTTCGCCTACATCAAAGATCCAGCGATGAGTGCCGTCTCTGTACCTGAGCCGGTATTCCATCTGAAATGGAGTGCGGGCATTAAAGGCATTGGTGTAGGTGCTCAGGCAGTGCTGAAAATCATCAGGGTGAATGCCCTCGGTCCAGCCGTCGCCGATCTCCTGCTCGGTGGTGCGGCCCGTAAAGGCCAGCCACGATTGGTTGAAGTAGGTGCAGCGCTGATCGAGGCCGGAGATCCATACCATCATCGGGGCGGCATCGGTCATCTGCCGAAAGCGGGTCTCACTCTCGCGCAAATTGAATTCGGTGCGCTTGAGCTCAGTGATGTCAATGGCAGCCGCGTAGATCAGCTTCTCCTTCGGGTAAGACCGGGCATTCCAGAGAAACCAGCGGTAAGACCCATCTTTGTGTCGATAGCGGTTTTCAAAGGAGAGGGTTTCGCGATGAGCCGCGAACAGGCTGATATCTTCGGTAACAGTTTTATAAATATCGTCGGGGTGGACAAATTCAAGCCAGGGTCGAGCGATCATTTCGGCTGGAACCCAGCCCAGTATGCGCTCAAAGGTGGGGCTAACCCACTGAAAATAGCCGTCGCTGCTGCTGACCACCTGCAGGTCTGCCCCCACCGTTAAAAACCGCTCGCGATCGCGCTTGGCTCGGCGGCGATCGCTAATCTCGGTAAATAAAATGGCAAACTTGCGGCGCTGCGGGTCATCCAGGGCAAAGGCGCTGACGTCAAACCAGCGGCCCAGGGCCGCCGCTTCATGCTCAAACTGGCAGGGTTCGCCGGTTGCCAATACTCGGCTGTAGGTCTCAACCCAAAAGTCTTCCAGGTTGGGTACCAGTTCTTTCGCCGTTTTGCCCACCATTTGCTCCATGCCGCTCAGAGTTTCAAAGGCTGGGTTAATTTCTAAAAAGCGGTAGTCTGTTGGTTCGCCGCTGTCATCAAACAGCATTTCGCAGATGCCAAAGCCCTCGTCCATTGACTCAAACAGAGTGCGGTAGCGGTGCTCGCTGCGCTGTAGGGCGATTTTAGTTTGCTGCCGCAGCTGGGCCAGCTTGAGGGTGGCCTCTACCCGAGCCAGCAGTTCGCGGGCCGAAAAGGGCTTGGTTAAATAGTCATCAGCCCCCGCCGCCAGCCCTTCCAGTCGAGCCTCGTCCCCGGCCCGCGCCGACAGCAAAATAATCGGTAACTCCCTGGTGTGCGGGTCAGCCCGCAGCCGCAGCAGCAGCTCAAAGCCGTCTAGCTCAGGCATCATGACATCGCTGAGGATCAGATCGGGGGGCTGCTGCCCGATGGCCGCCAGCGCGGCTTGGCTATCCCGCACGGTTTCGACCACATACTGCTGACTCAGCAATCGCTTGATGTAGGCGAGCACATCGGCGTTGTCATCGACAAGCAGAATGCGGGCAGCAGTGGGGAGCGGGGCTAGGGCTGGGGAGGATGAGGG
>NZ_JADEXE010000433.1 GCF_015207265.1 Nodosilinea sp. LEGE 07298 | reverse complement strand
GAGGGTGTAGGGTAGGAGAGGACAGCATCCACCCATCTACCCATCCACCCATCTACCCCTTTAGCGAATCAGGTCAAAGGAGATGTCGGTCTTCGCGATCGTGCTGGTCTTGCGATCGAGCTCGTCGAGGATGGTGTTAATAATCCAGTTGAACTGGTTGATCGCGCCCTGGTAGCCCAGGGTGGCGTAGCGGTGCATGTGGTGGCGATCGAAGATCGGGTAGCCAATGCGCACCAGCGGGGTGCCGGTGTCGCGCCACAGGTACTTGCCGTAGCTGTTGCCAATCAGCAGGTCCACAGGCTCGGTGAACATCAGCGATCGCAGGTGCCACAGATCCTTGCCGCCCCACACTGTCGCGCCCTGGCCGTAGGGGCTATTGGTCAGCAGTTCGCGGGCTTCGGCTTCAAAGTCATCGTTGCTGTTGGTCACCACAATGTGGGTCGGCTCCGCCCCCATCTCCAGCAAGAACTGGATCAGGCTCAGCGCGTGGTCGGGGTCGCCGTAGAGGGCGATCTTTTTGCCGTGAATCCAGGCCTGGGAGTCGGTCATGGCATCCACTGCCCGGCCCCGATCCTGCTGAAGTTCTAAGGGAATGGGCTTGCCGGTCACTGCCGACAGGGTCATCAAGAACTCATCGGTGCCCTTAATGCCAAAGGGCCGGAAATTATAGGTCTTCTGTCCCCAATCCTTGGCGATGTACTCCTGGGTCTTGGGCGTCGTGTACTTCTGGAAGAACACCGTACCCTCGGCATTGATGCTGTCGGCGGTATCGGCCAGGGTGGTGAGGCCGTTGTACATCTTAAATTCGCCCGTGTTGGGGGAGTCGAAGGTGTCCGAGTTGTCCGACAGAATGGTGTAGTCGATGCCAAACAGGCCCAAGATCCGCTTCAGTTCCCGAATATTGCCGATGTAGGGGTCAAAACCCAGGTTGAAGTTGAACTTGCCGTTGGTAGTTTCAGACTTTTCGTCTTTGGTCAGGGTTTTGAGAATGCTCTTCAGCATGTTGTCGTAGCCGGTGATGTGAGAGCCCACAAAGCTCGGCGTGTGAGCCGCCGGTACCGGTAGGTCTTCGGGAATGTGCCCCTCATTCTTGGCGGTGGTAATGTATGCGCCAATGTCATCCCCAATTACCTCAGCCATGCAAGTGGTGCAGAGGGCAATCATCTTGGGCTTATAGAGGGTGTAGGAGTTTTCCAGACCCGACTTCAGGTTGCTGAGGCCACCAAATACTGCCGCATCTTCGGTCATCGACGACGACACCGCCTGGAAGGGCTCTTTGTAGTTGCGGGTGAGGTGGCTGCGGAAGTAGGCCACACAGCCCTGGGAACCGTGGCTGTAGGGCAGGGTGCCTTCAAAACCAGCGGCGACAAACAGCGCCCCCAGGGGTTGGCAGGCTTTGGCGGGGTTGATGGTCAGGGCTTCGCGGGCAAAGTTCTTTTCCCGATAGTCCCAGCCTTTGGTCCATTCGGCGGTTTCAGCAATTTTGTCGTCGCTGTAGGCTCCCTCAAACTGGCGCTTGTAGGCGAACAGATCTTGGTAAGGCTCAGTCTGAAAGAGGTCGAAGTGGTCTTTAATTTTGCCTGGGTCTTCGCCCCCGCAGGAGGGCGTCGGGATGGTGTTGTCAAGATTGTCAGTCATGGTGTTCTCCTTGGGGGAGGGGAAGGGTGGATGGGTGATCAGGCAGGATTGGGGGTTGGTAGGGGCGCACTGCCGTGCGCCCTACGATCTATGCTGTGAGCCCTACGTCTGTGTGCCCTGGGGGTTGGGCGCACAGCGGTGCGCCCCTACGAGGCTTCTTGCCAAGGCGCATTAACGAGGCCCCAGGTGGGGTTGTTAACGGCCATGTCCATGTCGCGGGCGAAGACTTCAAAGCCGTCGTAGCCGTGGTAGGGGCCGGAGTAATCCCAGGAGTGCATCTGGCGGAAGGGAAGGGCCATCTTCTGGAAGACGTACTTCTCTTTAATGCCAGCGGCGATTAGGTCGGGTTTGAGTTCTTTGGCAAACTCTTCAAACTCGTAGCCGCTGATGTCGTCGTAGATGACGGTGCCTTCTTCGACGTAGTCGGCGGTGCGTTTGTAGTCGTCACCGTGGCCAAACTCATAGCCGGTGCCGATCACCTTCATGCCCAGGTCGGTAAAGGCGGGCACGACGTGACGGGGGCGCAGACCGCCGACCATCAGCATCACGGTTTTGCCTTCGAGGCGGGGGCGATACTTGGCGATGATGGTGTCCATCCGGGCCTGGTAGCTGGCGATCACCTGCTCGGTTTTTGCCTGGATGGTTTCGTCAAACTGCTCGGCGATCTTGCGCAGCGACTTGGCAATCTGGGTGGGGCCAAAGAAGTTGTACTCCATCCAGCCGATGCCGTATTTCTCTTCCATGAACCGGCAGATGTAGTTCATCGACCGATAGCAGTGGATCAGGTTCATCTTGGCCAGGGGCGTCATCACCACTTCGTTGAAGGTGCCATCCCCAGAGAACTGGCAGAGCACCCGCAGGCCGATTTCTTCTAGCAGCATGCGGCTGGGCCAGGCGTCGCCACCGATGTTGTAGTCGCCGATGATGTTGACATCGTAGGGGCTGGGCTCGAAACCTTCGGGCAGCTTGCGGTACTCGTCGGCCTTGGGCATCACCCAGTCGCGCACGGTGTCGTTGGCAATGTGGTGACCGAGGGACTGGGATACGCCTCGGAACCCTTCACAGCGCACAGGGATAACGGGCTTGCCGTATTCCTTGGCTTTGACGCGGGCGACGGCTTCAATGTCGTCGCCGATTAGGCCCACCGGGCATTCTGACTCAATGGTGGTGCCCTGGCTGAGGGGGAAGAGATCTTCTAGCTCGTCGATCAGTTTGGCTAGCTTTTTGTCGCCGCCAAACACAATGTCGCGCTCCTGGAAGTCGGAGGTGAACTGCATGGTGCCAAAGCTATCGACGCCTGTAGTGCCGATGTAGTAGTTGCGGCGACCCGACCAGGAGTAGTAGCCGCAGCCCACGGGGCCGTGGCTGATGTGAATCATGTCTTTAACCGGTCCCCAAACCACCCCTTTGGCCCCTGCATAGGCACAGCCACGGGTGGTCATTACACCGGGTACAGACTTCTTGTTGGACTTGACGCCGCAGTCAGCTTTTTCGGCGTCTTGAACGCTGATGTGCTTGGCCCGCAGCTTTTTGGCTTTGTCGGGGTAGGCCTCAAGCACCTCTTGGATCAGCTCTTTTCTGTCTTCTACGGTAGTCATGGTGCCCTCTCGGGTAGGGGTGGATGGGTAGCGGTAGCGGGTAGGTGAGTGATTGGGTGGATGGGTAAGGGGTAGGGAGAGATCCCAGGGTTCTTCTGGGCTGAACCGGCCAATTTGGCTATTGATCAAGAACCCTGGGATCTGCCGCAAGGGATCTGCTTCAACAGAACCTAAACGGCGACGACGGTTTTATCGGCGGCGAGGGCCTCCTGGTATTTCTCGTCGCTGTCGAGGATGCCGAATTGAATCAGCAGCTCTTCCAACTCATCCATGGAGATGGGCGTGGGGATGGTGAGCTTTTTGTTGTTGATGATCTTGTCGGCCAGTTGGGCGTATTCTGCGGCTTGCTTGCTGTCGGGGGCGTACTCGTTCACGGTCATGCGGCGCAGTTCGGCGTGCTGCACGATGTTGTCACGGGGGACAAAGTGAATCATCTGGGTGTTGAGCCGGCGGGCTAGTTCTTCAATTAGCTCAACTTCTTTGTCGGTGTTGCGGCTGTTGCAGATTAGGCCGCCCAAGCGCACGCCGCCGGATTGGGCATACTTGAGTACGCCTCGGGCGATGTTGTTTGCCGCATACATGGCCATCATTTCGCCAGAAACGACGATGTAGATTTCCTGGGCTTTGCCTTCCCGAATGGGCATGGCAAACCCGCCGCAGACTACGTCGCCCAGTACGTCGTAGGAGACGAAATCGAGATCTTCGTAAGCGCCTTCTTCTTCGAGGAAGTTGATGGCGGTGATAATGCCTCGACCGGCACAGCCGACGCCGGGTTCTGGGCCGCCCGACTCAACGCACTTGACGCCGCGATAGCCGATTTGCAGCACTTGCTCAAGTTCGACATCTTCAACGGCCCCGAGTTCGGCGGCCAGTTGCAGCACGGAGGTTTGGGCTTTGCTGTGCAGCATTAGGCGGGTGGAGTCGGCTTTAGGGTCACAGCCGACGATCATGATGCGTTGGCCGAGTTCGGCCATGGCGGCCAGGGTGTTCTGCGAGGTGGTGGATTTGCCGATGCCGCCTTTTCCGTAAAATGCAATCTGTCTCATGGGGATGGTCTCCTAGGTTTGGAAGGGTGATGTGGGTGAAGTGAAACGTTTGAAAACTCGGATCAGGCGAGGGCCTGGAGGATGGC
>NZ_JADEXE010000432.1 GCF_015207265.1 Nodosilinea sp. LEGE 07298 | reverse complement strand
GTGGGTGAGTAGGTGGGTGGGTGAGTGTGATGCTTGCTGCTGATTGTCCTTGTGGGAGCGGAGAGGGATTTGGGAGTTGCTGTCAGCCCTACTTGCTGGGGCGGGAGGTGGCTCCGACGGCGGAGACTCTGATGCGATCGCGTTATACCGCCTATCACCAGGGCAATATTGACTATTTGATCGCTACTCACCACCCGACTCAGCGGTATACAGGCCAGCGGGCGGCCATTGTGCAGAGCGTGGACAGTACTCGCTGGCTGGGCTTGCGGGTACTGGCTACCGAGGCGGGCCAAACGACCGATCGCCAGGGCGTTGTGGAGTTTGTGGCCTACTACGAAGACCCTAGGCCGGGGCAGGTGCATGAGCGATCGCGGTTTGTGCGCCAAAAAGAACGCTGGTTCTACGTTGATGGCGATACCCTGCCGCCGCTGGTGCCCAAACGCAGCGATCCCTGCTGGTGCGGCAGCGGCAAAAAGTACAAAGCCTGCCACGGGCGCTGAGCGAAATTTTAAGAATTACCGCAGACGGTGCTCTTGCCGCGCCCAGGCAACTCATACTCAAAAGAATTTGCTAGGGCACTATCCATTACCGCTATGACAGACCCTACCACTATCCAGCCCGCTGAGGAGGTGGCGCTAACCCCTGAGATACTCGATCGGGTGCGCGAGGGGGTTGCCATTTCCCAAAGGCCGGTTGTGCGTCAGTGCATTGCCGACGACCTGACCGAACTCAGTGCGATCGCGGCGGGCACCGCCGACCAGCGGGTGAGCGGTCGCTTTCGTCGCTGGGTGATGCGCCGCCTGATCAAAAGCTTCTTTCGGGTGCGGATCGAAAACCCCGAGCACATTCCCACTCAGCCCAACGTGCTGACCGCTAACCATCTGAGCCATTTGGATCCATTCCTGTTATTAGCCTTTTGCCCGCCCTATCCCTACTACTACATTTTGG
Organism: Nodosilinea sp. LEGE 07298; assembly: GCF_015207265.1. Taxonomy (GTDB): domain Bacteria; phylum Cyanobacteriota; class Cyanobacteriia; order Phormidesmidales; family Phormidesmidaceae; genus Nodosilinea. Next base: position 3,426 of record NZ_JADEXE010000432.1, on the reverse strand, counting down.
GCGATGCCCGCACGCTGTACAACAAGTGGTGGAAGCGTGGGCTGATTGGCTGGGCCGGGGGTGTCATACCCCTAGAGCGCTGGTGGAAGGAAGAAGTAGCCGTCATGGCCGCCGCTGACAGGGGGCGCGATGACCTGGTTCCCCTGGCGACGGAGATTCGAGACCACGTGCCCAACGGCAGCTCCATTCAGCAGATGCGGCAGATTGACCAGGCAGTGCAGTCGCTGCTCGCTCGGGGCGACGGCATTATGCTATTCCCCGAAGGCCGTCTGGGAGAGCAGGAAGGGCAAATGCACTCGCTCAAGCGAGGTTCGGTGCTCTACGCCATGCGAACGGGGGTGCCCATCTACCCAGTGGCCATTATTGGTACCAAAACCCTCTACCTTCGCAAGCGGCTCACCCTGCGGTTTGGGGCACCCGTACATGTGCCCCACCAGCCAAGGCCCAAGCGTGCTGCGATCGATGCTGCCTTGGCCGATTTAGAGCAAGCATTTCAGGCGTTACTACCCACCAACTATCAGGAGCCCCAAGGACCAAAGCTGTTCAGCTACTGGCTCGACCACCTGTTTTGGTAGCGCTAACCAAACCGTAGTGGGACAAGCTAAAGCCATACCCTTGCACGTTTGATCTATAGCTCCCACAACAGCTCTGCGCTGCCGCCGAGACTATTTTTTGAAAGCCCTTAACGAGATTTGAACTCGTGACCTCTCCCTTACCAAGGGAGTGCTCTACCACTGAGCTATAAGGGCAAATTGTCGTGGATGGGCCGGGCTGGATTCGAACCAGCGTAGGCGTAGCCAGTGGATTTACAGTCCACCCCCATTAACCACTCGGGCACCGACCCGCCCTATCCACGATTTATAATCCTAGCATGGAAGGGGAATTAGTTTTGAGCAATCTAAAAAAAGTTCTGCCTACAAAGTGGTGGACTAGCTTAGCGGGCGTAGGTGAACCAGGCTAAACACCAGCCAATTAAAAGCCCCAGCCCGCCAAACCGCACGGCCTGCCAAAAGGGCTCTTGCAGCTGCTGCCAGCTCACGACTCGGCTAGCTAACTCCAGTTCAAAGTTGTCGGCGGTTTCCTGTAGATGGGCAACCTCCTGGGCCGATCGTTGGACGTCGGTCGTGGGTACATCGGCCTGTAGCTGCTGAAGCTGCACCAGGTTAGCTATCCCAGCCTTAAGCTGGTGCAATCGCACCTCTAGCGCATCTAGCTGCTGCATCAGTTCAGGTAGAGAGCGAGAAGATGCTTCGGGGGTATCGCCGATCGCTCCCCGCTGGCTGTGGTGTCGCTTTCGCCAATAGCCTGGGTTCATTAGTGCAAAATGAATATAGAGAAGAGTTCTGCCTGCGGTGTACCAGGGCAGGGTATCTCTTCTAGTTAACCCCAACTGGTTTCAGTAACTATGGCTTTTTCGTTTGATCCATCACTGACGTCCCGGGCTTCAGTCCAAGCTGCTAAGCCCGCCGCTGAGTTGAGCGACCTGGAACTGGCACAGCTACTAGCCGAGCGACTAGCGATTAAGCCTACTGACTGGCATCGGCTAAACCGCGATCGCCGGGTGCGAGCCAGCGAACAACTGGCGGCAGCGCTGGTGTTTTTGCTCAAACAAAATTCTGAAGAAGCTCTGGTTCGGGTTGAACAGGCCACAGGTTGGCTGAACCACAGCCTGCAAGCGCCCCCTTGCCCCACCCACGGCGAGCGCAAGACTCGCCTAAACAGCGACTAGAAAACCTGTAAGGGTTAGTGAATGAGCGGCAGTCGGCGAGGCTGCCGCACAACCTTACTCAAATGCAGTTCGCGCCCGTCGTTGTACCAATTAACCTGATCAAAGACTTGATAGAGGATATAAAGGCCGCGGCCGCATTCTCCAGGGTGAGCGGTGCAATTGCTGTCTTTAGCCTCGTCGCAACCGCAGGGATAGCTAAAACCACTGCCCTGGTCTACAATTACCCACCACAGGTGAGAGGCCGAAGCGGTGTACTTAACAGAAATGCATTTGGCTGGGTCAAGGTGGTTACCGTGTTTAGCGGCATTGACCAGCGCCTCTTGCAAACCAAGCCGCACCGCAGCGTGCCAGTGAGGGGGAACATCTTTCAGCAAAAGCTCTAATACAGGCTGCAAATACAGCGTTGAGACAAAGCTCAGCGTGTCCCATTTTTGCTGCTGTGCAGGTGGAGAAGTTGCAATCACTCAGGCCATCTCCAATGTCTTGAGTTGAATAATTGTCAGAAAGCCTGACCAGGGGGACAGACATTAACCAATCAAAATCAATCTTTAACGACCAATAAACTATTTTTATTTTTTATGTGTTGCTTAGAGCTATTTTTCATGCTTAGCCCTGAGCATTTCTTGCCTACAGGCACCGGGGCACGGGGATTTGTTTAAGTGAGAACTTAAACGCCGCAAGCACTACGGTCATAGCAATTAAGACTACTATTCCACTATAGCAAACTTTGTCGGAGCCTCGTCAATGGTCATTGAGGTGAGTCAAAGCCACCCTTTTGGTACGTTTTTATCTAGATAAAAACTTTGTTTGGTGCTACCAAGACTCCGAGTAGGTACCGAAAAAGCGATGCCATCCATGCTCGATCTTTACTGCTTTGCAGCAAAATCTGAGAATAAGATTGCGAAACATTAAGTAGGCTGCAAAAGTAATGCTCTTGCTCAAAGAACGTAACGTTATGGGTTGCCCAGGTGCTGCTGGGCCGCACCGGCTACAATATCAGACTCATCGTGGGTAAGCTGCTGCAGCGCGGCCTGGGCCTCGGGCTCTGAAAAGTGGGCTAGAGCCTGCACCAACCGATGGCGCACTTGCCAGTCAGGGCTATTGGTATGGTTGAGCAATAGGGGCAGGGCACGGCGATCGCCCAGTTCGCCTAACGCTCCAATGGCGGCGGTGGCAATTAGCTCATTATCAGAGGTGAGTGCTTCTTGCAGGAGGTCAAAGGCGTTTGGTTCGCCCAGTTCACCCAGGGCCGCCACAATGCTAAATTTCACCAGCCATTCTTCGGTGCTGTGATACAGCGCAGCTAAATCAGGATAGGCACTTTTGAGCTTTAGCCCGCCAATGGTGTCGGCGGCAGCGGCCTGTACGTCTGGTTCTGGGTCACTGGTGAGCGATCGCAGTAGCAGCGGTTCTACCGTAGCTACATCTTGCTGGCCCAGGCTAGAAATTTGGCTGATGGCAGCGTAGCGCACCCGAGCATTGCCATCGTTAGCGGCGAGTTGCACCAGCTCAAAAGCCACTTCTGGAGCTAATTCACGCAGTTGGTTAACAGCCCGCAACCGATCCCCGTAGTCATCGGAGTGGAGCAGTTCTCGAACCGAGTCTGGGGTAATAGCCATTTTGTAGAGGTGAACACAATTCTGCTTGTTCTACTATCGACTATTTTGGGGATCGGCGATAGGGGGGAGGGGTGGGAT
>NZ_JADEXE010000431.1 GCF_015207265.1 Nodosilinea sp. LEGE 07298 | reverse complement strand
GATGGGTAGGTGGGTGGATGAGAGCGGGGAAGAGGGGGTGTTATAGCTGTGGCCAGTCTGGTTGAGACAGGTCTCCTATGAACGTTCAAACGTTTGAACGTTCATAGGGTTTCTGGATGTCCTAACCAACGTGACTATGGCTATATTCAAGGTGGGTGCGGTCGTTAAAGCGCTTGATTTGCCACAGCTCGGTGTTGAGCCGGTTGGGGCCGCTTTGGTACCAGCGATCGCGATCTAACCAAAACTCAAAGCAGGCGGTGTTGCCCATCGACATGCCCCAGGCGCGATCGCAGCCCATCAGGCAAGTGATAACGTGCTGCAACATCCAGTGGTGGCCAATGACGAGAATGCGATCGCCGTTGCCGTGCCGACTGAGGACATGATCCAAAAATTGCTGTGCCCTAGCCTGGCCCTGTTCTAAAGTCTCGGCCTCGGGGATGGGCTGCCAGTCGAGGCTGGTTGTGAGCTGCTGGCAGAGATCAGGGTAGCGATCGCAAGCCTCAGCCCAGGTCAGCCCAGTGAAAACGCCGGCGTTGTACTCCATCAGCTCAGAGCATAGATGAATAGATACCGTGTGGTCGGAGGCAAGGGTAATCGGGCTGACGATGCTTGTATTACCGAGGAACTGCGAAGTCTTGGCCCATGAATCAGCGATCGTTGACTCTGAGCCAGAAAGTCCTTTAACCAGCATAGCCAGGGTACTCGTAGCTCGCTCTAGGGGGCTGCAATAGATATGGGTGGGGTACCAATTCGCCGCGGCTAGGTGCTGCCCCAGCTGCCGCGACTGCTCCATTCCCAGGGGGGTAAGCCCAGTAGAACTACACCCCTCCATGCGGCCTTCGGCATTGCCCACAGACTGGCCGTGGCGGACTAGCAGCAGATTGAGAACGGTCATCGGCTCAAATTCAACGTTAAGCTATCTCTATTATCTCCAATTGTGATCCTAGGTTGGCAAGGCGATGGGATCTGGCCCTAGAACGTCAAAATTGGCTGGATTTTCTGTTCTTTAATAGTTTCCTATGGTTGGTGAGTTCGTCAAAACCATTAGCAGCCAGTTGAAGACGGGTCTACTGCGAGCTCAGTCAGCCTCTCAAATCTCCGAAAATCAGCTCCAGCCGCTGCCGCCGGTCTGGGAGTTGGACGTATGGCAACGATTGCAAACCTTACCGCTGCCGGATACTTACCTGGCCACCGTGGCCGATCGCATAGCCCAGGCGATAACAGCTTGGCAAAAAAACCTCGATGCCCCTAATAGCCTGGTGCTGCTGGGTAGTCCAGTGGATGATACGGCGGCGGTGCTGACCGCTGCGCTGACTTCAATCGCTCCAGAAGCCAATCCAGACGTAGATCCAGAGCGGGCTCAGCGCTGGCAGACGTTGCGCCCCCTGGACTGGATGGCGCGGCCAGCGGATCCAATGTCTATCAAGGCTCAGCTGGTCAAGGCTCTAGAACAGCTCAGCGAAACCGATGAAGACGATGGAGAAGACCACCCAAACGATCTCTCTCGCCGCCAGACGGTGATCGTGCTGCCGCCGCTGGAGCAGTGTTTCTTGCGCTGTATTGGTGGCTGGCAAGGGGTAGAGTGGCTGCGCGATACGGCCGGTGCTCAGCGCGATTTCTTTTGGCTGATACCGTGCAATACTTGGGCCTGGGCGTTTTTGACTCGAGTTTGCCAGGTAGACGCTTACTTAGATCAAACCGCTGACCTACCCCATCTCGATCGCGATGGCCTCTGCGACTGGCTTACCCCCATTGGCGAGACCCTGGCGAACTCCCCCGCCGAAGACTTGTCCTCCTCAGTATTGGGAAAGATCTCCTGGTCCAACTTTGCGGAGATGTCGGAGGATAGCCCTGAGATAGCCCGGCTGCTGTGGCTGCGATCGCTGCGGCTACAAGCAGCAGATCTGCCCGAGCAGCCCCAGCCCCTGAAGCCGGATGACGTGCTGCCCGTGCCCTTCTACCAGGTGCAGCCGACCCTGCCTTCGCTACCCGATCTCGAGGCCCTAGACTACCATTTGGTGCACGCTCTGATGATGCATGGGGTGACGCCGCGATCGCAGCTGGCCCTGAGTTTAGGCCAGCCCGAAAGCATTGTCCACGTGCGCGGTCAAACGCTTCGTCAGGCGGGCGTTCTGCGTCTGAGTCGCCAGGGCTTGAGCATTCAGCCAATTCACTATCCCCGGCTGGCCAGCGAATTTGCCAGCAATAACTTTCTTACCGGAGACGATCGACGATGAGCAGCTTGGTCTGGCTCTCCAGCTGCCTGGCCCAGATGGGCACCCTCGACAACGCCGACAACGCCGTTGACGACCTGCTGCGAGAGCTTTCCATTGACCGCTTCTTCAGGGCTGCCCTCAGCGTACTGCTGGCCTACCTGCTGCTGACGGGTATCCAAAGCCTGGCCAACTGGCTTTCAGAACAGGTACCGCGCCGGTTTCGGCTGACGATTAAGCAGTCCATCCCGTTTTTGAAAGGGCTGATTCTCCTGGCCCTGATTGCCTATGTGGTGAGGCTGTTTATCAATGTATCTGGACCAAACCTGGTGGCCTTAACCGGCACCCTGGCGGTGGCGCTGGGCTTTGCGTTTAAGGACTACATCACCTCGATTATTGCTGGGGTTGTGGCCCTGTTTGAGGCCCCCTACCGAGTCGGCGATCGCGTTACGATTGACGACCACTATGGCGAAGTGGTGAGCTACGGGCTGCGGGGCATTCGCCTACACACCTTTGACGATGACCTGGTAACGATTCCCCACAGCAAAACCTGGACCGATGCGATCGTCAACGCCAATAGCGGCAGCTTAGAAGCCCAGGTGGTGACCGACTTTTATGCTGACCACGAGGCCGATCTTGAGGCCATTACCGATGTTCTCTATCAGGCTGCCTACAGCAGCCGCTTTATTCAGCTCAAGCTGCCGGTCGTAGTGGTGCTGGCCGAAATGCCCTGGGGCACCCACATCAAGCTGCGCGCCTACCCGATGGATATTCGCGATGAGCCAGCCTTTCGCAGCGATATCTTGCGCCGAGCCAAAACCGCCCTGGCTAACCACCCGGTGGTGTACCCCAAAATTAAGCCACTGATCAGCAGTCGGGACGGCGAAGCGTGAGGCAACGGCAGTAGACCAGGACGCTAGCCGTAGTCATAAAACTGTCTACCAATACATCCGCAGCCCGCAAACTATGCCAGAATGCGGAAGCAAATCGTCCTTATTACAAACGAGTGCATTCCTTGTCGATGGTGTCTCCGGTTCATTCAGCTTCGTCTTTACCCTGCCGCTGCGGCCTTGATGCTACCGATCGCAAGCGTCTGGGGCTGTTTCTCACCCTGGTGCTGGGGTTCGCGGTGGTGGAGTGGCTGGTGGGCAGCCACAGCCACAGTCTAGCTCTACAGTCTGACGCTGGACACATGCTGACCGATGTGGGCGCGATCGCCCTGGCGCTATCGGCTAGCTGGCTGACCCGCCTAACTCTGAGCCAGTCTCGACCCGGCCAACCGCACCTAGAAGCGATCGCCGCTTTGATCAACGGCTTCGGGCTCCTGGTCATGGCGGGGCTGATTTCCTTAGAAGCGTGGCACCACTTAACGGTGCCCACAACCACGCTAGTCAGTGGTCCCATGGCCGGTACAGCTTTGGTCGGGCTGGGCATCAACGGGTTTGGGGTTTGGCTACTCCACGGCCAGGGCGACGAATCTTTAAACCGGCAGGGGGCCTTTTTGCACGTGGTGGCCGACCTGGCTAGCTCGGTTGGGGTGATTGTCGGAGCGCTGTGTATGTCACTGTTCCACTGGTTTTGGATGGATGGGGCGCTAAGTTTAGCGATCGCCCTCCTGATTAGCAGCAGCGCTCTGCCCCTGATTTACCAAAGCTGGAGGCAAATTACCCAAACCCAAGCCGCCCCACCAGCCCGGAGCGATCTTAGCAGCCTGGGTTTTTTCGAAACCGGATGCACCGACCTGAGCACGCTTTTAGGGAAAACACCCAACCCACCTACCGCCAGTTGGAAAATTTTGGGTAACAAACCTGTGGTATTGGGCCACAAAATTGCGCCATATCGGCCATTCGATTCTAATATTCATACCTAGGTGGCCTCTCTGCATAGGCCAGCACTGCACTGTGTCTACGGGAGTCAAACATGGGTACCTGGGTCAAGGAAACCGATGAAGCTTTTTACTTAATGCAAGGAAACCGGTGGATCTCCCGCATTCAGAAGCGTCCCTCCTCGGGCAACCCGAAGGAGCAGGTGCTCAACGTTGAAGGCATGCGGGAGTGGTTTTTGCGATCGGATGCGCCCCTGGCTATGACGGTATCGATCGGGACGGGTAGCCCAGAGCCTGAGCAGGTTGGCGGCGGCTCTGGAACCGTACCCCCACCTGATGAAGTGGTACCCCCACCTGATGAAG
>NZ_JADEXE010000430.1 GCF_015207265.1 Nodosilinea sp. LEGE 07298 | reverse complement strand
CCCCAAAGCCATGACGCCACCGCCCGACTCTGCCCTGACCACCGCGCCCACCGCGACGCCCAATCTGGACATTACCCTGACCAAAACCAAAACCCTGGTCAAACCGGCGGGCGGCGGCTGTAGCACGGCCACCACTGGCTGCACCACCAAAACCGACACTGCCATCAGCGAGAGCATGCAGGCCCGCATCGATAAGCACCCCTGCTACAGCGAAGAGGCCCACCACCACTACGCCCGCATGCACGTGGCCGTGGCCCCCGCCTGCAACATTCAGTGCAACTACTGCAACCGCAAGTACGACTGCGCCAACGAAAGCCGCCCCGGTGTGGTCAGCGAACTGCTGACACCTGAAGAAGCCGCCCACAAGGTCTTAGTAGTAGCGGGCAAAATTCCCCAGATGACGGTGCTCGGCATCGCTGGCCCCGGCGACCCCCTGGCCAACCCCGAAAAAACCTTCCGCACCTTTGAGCTGATTGCCGAGCAGGCCCCCGACATCAAACTCTGCCTGTCTACCAACGGTCTGATGCTGCCGGACTACGTCGATCGCATCAAAGCCCTCAACGTCGACCACGTCACTATCACTATTAATATGGTCGATCCGGCGATCGGCGAAAAAATCTACCCCTGGGTGCACTACCGCCGCAAGCGCTACCGGGGCATTGAAGGTGTCCGCATTCTGCACGAGCGGCAGATGGAAGGTCTAAAAGCGCTTCAGGACGCTGACATTCTCTGCAAAGTGAACTCGGTACTGATTCCCGGCATCAATGATGAGCACATGCCCGAGGTGAATGCCGCCATTCGGGAACGGGGCGCATTTCTACACAATATAATGCCGCTGATTTCGGCCCCGGAGCATGGTACCTACTTTGGCCTGAATGGCCAGCGCGGCCCCAACCCCAAAGAGCTAAAGCAGGTGCAGGACAACTGCGCTGGCAACCTGAAGCTGATGCGCCACTGCCGCCAGTGCCGGGCCGACGCCGTGGGCCTACTGGGCGAAGACCGCAGCCAAGAGTTCACCAAAGACAAGTTCATGGAAATGCCGGTGTCCTACAGCCTGGAAACCCGCCAGGCCGTCCACATCGGCATTGCCCAGGCCAAGGCCGCCGTTGACGCCAAGAAGCAATCCGCCGCCCGCATCCCCGGTGCCCTGTCGGAAGATTCGCCCAAGGTTTTAGTTGCTGTGGCCACCAAGGGCGGCGGCATCGTGAACCAGCACTTTGGCCACGCCAAGGAATTCATGATCTACGAGGTGGATGCCGCCGGAGCCAAGTTCATCAGCCACCGCAAAGTCGCCGACTACTGCCAGGGCGGCTACGGCGAAGAGGCGATGCTGACCGGCATCATCGACACGATTTCTGACTGCAAAGCGGTGCTGGCGTCGAAGGTTGGCCCTTGCCCCAGCAAGCAGTTACAAGAAGCGGGCTTGGTGGTAGTCGAAGCCTACGACGTGATCGAGACCGTGGCCCGGCAGTTTTATGACGAGCACGTGCTTAGACGCTAAAGCGTTTAGTTCTTAATTTTGAGTTTTGAATTTTGAGTTCTCCATCGATTACTTAAATTCAAAACTCAAACTTCAAAACTCAAAACTTTCTCCCCCACTCCCCAGAGGCTCCTCCCATGCCCTACTCCATCACTCAAAGCTGTATCGGTTGCCAACGCTGCCTCTCAGCCTGCCCAACCGGGGCGATTCAGACCGATGGCACGGCTTTCTGGATTGCGATCGATCGCTGCAATCAGTGCCAGGGCTCCCACGGGGTGCCCCAATGCTGGGCCACTTGCCCCACCAATGAAGGCTGTGTACCCCTGAGTGCCGGGGTGGCGGCGGTGTCGCTCACCTCCACCTCAGAGGCGATGGGGGACTACTGGGAGTCGTGGTTTGCTACCTACACCCGTATGGTGGCGCGGCTTCAGGGGGTGCAGGAGCCGGGCTACTGGCACGACTGGTTTGACAGCTATTCCCAATCTTTGAAGCGATTGCAGGCGACCTAGTCAAATATTGAATTTTGAGTTTTGAATTTTGAATTCTTACGAAATCACCCCCATTCAAAACTCAAAACTTAAAACTCAAAACTTTCCACCACCCCTTCACTCCCCTAACCGCCATGGTCACCTATCTCGACAACAACGCCACCACCCGCACCGACCCTGCTGTTCTAGAGGCCATGCTGCCCTACCTGAGCGAGCTGTACGGCAACCCGTCGTCGATGCACAGCTTTGGTGGACAGGTGGGGGCGGCGATTGAGACGGCCCGTGAGCAAGTTGCGGCCTTGCTGGGGGCCGAACCGACAGAGATTATCTTCAACAGCTGCGGCAGCGAGGGCAACAACACCGCCATCCATGCCGCCCTGGCGGCTCAGCCGGAGAAGCGGCACATCGTCACCACGGCAGTCGAGCACGCGGCGATTCTGGCGGTTTGTAAGCACCTGGAGAAAAAGGGTTACACGGTGACCTACCTGTCGGTAGATGGGCGGGGCCAGCTGGATCTGATGGAGCTGGAGGCGGCGATGACCGGCGGCACCGCTCTGGTGACCACCATGTACGCCAACAACGAAACCGGGGTGATTTTTCCGGTGGAGCAGATTGGGGCGATCGCAAAAGCCTACGGTGCCACCTTCCACGTGGATGCGGTGCAGGCGGTGGGCAAAGTGCCGATTGACCTGGCTACCAGCACCATCGACCTGCTCACCCTCTCCGGCCACAAGCTCCACGCCCCCAAGGGCATTGGGGTGCTGTACGTTCGCAAGGGCTTCCGCTTCCGCCCGTTCTTGCTAGGCGGACACCAGGAGCGGGGTCGCCGGGCAGGCACCCACAACGTGCCTGCGATCGTGGCCCTGGGCAAAGCCGCCGAACTGGCACAGCTCAATCTGGCTCACACCAAGCGCGAAGCCGAACTGCGGGACATGCTGGAATACGGCATTCTGGCCACTATCCCCGACACCGTGGTGAATGGCGGCGGTGCCCCCCGCCTGCCCAACACCACCAACATTGGCTTTAAGTACATCGAGGGCGAGGCGATTCTGTTCATGCTCAACCGCGAGGGCATCTGCGCCTCCTCCGGTTCCGCCTGCACCTCCGGCAGCCTCGACCCCTCCCATGTACTCACCGCCATGGGCCTGCCCTACACCATTCTCCACGGCTCGATTCGCTTTAGCCTGTCGCGCTACAACACCGAAGCCGAAATTCGCCAGGTGCTGACCGTCATGCCCGAGATTGTGGAACGCCTCCGCGCTATGTCGCCTTTTAACAACGACCAGGCGGAGTGGTTGCAGGAGCGAGATTTAGCTGTCGTGACTTAGGAAAACGAAGGGTATCAGGTTTTAGGTTTCAGGTTTTAGGTTTCAGGTCTCAGATACTTGATACCCGACACCCAACACCCGACACCCAACACCCAACACCCAACACCTGCCTACCCATCCACCCTCACCCCCGAAACCGCCATGTGGGACTACTCCGAAAAGGTACTCGAACTCTTCTATAACCCGATCAACCAGGGTGCGATCGATGACCCCACTGAACCCGATGTGGCGGTGGTCTACGGCGAAGTGGGCAGCATTGCCTGCGGCGACGCCCTGCGGCTGCACCTGAAGATTCAGCCCTCCACCGACAGCATTTTGGATGCCCGGTTTCAGACCTTCGGCTGTACGAGCGCGATCGCATCCTCTTCCGCCCTAACCGAAATCATCAAAGGCCACACCCTGGATGAAGCACTGCACATTACCAACCAGGACATCGCCGATTTCTTAGGCGGTCTGCCCGAGGCCAAAATGCACTGCTCGGTGATGGGCCAGGAGGCTCTAGAGGCGGCGATCTATAAGTATCGCGGCATCGAAGTCGAGCACCACGAGGACGATGACGGCACCCTAGTCTGCGCCTGCTACGGCATTTCGGAAAAGAAGATTAAGCGGGCGATCGCCGAAAACGACCTGAGCACCGTGGAGCAAGTCACCAACTACGTCAAAGCCGGAGGCGGCTGCGGCTCCTGCCTGGCCAACATCGAAGACCTGATTGTCGATGCCCAACAGTCTATCGAAACCGTCCGAGCCGCCGCTGACCTGGCCATAGAACAGGAGCAAAACACCCAGACCGCCCCACCCCTGACCAACCTGCAAAAAATCACCCTAATCCAGCAGGTAATCGACACCGAGGTCCGGCCCATCCTAATCGCCGACGGCGGCGATGTCAGTTTGCACGATGTCGAGGGCGATCGCGTGTTGGTCAAGCTCCAGGGGGCCTGCGGCTCCTGCGCCAGCAGTACCGAGACCTTGAAGTATGCGATCGAGGCCAAGTTGCAGCGGTTGGTGTTGCCAACGCTCACCGTAGAAGCGATTTGAAGGAATTCAAAATTCAAAATTTTGCCTTTTTAATTTTGAATTCTTCTCTCCCGTACCCCACCACCCCACCACCC
>NZ_JADEXE010000429.1 GCF_015207265.1 Nodosilinea sp. LEGE 07298 | reverse complement strand
GGGATAGGGAGCCAAGCAATTCGGAAGGGTGGGCATGATTCAGCCGTAGAGTGTTAATACCGCATGACTAGAAATAAACCCATTAATCCAGCCCCCTTAGCTCCCTAGCCTCCCGGCCCTTCGAATGCCGGTAGCCCAGCAGGTGCCTACTCTGGTACGGTGCTCTAAGGTAGCTGGGTCACAATCTTTTGCTGAAACGAGCTTCTGCTGTGGATTGGCTTGGTTTAACCAAACCAATATCTCCCGCTATGATAAGTGCACGTGATCTAGTGTCCCCTGTGTTGTGACCGACTCTGCGATTTCGCCCCCTCTCACAACTGGCTTGCCCCGACAGCGGTGGCAGGTAGCAACGGCAAATGCATCGTTAGCCGCATCCTTGGCCCAGGCTACAGGGCTATCGCCGCTGCTGACCCAGGTATTGATCAACCGGGGCTTGACCACCACCGAGCAGGCGACCGATTTTCTTGACCCCGAGCGGCAGCAGTTGCCCTCGCCCCTGGCCGAGTTTCCTGATTTGGCGGCGAGTTTAGAGCTGCTGGTGACGGCCATTACCACTCAGCAGGCGATCGCGATCTGCGGCGATTACGACGCTGATGGCATGACTAGCACCGCCCTGCTGCTGCGAGCGCTGCGGGCGCTGGGGGCACAGGTTAGCTACACCATTCCCAGCCGCATGGCCGAGGGCTACGGCATCAACACCCGCATCGTGGAAGACTGCTACGCCGAGGGTGTCAGCATTATTTTGACGGTGGACAACGGCATTGCGGCGGTGGCCCCGATCGCCCGGGCAAGAGAGCTGGGCCTGGCGGTAATTATCACTGACCACCACGATATTCCTCCCGAGATTCCGCCAGCCAATGCAATTTTGAACCCCAAGCTCTTGCCGGAAGCCTCGCCCTACCGGGGAGTGGCAGGGGTGGGGGTAGCCTACATTTTGGCGGTGTGTCTAGCCCAGGCGCTGGGGCGCACCCAGGATTTAACTGGGCCACTGCTAGAGCTGTTTACCCTGGGCACCATTGCCGACCTGGCCCCGCTGACGGGGGTAAATCGGCGCTGGGTACGGCGGGGGCTGGGGCTGCTGCCCCGGTCGCGGCTGTTTGGCATTCAGGCGCTGATTCAGGTGGCGGGGCTGGCCGACCAGAGCAAGCCGCTCAAGCCCGAGCACATTGGCTTTCGCCTGGGGCCGCGCATCAACGCGGTGGGCCGGATTAGCGAACCGCAGATTGTGATTGATTTGCTCACCACCGACGATGTAGGGGTGGCGCTGGAGCGGGCCATGCAGTGCGAGCAGATCAATGCTACCCGCCAGGACCTGTGCCAGAGCATTGAGCAGGAGGCGATCGCCTGGTGTGAGCAGCAGCGAGCCCTGGGCACGGTGGATATTGAGCGCGATCGCGTGCTGGTGGTGGTGCAGCCGGGCTGGCATCACGGCGTGATTGGCATTGTGGCTTCGCGGCTGGTGGAGCGCTATGGGGTGCCCGTCTTCATTGGTACCTACGAGGATGACGATCACAAAGTCATTCGCGGGTCGGCTCGGGGCATTCCTGAGTTTGACGTGTTTGCCGCTCTACAAAGCTGCCATGACTTAATGGAAAAGTTTGGCGGCCACCGGGCAGCGGGGGGCTTTTCGTTTCTGGCCAATCGGCTGCGTCAGGTGACAACGCGGCTGTCGCACTATGCCTGCCAAACGCTTACGGTCGATTTGCTCAAGCCCCTGGTTAAAATCGATGCCCAGGCCCAGCTCAGCGACATCGATCAGGGCTTGTTTGACCAGATCGACCACCTGCATCCCTGCGGGATTGAGAACCCCGACCCGGTGTTTTGGACGCCGAACCTGCGGGTGCTAGAGCAGCAGACCGTGGGCCGCAACCGCGACCACCTCAAGCTAGTGCTGGGAGAAGCGGGCGGCAATACCACGATCAAGGCGATCGCCTGGCGCTGGGGCGAGTACTACCCCCTACCCGATCGCCTCGATGTCGCCTACAAGCTCAAGCAAAACGAGTGGCAGGGTACAACCAGCGTGGAGCTAGAGCTAGTGGGGGTGCAGCAGGCGGCGGGGGCTAGCCCGGCTCTGTCTAGCGATCGGGCCGGTGCTACGTCGCCTGCTGCACCCCCTCGCCCGGTTGGGCCATCGCTACCCAAGCTCTCGGCTGGGGGAGCCATTCCCACCTACCAAACCACCCCGCTGCGAGAGAGCGAGGCCGCACCGGGGTATGAGGCTGAGGCAGACCTGCCTAGGGTTATCTCTACGCCAATTTCAGATCCGGTGCAAAACGCTTCTCCTCAGGCTGGCCAGGCCGAGGAAGCCAATCTCACCGAGGCAGCACCGCCCGAAGCGGCAGCACCTAAAACGGCACCGTCTGCAACAACGACAGCGGCGTCTCCCACCACCGAGGCCGACTTTACCTTTAGTAATCGCCGCTACTCAGCGACCACCACCACGGTTGCAGACATCGCGACTCTGACCATCAGTAACCCCGAGGGGCAGCGGCTGGTTGTCAAGCGGGGCGACCCCCAGGGGTGGCTTTACCCCCCCGGCGAGTCGGCCAAACCGATTGACCTCAGCGAACCCCACTACGGCAACTTGGTACGGGCGGGGGCGGGGGCAGTAGAACTACAGCAGATGGCGCAGCGGCTGGCTGAGGCAGAAGCCCTGCTAGCGGAACAAGATGCCCTGCTGACCCAAAAAGATGCGCGGCTAAACGCCCTAGCCGCCGAGAACGCCGCTCTTTTGGCGGCGCAAACCCCAGATCTGCCGGTTCAGCCCGTTCAGCCTGGGGCTGGGCAAAATGGAACGGTGCAAAAAGAATCAGACCCCGCCGAGAAAGCCGCCTTTTTAGCCGCGCAAGTTCAGGCGCTGCCGGTTCAGCCTGAACCGGCCGTTGCCACACCCGTTTCCCCCGAACCCTCGCCCGTTCCCAAGGCCTCCCAGATATCCACGCCGCCCGTGGTTAGCTCGCCTCCGGCTACCAGTAAACCGGCGGTATCGGTCCCGACTCCAGCGCTAAAGCTCGATGAAGCCAAGCAGCAGGTGCGGCAGAACTTAAGCGATCGCGTCTGGTTTTGCCTCAGCGCCGAGAGCCAGAACGATTTGGCGATCGCCATAGCCCATTTGGCCAATGCCAGTGGCCCTGTGGCCGACCCGGCAGCGGTAGGGTTTGCCACAGTGCTAGAGCGCGAGCTGTGGCAGCCCCTGCTGGCCGACTTTGCCCACTACGGTGAGCAAACCGGCGATCGCGACTTGATTGCCCTGGCCAGCGATATGGCTGAGGCCGCAACTTTGGCGGTGCTGCCACCGTTGCTGAGCGAAACCTGGCGATCGCTCACGTCCAAAGCCCTGGCCGCCAAAGCCAAACCTCGCAAAGGTCTGCACGAAACCACTCAGGCCGACACCAGCGAGCCCCCCTTCCCCATTGACGACAGCCACCGGGTCATGCTCGACGAATTTCTTCAGGGGTGGGATCACCCGATTGCTCGGTGGCTGACCGGGGGAGGGGCCGAAGCGGCTTCAGACCTGGCCCAGGTGGCGCAGCTACAGCAGGCTAGCGAGTCTTTGCCCCAGTGGCAAGGGCAAATGCTGCAACATTTGGTGCTGGGGCAACGTCAAAAAAAGGGAATTTTACAGAAAATTTTTGGCTAATCTCCCTGATCTTACGGTTGCTCAGGGTAAGGTGGTCTGGAAGCTTCGCCCAGCTCTGAGTTATCTCGCTTTGCCCCGATGGTCAACCTGCCTTTTCAGCCCCGGTTTTTGCTAGTTTGCGGCCTTTCGGCGGCGCTGGTGTCGTGCACAGGCGAAGGGCAGGGTAGCCGTGGCCCCACTCGGTTTGTCAATATTCAGCCGATTCAGGTGTGCGACGACTTTGGCCTGTTCTGCGCCGACCTGGCCACCTTTGAGGAAGCGACCCGCAAAATTTGGGCTCAGGCCAACCTCGACATTAGTTTTTTGGCCCCCAATCGGCTCAACGCCAGCCGCTTTCTCACCATCGATAGCCAGGACGAGTTTGAGGAACTGTCCTTTGCGGGCGGAGCCGGAGCCTTTGGCCGCAACCCGCTCTCGACCCGCACCTCTGGCCCGATTAGCCTGTGGTTTGTAGAAAGCATTTTTCCCTTCGAAGGGTTCGACACCCTGGGCCTGGGCTGGATTGACCAGAACGGCATTGTAATCGATGACGACATTTTGGCTTTCAACAACGGCATTGGCCGCCTCGACACCGTCGCCCACGAAATTGGCCACAACCTTGGCCTCACCCACGAGGGCTTTGGGGCCGGGGGGGCAAATAACCTGATGACCGATGGTGGCTTTCGCAACTCGCCCAGCACCCTCGATGACATTACCCCCGATGGAGCCAACCTCGATCGCCTCACCAATCGCCAGATTGAGGTCGTCCGCGATAGCCGCCTGACTCGCTCTAGCC
>NZ_JADEXE010000428.1 GCF_015207265.1 Nodosilinea sp. LEGE 07298 | reverse complement strand
GATGTTAGCGATTTTGCATACTGCCATGTACGACGCCTGGGCGGCCTACGATGCCGTGGCCTGGGGCACGCGCCTGGGGGAAACCCTGCGCCGCCCCAGAGCCGAGCGCACCGAGTCCAACCAAGCTAAGGCCATCAGCTATGCGGCCTATCGGGCGCTGCTCGACTTGTTTCCCGCGGTGCCGCAGCTGTTTGTCGATGCCATGACCCAGGTGGGCTACGACCCGGCAGATAGCTCTATCGACCTGGCCACGCCCAGCGGCGTGGGCAACTTGGCCACCCAGGTATTACTGAGCTTTCGCCACGGTGATGGCTCCAATCAGCTGAGCGATCTGCACCCTGGGGCCTATTCCGACTACACGGGCTATCGCCCGGTCAACACCCCTGACCAGATCCATGACCCCAACCGCTGGCAGCCGCTGCGGGTAGCCGATGGCCATGGCGGGTTTGTCGAACAAACCTTTATTGCGCCCCACTGGGGGTTGGTGACCCCCTTTGCGCTGCAATCGCCCCATCAGTTTCAGCCCGATGACAATCACGTGCAGCGGCACCCCGCCAAGGGGTACGAGCGCCAGGCCAAAGCGGTGCTGGAATATAGCGCCAACCTGAGCGATCGCGACAAAGTGATCGCCGAATACTGGGCCGATGGCCCCTCGTCGGAGCTGCCCCCCGGCCACTGGTGCCTGTTTGCCCAGTATGTGTCGGCCCGCGATCGCCATACCCTAGATGCCGATATCAAGCTCTTCTTTGCCCTCACCAACGCCATTTTCGACGCCAGCATTGTCTGCTGGGGGGTAAAGCGCCACTTCGACTACGTGCGCCCGGTGACGGCAATTCACTACCTGTTTCGGGGTCAGCAGGTGAAAGCCTGGGCTGGGCCTGGGCTAGGCACCCAGACGATCAGGGGCGAAGACTGGCAGCCCTACCAGGCCGCTACGGTGGTAACGCCCCCCTTTGCCGAATACATCTCCGGGCACAGCACCTTCAGCGCCGCCGGGGCCGAAATTCTGAGGCGGTTTACCGACGGCGACCACTTTGGGGCCTCTTATACCCAGCCAGCGGGCAGCTCGCGGGTCGAGCCGGGACTGGTGCCCGCCGAAGACCTCACCCTCCGGTGGGACACCTTTTCTGAGGCTGCCGATGAGGCTGGCATCTCCCGCCGCTACGGCGGCATTCACTTTGAGGATGGTGACCTGGATGGCCGCCGACGGGGGCGACGGCTCGCGGTGCAGGCCTGGAATCTGGCCCAGGACTACATTCACGGACGCCTATAGCCACCGGGGATTTTCGCCCTCAGGGTATCGGCTGAAGCCGGAATTTGAAGGGGCACGGGATACAGGAGCTAGACGCTTAATTTGGTTGCGTTTGATAGCAATGTGTATCGAAATCGACACCCTTGCACCTCAACTCAATTAGCAATTAAGTAGGGTATAGCCACAGAGATATTGTCATCTACGCCTAAGTTCGCAAGTCGCATTTTGTCTCGTCCCCAGACTCGCGATCGCATTCCCTCCAGCACTTAGGCCAAGAGAACCGCTGAATTCAATCCACTTAACAGGAACTAGGTCTCTCTACACCTAGTTCCCGTTAACCCTAACCATTTTTGTAGGTGAACCATGGTTACCACTAAAGAAAGGACTGTGAGCCTTGCAGTCAAGGCCAATCTAATTCGTTCTCAAGCTTCTGAGCCGTTACCTAAAACGGCTGTCTATGCCTTTTCGGCGGGGGGCAGTTTGCTGGCCCACCAGAGACTAGACGACAAAGGCTCAGCTCAACTATTGCTGCCAGCCGTTAAAGAGGCCAATGCCGTGCGCCTGCTGGTGGGGCCAGAGGTAGCGGAAAATCAGATCCAGGTGGCAGAACTGCTGCGTCGGGGCGCTGAAGAACGAATGCTGCGCCTAGAGCCGGGCAATCTGCAACCCACCGTTGACCTGACGATCTTCCCCGATCGCTGGCGCTGCTGGCTGGTGGGCTTAACCTTTGTCACTGGCAAGCTGCTGAAGCGGGTGGTGAACGGCGGCATCACCATCGATTTGCCCGTGGGTCATGCGGAGATTGAAATCTACGAAGTCGATCCGCTGCACATTCTGATTCCCAAGCTGCCCGACAGTGTGATTGATCGCCTGCGGGACGTTATTTTGCAGCCCATTCCCTTTCCCCGCGACCCGATTGGCCCCGTTACTCGTCCCGATGTCGCGCCCCAGGGAATCCACCTGGCCATGGCGGCTCAGGCTCCAGTACCGACGCTGATGAATGTGCGATCGCAGCCAGTCCCCGATGCCCTACCAGATCTCAGCAGTCGGGTGGGCAGCTTGCAATTTTTGGCCCGCACCGCCGACCTCTTCCAGTTTCGGCGGGGGTTACTAGACCATATAGACCTGATCCGCCCGCTGATCTGTCAGTTTTACCCGCATTTTGTCACCACCCAGCTCGTGGGCACCGCCACCACAGATGGCTGCGGCAAATTCCACAGTGCTTTCTCCCGGGGCTGCCATAATCCTGACGTGCCCGACCTCTACTTCAAAGCCAAGCAGCGGGTGTTTCCGCTACTGGCACCGTTTACCATCTACGCACCCACCCCCATTGCCTGCCACACCTACTGGAACTACGTTTCAGGCACGGAGGTAACCCTGTTTACCACCAGCCCCTTTGCCATTACCAGCGCTCCCTGCGCCCCGGTGGTTGCGCCCAAAAACTGGGTACTGTTTATGGCCGTGGGCAACACGCCCCTGAGCCAAATTCGGGGCGCTAGCGAAAGCCTGCAACCCACCACCAACGCCACCAATATCGGCCTGACCGATCGCGGCGCACCCTGGGGTGGTCTGCTACGGCCCCGACTAGAGTTTGACAACAGTCTGCGTCAGGAGTTGGGAGTCATGTACTACCAGGTGTCGTGGCGCAAAGGCAACAGCGGCCCATTTCAGCCGCTGACCGGAGAAGTGCATCGCCATTACACCCATGTGGTCAGCGGTGACCTGGTGCTAGAGGTGTATCCCCTAGGGCCAAAGGTGGTGAATGGGGTGGCCAATCTGTTTGAGATTCCGCCCGCGCTGCCTCCGGTCGGTCAGTGGAGCATTCCCGATGCGGTGGAAAACACCACCAGCGCCAAATTCCCCACCCAGGATATTGCCCCGGTGGGCCAGGAGGGGCTGTACCAGCTCAAGGTCGAGCTGTTTGATGGCAATGGCCAGGCGGTCAACCCAGCGGCTCTGGGTATTAAGTACCGGGTGCCCGATGTCGCCGATCTCAACGGCACCATCACCACCGACGATGCCGCCACCCTGGGCCTGGTGAGCAGCGGCAGCCTGGTGCTGACGCTGCATGTGGATAACAACCCCTGCACGGCGGCGATCGCACCCCCAACCCTCAACGGCATCGCCGCCAACGACTGCGGCGTGTTGGAATATGCCGAGGCTAGCCCCGGCTCTATCACCCTGGGCTACACAGCCTCG
This sequence comes from Nodosilinea sp. LEGE 07298, assembly GCF_015207265.1. GTDB lineage: Bacteria > Cyanobacteriota > Cyanobacteriia > Phormidesmidales > Phormidesmidaceae > Nodosilinea. The sequence continues at coordinate 976 of NZ_JADEXE010000428.1, read as the reverse complement.
CACCCCCACGGGTTTGCCACCTACAGCTTTGGCCTGGTGCGGGGCGCTACCCCCCTAACGCCCCCTAGCGTCAGCGGCCCCGTGGGCGGCGGCAGTTTCTCCACCGTTCAAGGGGTGAATGGATTGCTTTCTGCCACCTGTCCCATTGCCGGGTTCTCAGAGAACCTGTATGTGGCCGCCACAGCTACAGATGGCTGGCAACGCCTCAGTGGCTATGACCGCAGTGCGGTGCGGGCCTTTGTGCTGGCCCCGCCGATGACATCCAACAGCTAAATCTGACAGCCATAGTCCCGTTGGTTAAGACACTCAGAAAACCGACCAGCGTGTGAACGTTTAGACGTTCACACGCCTTACCCAAAATGGCTCCAGCTACAAATCTGACACCTAAATCTGGTCTCTATTGCCTGCGGGCGAGGGGTATTCGATGGCTTTCAAGATTGATGTGATTCGCCCGGATGATCTGCTGAATCTGCACATCGAAGGGGTCAATTTGCAGGTTAAGCCGGAGGGCAGGGCAGGGGCGATTGCCGCCGTCGAAAATCCCCAGCAGCCCGCTTACCTGGTGGTGCAGTTTCCACCCCAGACCATTGCCGAACGGGCCTTTTTTGAGGCCAGTCCCATCAAAAAGCCAGTGGGGGCAGACCCGGCGATGCAGGTTCGCATTGATCGCGATGCCCTGGCAGCACCAAATGCCCTGGCGGAACCAGGCAAGGTGTCGGTACGGCTGGGAGGGCCATCGCGGCTGGTGTTTCGGGTGCCCGATGGGGTGCCGATTCCCTTTACCCTGGCGGGGTTGCTCGACTGGTCGGCCCTGGAGCTGGTGGTGTCGCCCCTGGCGGGGGTAGCCCCTACCCCTGTTAAGGTGATCATTCGTACTAGTGCGGTCAATTGGATAAGCTAAAGACGTTACCCCTGGCCGCTTAGAGTCAATGAGTTAGCGTCCCATGATAAACGCGCTATTCGAGCAATTTGTTGA
>NZ_JADEXE010000048.1 GCF_015207265.1 Nodosilinea sp. LEGE 07298 | reverse complement strand
CATCCACCCATCCACCCATCCACTCTTCACCACTATGCTCAGCCGCGTCGCCGATTCTATCTACTGGTTAAACCGCTATGTCGAGCGGGCCGAAAACGTCGCCCGCTTTGTGGATGTCAACCTGAACCTGCTGCTGGACGCACCGCCGGGGATGGAGCAGCAGTGGGAGCCGCTGGTGAGAACGACGGGCGATCAGGCCATGTTTAAGGAGCGCTACAGTGAAGCGACCGCCGAGAATATCCTGCGGTTTTTGACCTTCGATCGCGAGTATCCCAACTCAATCATTTCCTGCTTGAAGTCGGCGCGGGAAAATGCGCGATCGGTGCGGGAGGTAATTTCGTCTGAAATGTGGGAGCAGGTGAATTCGTTTTACCTGATGGTGAATGAAGCGGCAGACGGGGGAGTGCTATCGGAGTTACACCGCTTTTTCCCCGAAGTCAAAATGGCCAGCCACCTGTTTGCCGGGGTGATGGAGGCCACCATGGCCCACACCGAGGGCTGGCACTTTGGTCAACTGGGGCGGCTGCTGGAGCGGGCCGACAAAACCGCCCGCATTCTCGACGTGAAATACTACATTTTGCTGCCCTCGGTCACCGATGTGGGCTCGCCCCTGGATGACCTGCAGTGGATTGCTCTGCTGAAGTCGGCCAGCGCCTACGAGATGTACCGCAAGTGCCAGTACCGCATCACCCCCAAAGGGGTGACCGAGTTTTTGATTTTGAACCGGGAGTTTCCGCGATCGATTCAGTTTTGTTTGCTGGAGGCAGAGCGATCGCTGCACTGCATTTCGGGCACCCCGGCGGGCACCTGGCGCACCAACAGCGATCGCGCCCTCGGTCGCCTGCGCTCCGAACTCGACTACCTCACTATCGAAGAAATTACCCAGCAGGGGCTGCACGAGTTTCTCGACAACCTGCAAACTCGTCTTAACACTGTCAGCGAGAAGATCTTCTCAGACTTTTTTGCCCTAGAGCCCGTGTCCCAGCGCTAAGAGATCCCAGGGTTCTTTGGGTGGTTTGGTGGGAATTATTACCCTCTCACTAGAACCCTGGGATCTTTCCCTACCGCACCAGCACCAGCGCCAGACTCAACAGTAGTAGCCCCACTATCCCCACCAGCCCCCGATGGTTGCGCAGCCAAAAACTGACCTGCTGCCCCGGTGACAGCGTCGGCAGATCAATATCCTGAGCGGCATTCACAGGTCGATACAAGGTGCAGGTTTCGGCGTGGGGGCGTTGAGGAAAGTTGCAGGTGTCGTCGGCATCGTAGAGGCAGGTGGCACACAGCGGCTCGTCGCCCTCGGTGCGGTGCAGCGGTATACCCGGATGCCCGTGAGCCTTGAGCGTCAGCCCACAGCGGGGGCACCGAAGCGCAGTGGGTTCGAGAGGAGCCTGACAGCGGGAGCACGACAGCATGGCAGCGGGGCAGCGTAATACAGTCAACAGCAATGGCCGTATGCTAGCGCAGCCCACCCCCTAAAAGACGGCGAAACAGCCGGTACCCAGCTCGAACCCAATCCAACAACACATAGGGAATTGGCAGTCCCAGGGGCAGGAAAAAGGGCCGATAAATCCACCAGTAGGCGCGCTTGACATCCTGCCAGGCTCGGCAGGGCTGGGTATTTAAGAAATCAGAGACATCCACGACTAGGCCGCGCCCCTCGTACTGCATCACGTTGCGACCATGTACATCGTGGGGAAACATGCCCCGACTACGCACATAGTCGAGGGCGGCATCAATATCGCGAATCACCTGGGGCGGAATGGCAATGCCCCGGTGGAGACAGTCGTACAGCGTCACCCCGTACAGGCGCTTGAGCACTAAAAACGGCGCTTCGCTGACGTAGCACCGCGAAAACGCCGGATGGTCGGTCAGTCGCCGGTAGACTTCAACCTCGGCTTCGATGCCGGGGCGACCCGGTGCATACACCTTCACCACCTGTTCGGGATAGTCGGGGTGCATGAACACCGCGGCGTAGTTGCCCGCTCCCAGAAGACGCCAGGGAACCGGCACCCGATGAACCACCACGGGATTGTGAGGATCGATGCTTTCGAGGTGCAGCTCTGGCAGCAGCTCTTTGCGAACGCATTGCGCAAGCGCCTGAATAGGGTCAAGCATAGGGATGAATTTGCCAGTGACTCGTCATTAAACTCAGTCGTGTTGCCAGGTTTTAATTGTGACAAGATCAGGGCTGGTGCGTGCGGGAGCGGATCGGCAGCAGACGGAGCGATCGCACTGCCAACTGGAAGCTAGGTCGAGGGATAGCGCCGTACCTGGTACTCGCGGGCATCGATCATGCGGTAATCAAATTCAACCGCCTCGTCAAACCGGTGCTCAACAGCGTCTAGCTCGTCCTGGGGAATCGACTTCCACTGCTCGCGGGTTTGCCAGCGCACCATGAACACCACCTGGTCGTGCAAATCCGGCGAAATCCACACTTCTTTTGAAATAAAGCCGGGATACTGGCTCAGGGCCGCCGTCCAGATGTCGTTGTCTAAGCGAATGAAGGTTTCTCGGTTGTCGGGGTCGACCGCAAAGGTCAGCCATTCAATTACCATTAGGTTGCGTCCTCGGTTAAACGGGCAATTTGAGCCTCAAAGTAGGCCTGGCGCGTGCCCAGCACCCGTGCCAGCACCAGCCCCTCACGGTAGGCAGCCAGGGCCGAGGGGGTGGCCCCCAATTGCTCATGCACCTGGCCTAGCTCTTCGTAGGCCGCCATCATCGTAAAAGCACTGTGGGATTGCTGAGCGACTACCAAGAGCTGTTCGTAGAGGTAGCCCACGTCAGTCCAGCGACCTAGGGTTTTATACACGTTGGCCAGGTCCTGGATGGCGTTGGTGGCGACCTCAAACTGCTCTAGGTCGATGGCGTTGGTGTAGGCAACCTGGAACTGGCGCGCGGCGGTCGCTACGTCACCTAGGGCGAGGTAGTTTTGGGCGACTCGGTATTGCAAGGGAGCGATCTGCGGCCACAGGCTTTCGTCGCTTTGGTAAAGGGTCAGCAGGCGCTGCTGCAGGGCGATCGCACCCGCAAACTCCTGAGCCTGCTCCAGATTCTCGGCCTGAAGGGCCAGGTAGCGCCGTTCATCGTCGGGGTTGACCTCAACCTGGTTCAGCGCCACCAGTTCACCGTAGGCCCCGGCGGCCTCTGGGAAGTAGAACCACTCGGCCCGCAGGGCAGCCAGAATTTCGAGCTGGCGGCGGTAGTCAGCTTCATCATTAGTGAGCAGGGCAGCATCGGCCAGGTCGCGGCGAACTTTGGCGGCGGCATCGATCGCACCCAGCACAACGTAGGTATCGGCCATACGCTCTAGCAGAGCACGGTCTTCTGGTAGCACCAGATCGGCCCGAATTTCGTCGAGGCGTACGGCGTAGAGTTGCAGATCTTGGGTCGCTTCGCGATCGCGTAGCCACTGCCCCACCCGGTCGATTGCCGCCAGCTCGCGTTCGACCCCTAGCAGACGGCGCAGACGAATCTCTCGCCGCCAGATATCACGGGCCTGCTCTAGCTCCCCCGCCTCGGCCAGAGCCTCGGCCTCCAGCGCCAGTTGGTCCAGCTCTTGCTCTAGGGCATATAGCTCCAGCGGGCTGAGAGGACGCGACACAATAGGCCGGGGCAGCAGCGGGTCGAGGGGGTCGTCTTGCAGCGGGTCGGCCAAAAAGGGAAAGCGAACCGCTGGCGGCAGGGCCTGACCCAAAACCCGAGGTGCGGTGCCGAAGGTGAGTGCGATCGCTAGCGCCAGCGAACCAATGGAGCGATGTAGCATTCCCTCACGGAACCAAAACTGGTGTTTGAAGAACTGGCGGGGCAACGATCTTTCCCAAGCTGCCCACCTATCATAAACGCCGCCAGTGCCCTATATGTGACAACCCCTTAACATCTCCTGGAGACCCACCATAGCGGTAGCCGCCATCCTGTAACCTGGAGATTCGACGGCGGTTAAACCGTCTTGCCTAGAGCCATTACCCAACCCTTTGCAAGCCTCGTTTCAGACTATGCACTCCACCGCATCCCCGACTGTTTCGACCCTCAAGCGCACCGTTCGGATCGTGTCTCGCAAGAGCCAGCTGGCGCTGATTCAAACCCACTGGGTGCGGGATGAACTCCAGCGGCATTTTCCCGATCTGGCTTTCGAAATTGTCACCATGGAAACCCAGGGCGACAAGGTGCTCGACGTGTCACTCTCTAAAATTGGTGACAAGGGTTTGTTTACCCAGGAACTCGAAGACACCATGCTGCGCGGCGACAGCGACTTTGCCGTGCACTCTTTGAAGGATTTACCTACCCGCCTGCCTGAGGGGCTCATGCTGGGCTGCATCACCGAGCGGGAAGACCCCGCCGATGCCCTGGTCGTCCACGCAAAAAACAAAGACAAAACCCTGGCCACCCTGCCCGAGGGCGCGGTAATTGGTACCTCGTCGCTGCGGCGGTTGGCTCAGTTGCGCCACCACTACCCTCATCTCACCTTCAAAGATATTCGCGGCAACCTCAACACCCGCCTGCGCAAGCTCGACGAGGGCGGCTACGACGGCATCATTCTGGCGGTAGCTGGCTTGCAGCGCATGGATATGGGCGATCGCATCCACGAAATTTTGTCTGCCGATATCTCGCTCCACGCTGTGGGGCAGGGGGCGCTGGGCATTGAATGTCGCACTGGTGACGCCGAAATTCTTAAGCTGCTGAGCGTGCTCTCTGACTCGCCTACCACGGCCCGATGTCTGGCCGAACGCGCCTTTCTGCGCGAGCTAGAGGGGGGGTGTCAGGTGCCCATCGGCGTCAATACAGCACTGGAGGGCGACACCCTGACCCTGACGGGGCTAGTGGCCAGTCTCGACGGTCAGCGGGTGATTAAAAACACTGTGCAGGGGCCAACCACGGCGGCCGAAGCCTTGGGCACCCAGCTAGCTCAACACCTGCGGGCCGAGGGAGCACAGACTATTTTGGACGAAATTAACGCTACTAACCGGTCCTAGGTAAGGGCCAGGGCTGGTTATCGGCTGTGGATTTTGGGGCGAGGTAGATCAGTGGAGAACGGGGATGTGAGTGATTGGGTGAGGCGGTGGGTTTGATTGGGCAAGAGTGGACTAAAAACAAAGGAGGCCAGTTTGAAAATTGGCCCCCTTTACCCAGCCGAACTAAAGAAAAGCCTAAAATCACCAAAAGTAGTCTCTGCGTCTGTCCAAAGCCATAGACCATCGGTCACAATAAGGCCAGGATTGGCCGAACGTATGTGGCCCTTGGCTAGTCTCCCTCCCCCTGCCCAGGCTGGTATTACTACGATGTCAACTTCCCCTTTTCCCAGGTCTCCTTTTTCCAAGCTTTTGTCTCTGCTACATCCCTCTGCACTGGCCCTAGTGCCCCTGGCCTTGACTACTGTAGGGGCTGAGTTAACCCTTGCCGCCACTACACTGACAGAGTACGAAGATAGTCCTAAGGTCGTCGTTGACGAAGCCTGGCAGATTGTCAATAGGGAGTACGTCGACAACAGCTTTAACCAGGTTGACTGGCAGGCTGTACGGCAAGATTTATTGGGGCGCGAGTACACTTCTCAAGATGCCGCTTACAGTGCGCTGCGATCGGCGCTGCGGCAGCTCAACGACCCTTATACTCGGTTTTTATCCCCAGCCGAGTACGCCGACCTCACCGATCAAACCTCGGGTGAGGTTTCAGGCATTGGCGTACGGCTAGAGCGCAACACTGAGACTGGGGCAGTGTTGGTTACCAGCGTGGCCCCCGCCTCTCCAGCAGAGCAGTCTGGCATTGCAGTAGGCGATCGCATTTTACTGGTTGACGGTCAGAGCACCGAGCGCCTTACCGCTGAGGGCGTGCTGCAACAGCTGCGGGGCAACGAGGGCTCTCAGGTAACGCTGACCATTTCTCGCAACGGTAGTGGGCCTCGCACCGTTATTTTGACCCGCGCCATCATGGATTTGCCCACCGTTGAGTATGCTCAAAAAACGGTTGGCGGTCGCCCAATTGGCTACATTCGCCTGATTGAGTTCAACGCCCACGCCGCCGAGCAGATGGCCGAGGCCATTCGCAGTCTGAGCGATGCGGGGGTTGAAGGGTTTGTGCTCGACCTGCGGGGCAACCCCGGCGGGCTACTGCTGGCCAGCATCGACATCGGCCGCATGTGGCTTCAGCACGGCCCCATTGTACGCACCCTCGATCGCAGCGGCAACGACGAGGCACTTTCAGCTAACCGCACGGCCTTGACCAACCTGCCGCTCACAGTGCTGGTAGACGGGCGATCGGCCAGCTCCAGCGAAATTCTAACCGGTGCCCTGCGAGACAACAATCGCGCCACCGTCGTGGGCAACACCACCTACGGCAAAGCCCTGGTACAGTCGCTGCATGGCCTCACCGATGGCTCTGGACTGACCGTTACCGTGGCCCACTACTACACTCCCAACGGCACCGATATCAGCAGCCGGGGTATTACCCCCGACGTAGAGGTCGGACTGAGCGATCGCCAGCGCCGTGAGCTGTTTAGCAACCCCGCCCTGCTCGGCACCGAGGCCGATACTCAGTATCTCCGTGCCGCCGAGGTGCTAGAGCAAACCATCCTCGCCAGCCAGGGGCCACCGACAACCACCGGAGCCAGCCGCCTGGGCCGATTAGATCCTGCCGAATAGGTAAGCCAGAGAACCCGGTCGCGTAGGGGCATTGCAGGCAATGCCCCTACGCGAATGCGTGAGATCTTCGGTATTTAAAGAGAGGCTAAAGCCGCCCAGCGTAAGCGGTCATAGGTTCTTTAATGAAGCGAATGTAGAGGTGTTTGAAGGTCGACTTCACCACCCGAGGCATACCAAAGTCGATGGGCATGAGTTCGGTGGGTAGCTGCCAGTCGGCCACCCGCAGATCGTCTGGGGTGAACAGTGGAAAGGTGATCTCTTCCCCGTCGGGGCAAGCCTTTAACCGTATCGACTGAGCCACCGTGGGCACCATCAGTGGATCGACCCCCAGCACCGCTACCATGGCGCGGTCTAGCGCAAATACGTTGCCAGAAGCCCCCAAAACTCCCAAATCCCTAGGTTCGCCACCGCTGGGGCCATTGCCCTCGTGGCCAACAATGCCATCGACAATGGTGAGGGCCGGATTGATCAGGCGGGCGGTTTCGACCAGCATAGTGCCAAAGCGCTGCACGTCTTTGCCCGCCTCCATGTGCCACCAGGCCTTCATTTTGCCGGGCACGCAGCCAAACAGGTTCTTCACTCCCAGGGTCAGCGTGAGCTGCACGTGAGACTTGACCTTGGGTAGGTTGATCACCACATCGGCCTCCATCGCTTCTTTAGAAAGGCGCAGGTGATCAAACTCGGGGTTATCAGTGGGGTAGCGGTGGCCGTGTAGCTCCACGATGGGCAGGTCGAGTTCCTGGACCAGGGACAATAGCCCATTGGCCTTAGCCACCCCGTAGGCGCTGCCAAAGGCGGGGCTGTCGCCCAAAAAAGGTTTGCCGCCAGCGGCTTTTACCTGCTGGGCGACGGCGTAGACTAGCTCAGGCCGGGTGGTGCATTCTTTAGTGGGGCGAGAGCCAGTCAGCAGGTTGGGCTTGAGCAGCACGCGATCGCCCGGTTTGACAAAGGCCGCCATGCCCCCCAGTGGCTCAAGGACCTGAGTGAGCGATCGCGCCAGGTCATCCCGCTGGTAAGACTGGGCGCGAATCAGGCTGACTGGCACTGCCATAGCACTCTCCTCTAGCCATAAACTGGCAATAGTTCTGTCTGGAGAATAACGCGTCACCCCCCCAGCAGCAACGTCCTTCCAACCCTGTCTGGCCCCGTCACAACCTCTATCCAACCCCTTAAGGACTTTCTATGCTCAACCTGTGGGCGACCACCAGCGGCACCTGGATCAACGTAGCTACCGTTTTGCTGGGCACGACGCTGGGGCTGATGCTGCGCAGCCGCCTGCCCAAATCGATGCAGCAGATTATTACCCAGGCCGTGGGGCTAATGACCCTGGTGATTGGCGTAAATATGGCAGGCAGCCTTTCAGCCATTGACGCTGGTCCTATCGACGGTATTATTTTGGCGCTGTTGGTGCTGGCGGCGGGTGGGCTGCTGGGCGAATGGTGGCAAATCGAGAAGCGCCTGTCGGTGCTGGGCGACTGGCTGAAGGCACGGGTACGGGGCGGCGGGCGCTTTACCGAGGGGTTTGTGGCGGCTAGCCTGCTGTTTTGTATTGGCCCGATGGCGATTGTAGGCAGCCTCAACAATGGCCTGGCGGGCGACAATACCCTGCTCACCCTCAAGGCGACGATGGATGGGCTGGCTGCGATCGCCCTGACCGGCACCTACGGCATTGGCGTTGGCTTTTCGGCCCTGAGCGTGCTGGTTGTGCAGGGGGGGCTATCGCTGCTGGCCAGCGTCTCCGGAACAATTATTCCAGACCCGACCACCAGCCCTCACGTTTTGCTAATTACCGGCACGGGCGGGCTGATGATTTTGGGCATTGGCCTCAATTTGCTAGAGATTGGCCAGGTGCGGGTGGCCTCGTTTTTACCGGCACTGCTGCTCAGCCCGCTGGCGATCGCCCTGGCCCAGCGACTGTGATCTAACACCCAAACCTCTCCTCATTGCTTACCAGAGAGGCTTTTGAACATGCAGACGAAGTTTTAAAGATCGTTCACATGACGTCATCCAGCCTAAGGGTAAGGTTGGGGAAAATAGCCGACGCCAGCGGCTGACCCAAACGATATTGCTGTTTGTGATATGACTCCTCAATCAACCGACACACCGTGATGGTCGGTTGCTTTGGTTTGCCAATAAACTCAATGCCTCCTAGCCCGCGAAAATCAACAATCCAATATTCCTCAATCCCCAGTAAGGCGTACTCTTCAACCTTGCGGGCATAGTCGTCTTGCCAATTGGTGCTGACGACTTCGACGACCATCGCGATCGCCTGTCCAGAGGTGATCACTGGTTCTTTTTGCCAGAGCGGTTCGATCACCAGAGCGGCTTCGTCTAAGACAATAACATCGGGGCGTAGGGCGGTTGCAGTGGCCGCTGGGGGTTTAATTAAGCAGGTTTTAGGAATCGTCCAGCCTCGGTTGAGGCGAAGAATTTCTGCAAACAGATATCCGGCCAGTTTGCCAGCAACTTGTTCGTGGGGGCCAGTAGGTTCCAAATTTCGCAGTTCCCCATCGATCAGTTCGTAGCATGGGTTGTCCCCATACTGGGCCACAAATTCTTCAAAACTCAGGGTTTTAGCTGGCGTGTAAGTCATAGCTACTGCTGCTAAGGCTATGTAGTGCTGAGCCTGCGGAAGGCTTTAATGGGCCTAAACGCGCTATTAATCATCCTACCAATCGAGACGGATATCGACGTCCAGTGCTGGCTGAAATCGGGACTAGAAGCGCGGTTTCTTTGCCCACCTGGTGACCGGCAAAGCTGCGGCGCGTCTCCTCGACAGGGTAAAATCTGACGTTGGTTGAGCAACTGAGAGGACAGACCCCTGAAAACCCGCGTAATTATCGTCCGCCACGGGCAGAGCACCTACAACCAGCAAAAGCGCATTCAAGGCCATTGTGACGAGTCAGAGCTCACCCCCGGCGGCGAAGCCCAGGCGCTGCAGGTGGGGCAGGCGCTGGTCGGCATTCCCTTTGATGCCGTGTGGGCCAGCCCTCTCAAGCGCGCCCGCAAAACCGCCGAAGTTATCACCGCCGAGCTGCAAAAGAGCACCCCGGCCCTGGTCGCCCCCAGCTTTAGCGACAACCTCAAAGAGATCAGCCTGCCCCTGTGGGAGGGGATGCCCTTTGTTGATGCCGAAACGCAGTACCCTGAGACCTTTAAGCAGTGGCGCACCGACCCGGCTAATTTTGTCATGGCCGTACCCCAGCCCGATGGCTCTACGGTAGAGTTTTACCCCATTCGCGAGCTGTACCAGCAGGCCGCCCGGTTCTGGCAAGAGCTGCTGGCGGCGCACCAGGGCCAAACCATTTTGATCGTGGCTCACAGCGCTATCAACCGGGCGCTGGTTAGCACCGCCATTGGGCTGGGGCCAGAGCGCTTTAACAGCCTCAACCAGGCCAACTGCAACATCAGCGTGCTGAATTTTGCCGGGGGCTGGGGCAGCCCGGTGCAGGTCGAAGCCATGAACCTGACCAGCCACATGGGTGCGCCGCTGCCCGACATGCGCCGAGGCCACCGAGGCCCTCGCATGCTGCTGGTGCGCCACGGCGAAACGGAATGGAACCGCCAGGGCCGGTTTCAGGGCCAAATCGATGTGCCCCTTAATGACAATGGCCGCGCCCAGGGCGAGAAGGCGGCAGCATTCCTCAAACCCGTGACCGTTGATGCGGCCTACACCAGCTTCATGGCCCGGCCCAAAGAAACGGCAGAAATCATTTTGCAGCACCACCCCGACCTGACGCTGCACTCGGTCAACGAGCTGCGAGAAATCAGCCACGGCGAATGGGAAGGGCTGTACGAGGCGGAGATTGAAACCAACTACCCCGGCATGCTGGAGCAGTGGCAGGGCGCGCCCGAAACCGTGCAGATGCCGGGGGGCGAAAACCTGGAGCAGGTGTGGCTGCGATCGATCGCAGCCTGGAAGCAAATTGTGGCTGCCCACAGCAGCGGCGACACGGTGCAAACCGTGCTGGTGGTCGCCCACGACGCGGTGAATAAAGCGCTGCTGTGCCATGTGTTGGGGCTGGGGCCAGAGTCGTTCTGGCGCTTTAAGCAGGGCAATGGGGCGGTGAGCGTAATCGACTATCCCAACGGCATCGACAGCGCCCCGGTGCTGGTGACGGCCAATATCACCATTCACCTGTCGGGCAGTGTGCTGGATAAAACCGCAGCGGGGGCACTGTGACGCAGGTTCAGGCAACCGGGGCGCAGCTAATTCAGCAGGTGCGAGTGCTGGATGCGATTACCCAAAGCGATCGCGTGGCCGATGTATTGGTGCAGGACGGGGTGGTGACAGAGATCGCCCCGTCAATCACCGTCATCCCTGCCAGTGCCAAGATGCTCACGGGGCAGGGGAAGATTCTACTTCCCGGCCTAGTGGATCTCTACAGCCACTCGGGGGAACCAGGGAACGAATCGCGAGAAACCCTGGAGTCGCTGCTAGCCGCTGGTCAGGCCGGGGGCTTTACCCGGCTGGGAATTTTGCCCAATACTGAGCCTGCGATCGATCATTCGGCGATGGTAGAGAAGCTGCTGGTTCGGCGAGACTCTATCGCGCGCGAAAACCCCAGTCTGCCTCATCTGTATCCTTGGGGTGCTCTGACCCAGGGTGCCCAGGGCCAGCAGATGGTGGAGCTGGCGGAGCTGGCTGAGGCTGCGATCGCAGGCTTCGCCGACGGTCGCGCGATACAGAATCCACTGCTGGTGCAACGGCTGTTGCAGTACCTCAAGCCCCTCGGTAAGCCAGTGGCGCTGTATAGCTGCGACCGCAACCTACGAGACAGCGGCGTGGCCCGCGAAGGCCCCTTTTCACTAATCTACGGCCTGGTCGGCGACCCAGCCAGCTCTGAAACAGCCGCCCTAGCTGCCTTACTGGAATGCGTGGCTGAGGTCAGCACCCCGGTTCACCTGATGCGGCTTTCCACGGCGCGGGGGGTCGAGCTGGTGCAGCAGGCCAAGGAGCGGGGCTTGCCCGTGACCGCCAGCACCACCTGGATGCACCTGCTGTTTAGCGCCAAAGATTTGGGCGGCTACGACCCCAGCCTGCGCCTTTCGCCACCGCTGGGAAATCCTGAAGATCAAGCGGCGCTGATTGAGGGGGTGAAGGCGGGGGTGGTGGATGCGATCGCGATCGACCACACCCCACACACCTACGAAGACAAAACCGTGGGCTTTCCCTCGGCTCCTCCCGGTGCGATTGGCCTGGAGCTGGCCCTAGGAATCTTGTGGGATACCTTTGTGGTTAACGGCGACTGGTCGCCCCTGACGCTGCTTCAGGCGCTGAGCACAAACCCTGCTGCGTGCTGGGGGCAAACCCCGCCCACCATTCAGCCCCAACAGCCCGCTGAGATAATTCTGTTTGACCCGGCGGCTACCTGGACGGCGAGCCTAGCGACTCTGCGATCGCTATCTGCCAACACTCCCTGGCTGGGGAAAGAGATATCTGGACGGGTCGTGCGTACCTGGGTTCCACCGCTTGAGTCACCTATTACCTACTCACCCACTCACTGAACTAAGGAATTTGGGTGTATGCAACCTAATTTCATTGCGGGAGGTACCCATCAAAGCGAATTGGCATCGCCCGCTTAAACTCATCGGTGGCGGTACGGCCTATGTGCTATACCTTGTCGATAATCGACGCTAATCACGGTCAAGCCCGTTGGGTTGAGGTTGGAGCCATTAAGGTTCGAATCATCTCGACGGAGTCAAAAATGACACCTCGACAGGCCTGAGAAATATACGGGAAAATCCGATGCTTAATGGGATTGTATTTTGAGGTGTAGGGGAGATAATGAGCAATGCAAATCTCAAAACCCAGCGCACTGGCCAGAGCTTGAAAGCTTTGTTTGAAAGTGTAGCAGCGAGCGCTATTGCTGCCGCTACGATCGTATAACAGAAGCAGTGAGGTTGTCTCAGGGTACTGATAGCAACTGTAATGAGTCCACCAGTAGTTCATAAAATCACAGGCAACTTCTAATATCAAATCCGCCTTGAGAAATCCTGACTTAAAACAGAGAGCTCGCAGGGGCATTGCAGTGTAATGCCCCAACAAACCGGGGGTATACAGGCAGGATTCAGTATGAGGTATCTCAACTAGTGCCAATTTGGAGAAACCCTTGATTGGTCATCAGGCCATAGGGTCCATAAGGAATCACTATCATAAAAGGGCAAAATGAAGGTTTTGCAAAACCATAAAAACCATCATTTTCCCTCAAATAGCCTATTAGCACTGTTTTTCCAAAAAGCTGATCATCTGGGTCAAAAAGTTTGAACTTGGCACCTTGGGTGCTGCTGACCTAGGCTGGAAGCTCTCCTTACTTTTAGTCGGAATTGAATTTGCTACCGGTATCTCTTCCACAAGCCCTGTGACCAGCAAACGAAAGGCAGTATGTCGGACAGTCTCAATTGGCAGTTTCAGACGTTGAGCAATTTCAGTCAGAGGAGTTTTGCCGCTGGCAAAGTTCCAAACGCCCCACTCCTGACGAGTTAGTCGTGTCCGTGGTTTTTCATTTGTTGTACTTAGTAAGCCTGAATTCAACTGGGGCAATTTATCTTTCAAGGCAGACCAATTTCGCAAACTGCGTAAACCTGGTAATGTAACCTCAGTAGCTGGAATACTCACCCCAACCATTTCTAGGTAAGGCATTTGGACATCGCTGGCAAAATGAAAAGTGCCATCAGAAAGTTCAAACAAAACACAAATTTCTTGAATAACTTGTGTAGAAAACAAACCCTGCAATTGTTCTTTTGTTAGTAATTCTTGAGACTTGAGGTAAATACCAAAGGGCATATGAGATGGACATTGCTGAATCAGCTGTAGAAGTTGAGCCTCCGAGAGAAATTGACGACGGGCGATCAAATGAGCTAATCCGTGATGGTCATTACGATTGGCTGCGGCAACAATTCGCCCTTTCTTGAGCCAAATGAAATGGTGTTGAGAAAAATCTGCTGCGTTTGGAAGAGGACGCACCGTTAGCAATCCGTTTTTGCTTCCTTCCTCCACAAGCTGTAAAACTTCTGGCAATGAAAAATTAGATAACCGCCCGCTAACTACCATGGTTTCAACCGTCCTGAGAATTACTTATCGTTGCAACATTAGATTTTGGGAAAATTGCTGAACCAATTTGATAGTAGCTTGGGCGACAGAAGATTTGTTTGTGGGATCAACGCGAATAATAGGAGGGCGCTTGACATCAATACGCCCATATCCTAGTGCAATAGCCATATCTTTAGCACCCCAGGCTCCCGGACAATCCATATGGGTAAATCCAATGATCATAGGTGCTTGGGTTCGTTGTTGCATAAAGTTGCTAATTACTCTGGCATTACGAAGCTCCGAGGGACGATCAGCAGGGACCAATAGCATGTATGCATCAGCCTTGTGAATTAGCAAATCCCACATAAAGTCAAATCGAGTTTGTCCAGGTGTACCATAGATGTGCAGTACCATGTCTTTGTTAAATTTTAGTCGCCCAAAGTCTAGAGCAACTGTCGTTTTTTGTTTCAGTTGAGCAGTCTCATCAGTAGCTTGACGATCAGTGTCAACTACTTTAATCTCACTAATTGAACGAACAAAAGTGGATTTCCCTGCGCCAACTGGTCCAGTGACGACTAAACGTAGAACTTCCATTGCGGCTACCCGTTTTATTTGAAATTGGTAACGACCAAGCTTAAACTAAATTAAATTAAATCAAAAGCTGGCCAGATTGAAAGAGGATGCTTGAAAAGAATATCTAGCGATATTCAGTTGTTCATATGCAAAGAAAACAGTTTCCTTGCCTTGTTCACCTACAAACTGAATCCTAAGCAGCTTTCCAAACATCCTCTAAACGAAAATCAGCTTAAGCCCAAAAGATCTGGATCTTTAGATTAAGTTCACAGGCTTGTGAAATGTGCTGCCGTAGCACTAGTAGTTTGCCAAGCTAAAGATGACAGATTAGTAGGGAAGGCAAGGTTTTAGGTCCACGGCAGGCCTTGAAATATACACCGTAAACCCTGAGCCCTAGGCCGTTAGCACCTGTCAAGTTTAGCCTAGTCAAGTACTAGCTAAAAATTAGCTTGAGCTCAGTTAAAATACGTTTGATTTCTAACTGCAGAATGCCTTGCTTAGCTGATTTGTGAGCAAGCACTAGAAGCAGAGCATCTTGACCGCAGTTTATTAGAATACTATAGCCTTGCTCACCTTCAATCAAAACACGCTCAATACTACCACGAGATAGCTCACTACCAATCCGTTCGCCTAGCGAGAGCATCGCTGCTGACATTGCTGCCACTCTTTCTTCGTCCATCCCAGCGGGCAAAGCTGAGGCCAATGGTAGACCATCTGGTGTAACAATGGCGGCACCTTGAACCTCGCTCAAGCCCGCAACAAAATTCTGCAAAACGTGGTCTAGCTTTTCTGAATTTATCATGATTTGACGTCCTTAAAAGATATAGATGCTGACTCTACGATTTCAATAAAATGATTTCAATAGAGTGAATGTTAGAGCCCAGATTAGACTTAGAACTCTAAGAATTAAAGAGAATTTGCGTTGAGATCTAGCCCCGAAACTCAAGTTCTATGACATCATGTTGACCACCTCTTAATACAGATTCAACTTGGGTGCCGCGAAGCCGTTGCTCCATCATGGTTTCTAAGGCACCTTGAACAGCCCCTAAAGTAAATGACAAGGTACGTGATGACCCTTGTGGTTCACCGGCGGAGCAGATTGTTTCACGGCAATATACTCGGTAACCAGTTTCAGTTACTTCAATTTTGTCAATGATGCAGAGCCGAGTTCCCTCTTCACCGAGTGCTTTTCTGAGCGCTGTCGTTGCTGTCTCTAGATCAGGCTTACTTCCAGCAAAACCTAGCTCAGCAACTAGGCTTTTGCCGCGTAAACGTCCTGCAGCAGCAGCAGAAATCGATGCAGCTTTTTCTCCAAGGGCTTCTTCTAAGCCAAATATCAGTGCTTTAAAACAGATGATGCTGTTGAAGTCGCCCAATTCAGAGCGAAGTTGAGTTGCAGTCAGAGTAGCGTTGGTCATATCAAAGTCATCTCCACAAGATAGGTTAATCAAATAGCCTCTTTCGCCATTCATCTTCATTTGCAGATTGCCCGTGCCAAAAAAGCAAATACGAGGGTTAGTTTATGAAATCTGCAAAGATTTTCTCAATATGAGATCATAGAGTCGGTTCATAGCTTTATTTGGGCTGAACTACGGGGTGAAAAGATTCTGAGGTGTAAAAGACCGCCTTAATAAACTGGCGGAGAAGCAGAACCCATTGCAATGCCTTAGAACAACCTTTTCTTGCAATCTTCTCTTGAGCTCATCGTTTTGTCTACAACTTATTTTTGACATATTTCCTGGGTAATAAAATCAGAATTTATACGTAAGTAGATCTAGGAAATAGGATTTTTATGCCGACAATAGCTGATCGTTAAAGAATTGCTTTTGAGCCTAGAAATTGTGAAAATGAGTTCAGTCTACTCTAGAAAAATGGCAATCTTGTGACGCCCTCTAAATGGAGCAGAAAAATTCAGCACTGGTCTCTAAAGAATTGACAATTGGCCCAAAGTCTTTACTCGCCAGGCTAGGGGCATTTTTGGGAGAATCTCTTAAAAAGCTTGGTTGACAAGGCTTTTCGGTTTTCATTACTTGTTGACAGGCCAGTATCAAAGCTCCTGAAAGGATTAGCGTCTAAGAAGTTTTAAATAAGATTAATCAGATTGGGCGAGGCATTTTGTGAAAGCTTCAAATTCTCCAACTCAAGGCCAGCCTCGTGGAACCGGGTGTATTTAGCGGTCGCGGGAGGTAGACTGTCCCTGAATCTCAAAAGGTTTTGAGATGAGTATTCGCGGATGAACATTGCGATGCACTAATTCTTACTGATGTAAGACAGCCAGCGCTTTGCTAATATGTCGAATGTAATTCAACGTGCTTTGCTCTAAGAGCTACCGATCTTCCTGTCTACCAAGCTGTTGCCAGCCAAGTACTCTATGGGTCAGCAGACCCGATCCCCTCTTTGAACAGCATTTCAACCTTGGTGACATGAGGGAGTGCCGCTGCACCTAGCTAGCTTGAGGTCTCTTGCCATAAGGTGTATTGTCCGTTCTGTAGCGTATTGCCTTTTGTAGCCTGCAGGTCTTGATATAGGGGTTGGGGCAGGGCACAGTGGGGGTTTTAAGCCCAATAGCTATAAATACCCGAGTGTCTTGGTCTTGGATCGCAGCACCCTCAGGCTGAGCCAGCACAGAGTCGAGCACCTGTTCAAGGTATCAGCCCAGGTCAGCAACGCCTACTTACTCACCCAGGTGCCGTGGAAGCTGGGGGGTACGACGCTGGGCAGCTCCAAGCGGCAAACTGGCCCTTTCTCCAGGTCGTGCCCCTCGTAAACCCACACCTCGCTGCAGTGCTGATGCCCGTTGTAGACCACAGTCAGCACCCAGGGCTGCTTGGGGTTGGCGGCGTTTTCCACCGGGATCGGTTCTGAGGGGTAGCAGCCAGGGCCAGCATCGGCAACGGTGAGGCCAGTTTTAGGGTCGAAGCGGGCGATCGCGCCAAACAGCTCCCCCGGCGGCGTGTCCGCTGTGGCGTGCATATTCATAAAGGTGACGGCCTCGTTGTCTTGCCCCAGGGCCACGGGCAGCTCACAGTTGCGATCGACCAGGCAGTGCTGGTCGATAATTCTCGCAGTTTTGGGGTCAATGCGGTACTGCCAAAGCTGTGCCTCAGATTCGGCAGTCACGGTTCCAGAGGCAACTTCTTTAAAAAATTGGTTACTGGCAAAGTCGGGGTAGCGTACTACGTCAAACACAACCGAGCCGTCAAAATCTAAATAGCTGTGGCCAAAGTGCCACTGGTACCAGGGGTCGGTGGCCTCCAGGGCGATCGCCTCCAGACTGTCAGCATCCACCACAATGATCTGAGTGCCCTGCTGAGGCTGCCATTGGAGTGCATCGCTAAAGCTGCTAAGGCCAAATAGCGCTGGCAGCGGGCTAAGGCGCACGGGCGACACGCAAAACACCAGGTAGCGATCGGCCAGCACACAATCGTGAATCAGCGGAATGCCGCTGAGGGGAATGGTGCCGGTTTTCTCCACGGCTCCGGCAGCACTGAGGCGGTAGAGCTTAAGGGTAGCGTTGCCCCCTGGCACCAGGCCAAAGCTGAAGATTTTACCCGTGCGGGGATGGCGTTTGGGGTGGGCCGTAAACGTGTCGCTGGGCTTGAGTCCGGCCAGGTCATCTAGCCCTAGGGTCTCCAGAGTTTCGAGATCTAATCGGTGGGGCAGGCCACCCTCCCACAGCGCCAGTAGACGGTCGGGTAGGGCCAGCACCGAGGTATTGGCGGCATTCTTAATTTGAATCTGCCAACGCTGCCAGATGGAGACGGGCGGCAGGGTACCGTAGCCCCGATACAGACACTGTTCAGCCTCTTCTTCCTCCACAAACCCGGCGGAGCGCACATAGCGATAGTTGGCCACGGCAGTAGCTCCATCAAACTGCACCCGCAGCACCGCCCCATCGCCATCAAACCAGTGGCCAAACTGGGTACCGCCGCGCTCTAGCCGAGCTGGGCCATTGCGATAAAGAGTGCCGCGCAGGTCGGTGGGTAACTCGCCTTCTAGGACAGTCAGAGGAGTAGTGGCAAATTCTTTAGCGGGGTGGGCGATCGCGGCAGCCCACATTGCCGTAGGTGCCGCTGAGGGTTGCGCTTTAGGTGGTGCCGAAGGGGCCATAGCTTAGAGAGAATGTCAGTACTCTCTTCATTGTGAACCAGTTAAGAAGACCAGGGGAAACAAACACTGCTTTGGGCACACCATCCAGGCCCCTTCGACTCCGCTCAGGGACCAACCCTTCGACTTTGCTCAGGGAACGACCCCTCATCTCCCCATTCATCCATCTACTACCACACAGGCCCCACCCCGCCGCCCGTCGCCCACCCCCGACAACGCGCCATCTGGGCCAACCGCGACTGCATGGACGCCGCCAAAAAACATATTGTGGTTCTGCCACCAGGTGCATTCGTCGTCACAGGGAATGCCCAAAGATTCAATCTTCTCCCGGTTGTAGCCGGGTTCCAGGTGCAGCGCCCCCCGCTCCCAGTGCAGACGGGGGGCATTCACAGCAGTTTCAATATCCATGCCAAAGTCGAGCACGTTTGACACCACCTGTAAAATGGCGGTGCGAATGCGGTTAGACCCGCCCGAACCCAGCACGACGTGGGGTTTGCCGTCTTTGAGCACAATGGTGGGGGCCATCATCGACGACATGCGCTGATTGAGCGGCCACTGGTGAAAGCCCTGGGGACTGAGGTCTTCTTCGCCCAGCATGTTGTTCATCATGATGCCGGTGCCAGGGACGATATAGGCCGAGCCTTCGCCGTTGGAGGTGGTGAGGCTGGCAGCATTGCCCTCACCATCGATCGCGCTGACATGAGTAGTGCTGCCCCACCGATTGCCGCCCTGACTGAGGGTGGCCCGAAGCTGATCTAGATAGGGAGCTAAGTGGGCGGGGTTAAGAAATTCTTCCGCAATGTCGGCACGGTAGAGGTGGTCGTCGTAGCCTTGCTGGCGGGCCAGGTTGGTTAAACCCATGACTTCTCGAAGAACCGCTACGTGGCGGGGGCTGCTGTGGGCGGTACAGGCTGGCGATACCTGCCCCAGCAGGTGCAGCGCAAAAGCAATCAGCGTGCCGCCAGAACTGGGGGGCGGGTTGGTCAGAATGGTGTCGTTGCCATAGGCCACGCTTAGGGGTTCGCGCTCGATCACCCGGTAGGTTTGCAGATCTTCCAGGCTCAGGTAACCGCCGTTGGCCTGGGAGTCTTGGGCGATCGCATGGGCCAGATCGCCCTGGTAAAACCAGTCGCCCCCGTGGCGCACCAGGTTGCCTAGAAAGGCGGCAAAGTCGGGCAGATAGAGGCGATCGCCCGCCTTCAGCAAGTCGCCCTGCGGCGCATAGATCGCCCTAGCGGCAGCGGTGGCGGTGAGAATAGGCGCTAGAATCTCAAAACTGTAGGCCCGAAAGGCATCGACTTCAAAGCCTTGAATAGCCCAGTGCTGGGCCGGGGCCACCACCTGCTCTAGGGGCAATCGGCCTAGCTTTTGGTGAACGTGCAGCAGCCCAGCGATCGCCCCCGGCACCGCCATCGACCCCAGTCCAATGTGAAACTCCTGCACGGTGTCGCCAAAGTTGGCGTGGATGGGGTAGAAATCGAGCGATCGCCCTGTGCCCCTCGATCGCGGCGTTTGGCAGAAAAAATCAAATAGCCGATTCTCGCCCGCCGCCGTGTGGGCCAGCAAAAAACCGCCCCCCGCTAGCGAGGTCAACGATGATTCCACCACGCAGGAGGCAAAGGCAGCGGCGATCGCTGCATCAAAAGCATTGCCCCCCTGGCGCAGCATCTCGGCCCCAGCTTCGGCAGTAAGGGCATGACCCGCTGCAACAGCACCCCGGTTAGGCTTAAGACTACTCATAGCTGGTTAGTATACCGCTGGCTGTATGGGAACACGGCGAAGAGAAACTGGGTTTCTGCGCCTGTGACCTAAGGCAAGTTACCTGCCGCTAAAATTTGCTCTACTATCAGCACCAGCTCTGGAAATGTAGGCGATACCAAGGACTGATCCCCCACAAATACGGTTTCGTCGTAAAGCCCTTCGTTAAAGACCAGCACCGTCACCTTAGATTCTAGTGGGTCAACAATCCAGTATTCGGGAATTTCTAAAGCAGCGTATTCGGTGCGCTTGTAGCGGTAGTCGCGGGTAACAGAGTCGGGGCTGACGACTTCTATCACTAGCAGGGGAGATGTTGAAAAAACAACCGATCTACCTTTGAGTTCCTGAGCCTGATCGAGTGTGACCACAGACACATCGGTGATTCGGGACTTTCGCAGTCCGGTCCTTACGCCTGACTCACGAAAACATAGCCAAGGACACTGAAGTCTCTTGATTTCAGTATCTAGCGCTTGTTCTAGAAATTTGGCGATGAGAAAATGCTCCATGATGGGTGGCGGCATTTTAACCAAGTCCCCATCTACTAGTTCGTAGCGATTCTCGGTGCCATCATCGTAGGCAATATAGTCTTCAAAAGTAAGGAGAGTTTTTGTGGTGGAGAGTGTCATGAAGTTGCTCTGCTTTCTCTCATTGTGCTACAGGTTTGAAAGGGTCAAAGGCTGCTGAGATTGGCATTAGCTCCAGTCTTCGCGGCCTCGATTCAATCCTTTGTAAACGTCGCCCTGCTGATGAATGGCGCGAGTTTTATCAAACAGTTCGCTTTCGGTGAGCTGCCAGCGGGTGAGGGCTTTTTTGAGGTCGGTTTGAATATCGCGGGCACCGGGAAACCCGTCGTAGCGAATCATCAGCCGGGCCAGCTCGACCAGGTTCAAATCGGTGGCTTCGCCCGCCAGAAGCTGGCTCACCACCTGGCGATCGGTCTTGTACTGGGGGTGCTGCTGGTCTTTGGTAATGTCTGCCATGGCGATCGCTTAATGACTGAGAACCCGAACATCAGAGGTCGTTGCCACCTTCTCAGGCACGGCCGCCGCTTCAATTAGCCCGCCGCCCAGCACTCGATCGCCGTCGTACCAGACAGCGGCCTGGCCTGGGGTAACGCCAAACTGCGGCTCGTCGAAGACAATTTTTACCCGGTCACCCGTCCCAGGCTCAGCCGTCAAAGGAATCAGCGTTGCCCCCACCGCCCCGCTGCGGTAGCGAATCTGTACCGAGACTTTCATGGGTTCGTGGGGCGCGGCGATCGAGACCCAGTTCACCCGCTGCACGGTGCAGTCAGGCCAGTGCGCATCGCTGCGATCGGCCACAATGACGTGGTTTTTGCCCATGTCAAAGCCCACCACATACAGCGGGTTGGGCGCGGCAATGCCCAGGCCCTTACGTTGGCCAATAGTGTAGTGGTGAATGCCGGTGTGCTGACCTAGAATGCGGCCTTCGGGATCGACAATGTCACCGGGCTTGGGAGCCAGGTATTTGTCTAAAAAGGTCTGCATCGAGCCGTGGTGCTCGATCAAACACAGGTCTTGGCTGTCGGGCTTAGCGGCGGTGTGCAGCCCCAACTCGGTGGCGATGCGGCGAGTCTCGACCTTAGTCTGGTGGCCCAGGGGAAAGTCGCAGGCGGCCAGCAGATCCTGGGTGAGGTCGTAGAGAAAATAGGACTGATCTTTAGCCGGATCAACGGCACGACGCAGCTCGTAGCGGCCCGTTTCAGAGTTTTGGGTAATGCGGGCGTAGTGGCCGGTAGCGATGCGATCGCATCCTAGTTCTTCCCGTGCGTACTGCAACATCGGCCCAAACTTCACCGCCCGGTTGCACTGAGAGCAGGGCAGGGGCGTAATGCCGCTGCCGTAGCCTTCGACTAAGTAGTTAATGATTTCCCGCTCAAACACCTCGCGGCTATCGACCACGTGGTACGGAATGCCCAGGTCATCGCAGAGCTTAGCGGCATCGACCATGCCCTCAGAGCAGCACTGCCCCTTGCCCTTCATCAGCCACAGGGTAAGGCCCACCACGTCGTACCCCTGCTGGTGCAGGGTCGCCGCCGCTACCGAACTGTCTACACCGCCGGAGAGCCCGACTACAATCCTTTCCATGGCTACATACTGTGGCTAAGTGCTGTATCTAAACCGCTGTCGAGAGTTGAACGCGCGATCGCATCTCTGAAATCACAGAAAACTTAAGTCCTAATGACAGAGACTTGATCCAGTGTCCCATTCTAGCTCACGGGTTCCAGCTCTAGACCGTCAGCGGCACCGCTTCAATCAGCGGGCAAATATCCCCCGGCTGCGGGCGAGGGTGCGACTCGGCCCAGCGATCGCGATACTGCTCCAAATCGGCCTTAAACGCCATCATTTGCTGAATCTGGGTTTCTAGCTGCTGAATCTTGTCTTGCAGCAGCGATCGCACAAACCCACAGGGCACATCCCCCCGCTGGTGCACGTTGAGCACATCCCCCACATCCTCAAGCGAAAACCCCAGCGCCTGGGCTTTCTTAATAAACTGCACCTGATGCACGGCCTCAGGCGAATAGTAGCGGTAGCCGTTGTCGCCCCTCTCAGAGCTGAGCAAACCCAGGCTTTCGTAGTAGCGCAGCGCCCCCACCGCAACCCCAGTTTGCTTGGCCACATCGCCAATTTTGAGACCTGTTGCCACAGCCATAATTAGTCTCCACCATGGACATCTCTAGTCTAAACCCTCTAGTTTGCTACAGAGTCTAGTCTCCTGCCGTCCCACCTGCTGATTCACCCACTCCTCAGTCTCCTCGCCCTTACCGTATTCCTAAGTTTCATGCTGCGGCCAGCGTTGGCGCATGGGCCTGGGCACCCTAGGTTTAGCAGTCTGTAGGGTTGGCCAATGCTGACATCATCGCCCCATCAACTTTTTATGTTTAGCGGCAAGGGTGGCGTGGGCAAAACCACGCTTTCCTGTAGTTTTGCCCGGCAGTTGGCCCAGCAGCGTCCCACCGAGACCGTGCTGCTGCTCTCTACCGACCCAGCCCACTCCCTGGGGGATGTGCTGCTTGTCGCCGTCGATAATACCCCTGCCCCCCTCCCCGACCGGCCCAACCTCCAGGTGCGCGCCCTCGATGCGGTGGCTTTGCTGGAGCAGTTCCGGGCCGACTACGGCACCGTGCTGGAACTGCTGGTCGAGCGGGGCAGCTTTGTCGAGGGCAATGACCTCAGCCCGGTGTGGGATATGGGCTGGCCCGGCCTGGATGAACTGATGGCGCTGCTGGAAATTCAGCGGATTTTGCGCGATCGCGAGGCCGATCGCGTCGTTGTCGATATGGCCCCCAGCGGCCACACCCTCAGCCTTTTTGCCCTGATGGATTTTATGGATACGCTGCTGGAGGCGCTGGGCCAGTTTCAGCAAAAGCACCGCACCCTGACCGAAACTCTGGCCGGTCGCTACACCCCCGACGAGGCCGATACTTTTATTGCCGACATGCGCCACGACCTGGAGCAGGGGCGAGGGCTGATTCAAGATAGCGATCGCGCCACCTGCTGGGTGGTAGGCATCCCTGAACCTATGAGCTGGGCCGAGAGCGATCGCTTTATTGCAGCCTTAAAACGATTGGGCGTTCCCCTCGGCGGCCTGGTGATTAATCGGGTAATGCAGGAAAGCGGTCAGATCTTCGACACCCACTGCCGGGTACTGGCCGAATTTGCGACGATTGCCCAGGGGCAGCCGGTGCTGTGGGTACCGGCCCAACCCAATGAGCCGGTGGGAGCCGCTGCTCTCGATGGGTTAATGCCTCAGGTCAAACGGTTCGATCTAGAGACGGCTGGGGCAGAACCGGCTGTTGACAATGCCCCGGTGCACCAGTGGCCTACACCAATTCCGCCGGGTATAGAAGACTTAGTGACGGCGGGACGACGGCTGATTGTGGTGGGTGGTAAAGGCGGCGTGGGCAAAACGACTGTGTCGGCGGCGCTGAGTTGGGGGTTGGCCGAGCGCCACCCTGAAGCTAATCTGCGAGTCATGTCCATCGATCCGGCCCATTCTCTGGGTGATGCCTTTGGCCAGTCCCTCAGCCACGAACCCACCCTGCTACGACCCAATCTCCAGGCCCAGGAGGTCAGCGCCGAGGTGGTGCTCGACCAGTTTCGCGCCGACTACCTGTGGGATTTGGCCGACATGATGGCGGGCGATAGCGAGATTGCTGGTGGCATTCAGCTTGCCTACGGCCCCGAGGCCTGGCGGCAAATCGTGGCCCAGGCCCTGCCCGGTATCGATGAAATGCTCTCGCTGATTACCGTGATGGATTTGCTGGAGCGCAACGAACAGCAGCTGATCGTGCTCGATACCGCCCCCACCGGCCATCTGCTGCGGTTCCTGGAGATGCCCACCGCCCTAGGCGACTGGCTGGGCTGGATCTTTAAGCTGTGGATTAAATACAAAGATGTGGTGGGGCGAGTCGAGTTTATGGGTCGTCTGCGCACCCTGCGCCAGCGGGTACTGGTCGCCCAGGAAAAACTCAAAGACCCCCAGCACACCGAATTTATTGGCGTAGTGCAAAACCAATCGGCTATTTTAGCCGAGGCCAGTCGACTTACCCACACCCTCAGCGATCGCGGCATTGCCCAGCGCTACATCGTCCACAACCGCTATCAAACGGGGTTTGACCTGCCCACTGAGCTATTTCCGCACCAGTGCGTGGTACGCCTGGCAGACTTGGCCCCAGCCCCCCAGCCCTTTGACCAGGTTAAGCAGGCGGCCCACCTGCTGCTGGAGTAGTCCTCTATCGCTCACGGGTAGTCTGCTCCGCCTGGTTGGGCGATCGCAAGGGGCCATTTAGACTGGCACGCTAAGTTGGTACCAAACTAGAAAATTTCTGTCGGGTTAAAGCCTAGTTGGGGGAATGCTGTATTCAGCTTAAGAGCAGGTTGGGCGGGCAATCCGCCGAAGAAACCCGAGCCGAAATAGATTCTTATTTCCGACACGGACTTTCTAAAAACCTGAACTATACTAATTTCACGTCTACCAAGCCCTTCGACACCGCAAGAGGAGTCAACCGTGACAAATCATAAGATTTTGGTCATCGACGATAGCCGGGTCATCCGCATGCGGGTGCGCGACATGCTGCCCCAGGGCAATTTTGAGGTCGTGGAGGCCCAAGACGGTGTCGAGGGCATGGATGCAATTCGCAGCCAGCGCCCCAACCTGATCATGCTCGACTTTTTGCTGCCCCGTATGAGCGGCTGGGAAGTGTTCCAAGAAATTCAGGCCAATCCTGACTTGCAGCACATTCCTCTAGTACTGATGTCGGGCCGCAAAGAGGAAGTCACTGAAAAAATGACTGAGCCCTTTGAGTACTTTGAGTTCATTCAAAAGCCCTTCGAGCAAAAAGAACTGATCGAGGCGATCAAAGCGGCGATGGTCAAGGCCCGTAAGCCGCGCCGCACCGCCGCACCCGCTGCCGCTGCTGCATCGGCACCTGCCGGTACTGGAGGGGGCGATGTCAGCGCTGCCGAATTCCAGGCGCTCCAGGCTCAGGTGAAGCAGCTTCAGGGCGAGGTGGCGATGCTCAAGGGACAGCTCGGTAAGATGGTGGCCTTCATCAAGCAAAAGCTGAAGTAGGGACAAACGGCCGTTTGCTCCGACCCAAATTCATGCCTCAATTCAGCAATGCCAATGGCCATTGGGGCGATCGCATCGCAACCATCCCCATCCTTAACGCCATATCACCACTAGCGGGGTTCAACAGCCCCGCTTTTTGCTGAGGAGTGGGCCGCGCTACCGTCTTCGTAACCGTGATCTGAACCATCCAGCCCCGTAAAAGCCTGCTGCGGCACCCCAATGGCGATACCCGCTTTGTCAAAGGCAATGCGCAGGCGGCGACGAAACTCGCGGGCTACTAAAAACTGCTTCAGGGGTCGAGTGCGAATCCAGATCAAGATGGTAAGGCCCGCGTGGGTCATCGCATCTATGCCCAGCATTTCGACTGGGTTGAGAATGGCGTACTGCCACTCGGGGTCGCTAGCCATGGCGTTGGCTGTTTCGTGTACCACCCCCAGGGCCTCGTCAACGTTGGTGCCGTAGGCCACGTCAATTTTGACATTGGCTCGCGACCAGCTGCGGCTGAGGTTTTCGACCTGGGCAATCAGGCTGTTGGGTAAGGTGACCAGGCGACCGTCTTCGCCGCGAATTTGAGTAATCCGCAGGTTGAGATTTTCGACAATGCCGGTGGTAGTGCCGGTGGTGACTAAATCGCCAATGGCGTACTGGTCTTCTAGCAAAATTAAAAAGCCGTTGACCACGTCTTTGACCAGGCTTTGGGCCGCAAAGGAAATGGCTAGAGCGGCCACGGCCCCAAAGGCTAGCAAGGAGGCGGGCGCAATTCGTAACGTTTGCAGCACCAGTAGGGTAGCCAGAGCATAAATTACAGCTGTTTTGAGGCCCTTGAGTGCCCCAGTAATGGTAGAAAGGCGCATCGATTTGCGCTGCATTTCATCGAGATTACCTAGCTCATTTTTGCCCCAGGCCTGGGCTACTCGCTCAATGGCCAGGTTAGCCAAGCGATTGAGCAGGCCCGTCAAAAACCAGGTCAGCAGCAGCAGTACCGGAATGGAGAACAACCCAAAGGCATAGCTCCGGGTTTGGGGAAAAATATAGAGCCCGCTGGCAAGGCCTGCAACCCACACGAAGGCAATGCCCCAAAACATCAGCCAGCGTAGAAAGGCAACTACCTGCAGCCGCTGTTCTAGGGTGATTTGGTAGCGAAATAGGTACTGTAGCTGCTGCGCCGGAAATTCGTCGTCGGGGGGAACCGATAGGCCCGCCTGGGCAGTTTGCTTGCGCTCAAGGAAGCTCTTGCGCCAGCCTAACGCCTGCCAAATACCTGTTAGCAGTAGGGTAAGCAAGATGCCAGCCAGTAAGATCCAGAGGGTTTTGCGAATTTGTTGCTGCCGAGCTTCGGGTAAACGACCGGTTATCGCCCGACGAAGCGCCTCGCGCAGCACTTCTTGCCAGCGCTCAGCCAGGTCCATTTGCGATACGCCGTTGTACTGAGCATCGGTATCGGTAATGGTGAGCAACACTCGGGGTTCGGCCAGCCCAGCCCCCACCGCAAAGAGTACTGGCTGGCCCCTAATGGTTTCAATGGTGACATCGAGGGATGAGCTATCGACAGCCTCATTGCTATAGATCAGATCTAAAGCTCGGTTAACGACCTGGCTGAGATTGGTCTCGATTTGGCGGGCACGCACCTCGACAGGCACTTCAGCGCCAGCTTCGTTACGGTTAAACACCACTGGTGAGGCAATATCAAACAGAGAAATGCCGTCGAGGGAAACCGATGTGACTTCGATTAGGCCAATGCGCTCTACGCCAGCTGGCGGTAAGTTATTGTTGCCTGGGTTGAAGGGGTTGGAAAATTGGGCCACAGCTAAGCTTCCCCAGCTTAGGGCGATTAAAAGCCCTAGCCCCAGAGCCAGGAGCGATCGCATCCAGCGTCTTAGCTGGCAACGTTTGGCGGTGGATAGAGGTGATGTGAACATGGCTTAGGCGCGATCGCAACAGCTAGAGGTAACAGCGACCCTGAATTGATCTAGCATTTTGACGGCTGGATAGGTTATACCGTTCGACGGTTCATCATAAGCGGGTTCGTGGGGCTTTACTCAACCATTTTGATGGGTTGACTAGCGCCAATGGGCACAACTACAGACTGAAGAGTAGCCCCAAAGCTTGTCCCAGACGCTGCCCCAAAGATTATCCCAGACATTGCCCCAGAGGAATATTGCTGTGAAACGTGCGCTAATTACCGGTATCTCGGGCCAGGATGGATCCTACCTGGCGGAGCTGTTACTGGCTAAGGGCTACGACGTCCATGGGCTGGTGCGGCGGGCCTCGATCGAAGACGCCTCTCGACAGTTAGCCAAACTTGGCCCGCTCCAGGAACAAATTACCTTTCACCCGGCGGCGCTAGAAAACGAGCTATCGCTCTACAAGCTAATTGCCAAGGTTAAGCCCGACGAATGCTACCATCTCGCCGCCTCTAGCTTTGTCAGCTATTCCTTTGAGGAAGAGTCTTCAATTTTAACCACCAACTTCAGCGGCACCCACTTTCTGCTGGCCTCCCTCAAAGAAGCCGTCCCAGACTGCCGCTTTTTCTTTGCCGGGTCGAGCGAAATGTTTGGCACCGTAGACGCCGCCCCTCAAAATGAGGCTACTCCCTTCAACCCCCGCTCAATCTACGGCATTTCTAAACTGGCTAGTCACCACCTGGTGCGCAACTACCGGAACCAGTACGGGCTGTTTGCCTGCACCGGCATTCTTTACAACCACGAGTCGCCCCGGCGTGACTTTAAGTTTGTGACTCGCAAAATTACGGCCCAGGCCGCCCGCATCAAAATGGGCCTAGACGACACCCTTTACCTGGGCAACCTAGACGCACTGCGCGACTGGGGCTACGCCCCCGACTATGTGCAGGGGATTTGGCAAATGCTGCAGCACGACGTGCCCGACGATTACGTGATTGCCTCGGGGGTAAACCACTCGGTACAGGAGTTTGTCAACTGCGCCTTTAGCCACCTGGGGCTAGACTACCGAGCCTACGTCAAAGTTGATCCCCGTTTCTACCGCCCGGCGGAAGAGGTGCCGCTGCGGGGTGATGCCTCAAAAATTCGCCAGATCCTGGGCTGGCAGCCTACGAAGCCCTTTGAAGCCATTGTGGCCGAAATGGTAGACCACGACTTGAGTCTACTGACTTAGCCCTGGGGCCAAAAATGGCCTAGAAAAACCAGCCGTAGCTGTGCAGCCCCTTGCCGAGAATGTTTACCCCCAGGTAGCACACCCAGACCACCACAAAGCCAGCGGCGGCCAGAATCGCTGGGCGACGCCCCTGCCAGCCCTTAGTAATACGGGCGTGCAGATAGGCCGCAAACACCAGCCAGGTAATCAACGCCCAGGTTTCTTTGGGGTCCCAGCTCCAGTAGGAGCCCCAGGCTTCGTTGGCCCACACAGCCCCGGCGATGATGCCGATGGTGAGCAGCGGAAAGCCCAGGCCAATCATGCGGTAGCTGATGTTGTCGAGGGTATCGGCCAGGGTAAGCCGCTGGGGCGAAAGCTTGACGGCGGTGGCCGCAGACGACTTTTCGAGTACGGCGGTACCGCCAGCGGAAGCCGATAGGGCCTGGGGTCGGTCTGCTGCAGCTACGGCATCAGCTGCGGCCCGGTAAAGTTTAACGTTGCGAAAGCCGCCGGTACCCACGGAGCTACCCTTCAGCTCGACCGCTTGACCCCGAGTTACGAGCAAAAATGCGATCGCCAGCAGCGCCCCCACCAGCAGCGCCGCGTAGCTGAGCAGCATCACGCTGACATGCATCATTAACCAGTTGGACTTAAGGGCAGGCACCAGCGGCTCTGACCCCTGCATGGTGTCCGGTAGCGACAGGGTGGCAAAGGCCGAAATCGCCATGGCAATGGGCGCGGTAACGGCCCCCACCAGCGGGCTGCGGCTCATGCGCTCGGCTACCAGGTGCATGGCGGTAATCCCCCAGGCCAGAGCAAACAGCGACTCGTAGAGGTTGCTCATGGGAAAGTAGCCCCCCTCGATCCAGCGGGCGGCTAGTAGGGCGGCGATGGTGAGATTGCCCACGGCGATCGCCCCAGTGCCCAGCGACGGCAGCAGCGTCGCGCGCGGAAAGGCCACGCCGCACCAGTAGAGCAACATCGCCATAAACAGCACCGCAAAGGATGCATTGTCGAGCCAGCCCTGGAGCGCAATCAAATCCATAGGGTTTAGGAAAGGATGGGTCTTCTCCTATCCTACCGACTTTTGTGGTTTGAATTGCAGTGGCAACAATACTGTAGCTACAGGCCAACCTGAGTTTAATTGGGACTATTCCTGACTATTCGCTAGCGGCCTATTCGCTGGTAGCGGGGGGAGCTGCTTCAGGGGCAGGAGTCACTTCAGGGGCGGAGGGTTCTGTAGGAGCGGCATCAGTTAAGGGCAAGTCGCCGGGGCGATCGCCCCGCTTCAGAATGGCCATCATGTCGTAGCGCACCTGGCGATCGCTGAGTACCGTCGCCGTTACCCCAATCGCCTCGATCGCCTCAGATCCCAGCAACCCCTGCTGAGGTAAGGGCGGCAGCAGCAGGTTGTTCTCCGCCTCGCTCAGGGCCTCTAGGTTGGCAAAGAAATGGCCATTGTTGGGGCGCGGGGCTTCTCCAGTGGTGGCCTGGAACAGATTATTTTCAGCCAGCCTACGACTTGGCGAGGGAGCTACCAAATCCGCTATTCCCTGACCTACAGTGAAGAAGGCGATATCGCCCTCCAGCCAGCCGTGGGCCATCACCAACGAGTCGAAGGGGGCCGTCCAGCGGGTGACGGGCACGCCGCCCATATCCACCGTATCGACCGCAAAGCGGTAGCGGCTTTCCATCACGGCATCGAGC
>NZ_JADEXE010000427.1 GCF_015207265.1 Nodosilinea sp. LEGE 07298 | reverse complement strand
GTGCGGAGTTGTTCGCCCAGGTGCGTTCGCTGGTAAACACGGCTCGCCGTCAAAGCATCTCTGCCTTTGACGCTATCTCCCGTGCCCTTACCTCACAGCAGGCTGATTGGCTACTGAGTTGAGCAATCACGTGCACCCTGCTAAATCGGGGGTAGCCAAGCAGAATTTGGCATGGGCTAGTTGATTGTGTAATTTTTAGTGTAAGTGAAGGTTCTCACAGGCTTCGTCTCTTGGAGGTTGGCCAATATTTTTGATCTAGGCGGCAGCACTGAATTATGATTAAAGAAACAGCCTACTTACACTAACAATTACACTATTTAGAATGGGGTGGGCTTAAATTTAGGCCATGACCTGTGATCAGCCCTGGCTGTGAGGATCTTCAGCCGCTTGGGCGAACGTTGCATAGGAGTCGTCCGTAAATAAACTACTGAATTCAAGCCTGCTGGGACTACAGATTCAACCGTATAAGCCATCAGCAATCCGGTACCTTAATCCCGAACGGATCCATAGGCTTCTTTCTGTCTTTTCGCTAAGTCACATGATGAATCAGGGCCATGCCGAGACGAATTAACCCCCAATGCCTGCACTGTGCTCAGCTCTCTGTGGAGCAGGCTCGGCAGCTTCATGGGGAGCAGGGCGATGGTTGTTGGGAAGAAAGCCGGTGTCATCGGCGGCGATCGCACTACCGTAACCGCCGTGATAACAATGCCTCTCGTCGCAGCACCTATCGCCAATCTGCCCAAGAAAATCAGGCGGGCCAAGGCCCTGAAACGATCTCTGTTGCGATCGCACTCAAGCCCGTTGCCTACCTCTACCTCTATCGTCAAAAGCGCCAAGATGCCCCTTTACACGCCCTATCTGTCTCTGTGTGGGAAGGAGAGCAGCATTTGCTCGATGTCACCCCCATCCACTGCGCCGGGATGAGAAACCAAAAGATCCAAGAATACTTGGTGGACGTGTTAAAGACCCTGCGCGAACGATATGGGATTACAAAATTTGAGCCTGAAATTCGTTTAGAACCCACTGAATGCCCGATTAAAAGCTGCCCCCTCAAACCTCATTTAGTGGCTGAGGAGAGCCAATGAACTTCAAACAACTGGAACTGGAGCTGGAATTGGTTCTAGAAGATGCCGCCGAAAATCCGTTGCTGGCAGATGTCCAAGCTCTCTGGCAACAGATTGAACCTTTTTGGGGTCAATTAACGATTCAAGAGCAGCTTCAGCTTGGGGGGAGGGCGATCGAACAATTAGCTGAGTTGCACTGGTCTAAGGCTCAATCGCTACTAGACGATTGGGAGAATACCCACGATCCCCAAGAACCCGCTTTGCCGAGTGATTGGTTGCAAGGCCTCGTTCGGCAAACACAGCACGTAGACCTTTCTGAGTTGACGACCCCAGCAAAACGGAGACATAAGCCTAGAACTACAGACCCTAAGCCAGATGAGGAGACGGTTGTAGGGGCGGTACCCAAAGAAAATATTTTGAAAATGTTAGACCAGGTGGAGCTAGCGGAGGAAAAGGCAGCCTCCTTGGCCGTGGCCCATGAGGAACGAGTGCAAGATTGGGTTGCTGAAATTAACGCCTGGTTTCAAACTCATCCACAACCAATTTATCTTCTACAGCTTCGTGAGCAACTGGGATGGCCGCTGGTGCAGCTATGGTTATGTCTGCTGTTGGGCGGCTTTGAGCTAGAAATCGCGGATCAGTACTTTTATAGCCTGCATATATTGGTATCTGCTAGCCCAAGCAAGGCATAGCTCCGCAAATTGGCTGTACTTCTCCAAAAGGAAGCCTTCTGGCTAGAGACTCG
The DNA here is from genome assembly GCF_015207265.1 of Nodosilinea sp. LEGE 07298. Lineage (GTDB taxonomy): Bacteria > Cyanobacteriota > Cyanobacteriia > Phormidesmidales > Phormidesmidaceae > Nodosilinea. The sequence continues at coordinate 2,653 of NZ_JADEXE010000427.1, read as the reverse complement.
CAAGAAAATAAGGTACTTGCTGATCGGCCTTCGACTTCGCTCAGCCCTCGATCACTAAAGGTTGAGCGAAGTCGAAACATGGCTGCCTGGTACACCATATAACCCGCAAATCCCTTACCTATGCTTGCATCCCCACAACCGTGATAATTCCAGAATTATCACGGTTACTTGCAGCTAGATTGGCCAAAAAAGTCTTTTCGAGAGAATCTCATGGAGCGGAAGATGATCATATCCTCTCTTGGGGATCGTGCGATGCTGATGGTCAATGCTGACCTACCCCCTGCACTTCCTCGGAAGGGAAATGGATCTGTCCGTTTGGCTAGCAAACTTACCTGAACCTGAGGGTAAGGATAAAGATTACGGTTTTCTCGTTAAATACTGGAATTATCAGCTTGCGCCTAATACTATAGGGGCAGGCTACGCTACCCAGGCAAATCAATCATGCTGCAACAACGAATTGCCATCATGTCAAATAGCGGTGGTGTTGGTAAGACGACATTAGCGGTGAATCTTGCCTACCAGCTCGCTGGCATGGGTAAGAAAGTTGCCCTATTTGGCTGCGATCCCAACGGCTCTCTAACTCTATTTTGTGGATTGGACGATCCGCTCAACGCCGACGAAACCATCGATTATGTTTTGAGACCAGAATTTTCAGGCGACTATCCCCTAAATCCCGTGTGGCGAGATGTTGTCCAAGGCATTGATGCCTGCCTAGGGGGGTTAATTTTAACCGAAACCTCTCAACGCCTGGTGCTGACAAAGCGGGGTGAATATCTTCTCGCTGACAAACTAGAAGACCATCCCCTTCCCCACGATGTGGTCATCTTTGACTGCCCAGGCACGATTGAGCAAGTGCACACGGTCGCGCTGGCCGCATCTACCCATATCTTGTTGACCCTGAAGCCAGAAGACAAAGATATCGATGCCCTAGCGAAATTGCTGAACTGGATCTATGAAACCCGTCGAGATCTACGCCTCAAGCCAACGCCAGAAATTTTGGGAGTGGTTCCCAATGGCTTTAAAGATCGGGCCATGCACCGAGACAATCTGGGGCTATCTCAACTGGAGGGGTTGGAAAGCTTACCCGCCATTCTTAATCAGATGAACATACCCCTCTTTCCCACGATTAGAGATAGCGCTTATATCGCCAATGCGGCGGCGGTTGGTTTGCCGTTGGGGATCTACCGACCTAAAGAACCCATCAATGAGATCTACAAAGACATTGCGATCGCCATCACCCAAGCAACGGTAGGAGAAAACTAATGGCAAGAAATAGCAGACGCCCCATGACCAGTATGTTTGAGCAAGCTGTCGGGGCTCAGAAAGAAGAAGAGTTAGATCGCCTCAGGGCCGAAATAGAGCAGCTCAAACTGACTCAGACTAGTGGTTCTGGAGAACCTGGCTTTATTCAAATTCCGGTTGCTCAGATTGTGGCTTTGCGACTGCCGGACAACTTGAAGCAACCCCGACGCTATTTCGACCCCGAAAAGCTGGCCAAGCTGCGAGACTCTATCCAAAAACACGGTCAGGTTTTGGAGCCAATTTTGGTGCGCCGAGCCGCCGATGGCCTTTACGAAACCATCAGTGGAGAACGGCGCTGGCGCTGTTGCAAAGAACTCAGGCTCGATTTTATCCCAGCTATGGTAGTCGAGATGGGCGATGAAACGGCCCTTGAAGTTGCTCTGATTGCGCATCTTTTGAGCGAAGAGATTAGCGCCATTGAAGAGACCGATTCTATCCTCAGTCTGCTTAAGCTTAGACTGGGTCAAACCTTTGAAGAGGTCAAGCAATTCTTGATCGCCATCAAAAACTATCAATCTAGGGGTGATGGGGCTGAACTGATTGAAGCCAGCAGTGACAAAGTCGCCATCATTGAGGCGGTTCTAGAAGAGTTTGGCCTGAAGGTCAGCAGCTTTGTCTCCAATCGTCTGCCGCTGCTGAACCTCAATCCTCAAATTATCGAGGCTGTACGTTCTGGGGAGATTAGCCCTACCAGCGCTACTTTAATTAACAGGACACCGGAACACCATCAAGTTGCTCTAATCGACTTCAGCAAAACAGCTACCAAGACTCAGCTTAAGGAGAAGATTGATCACCTCAAGCAAATGGAATGGTCTCAAAGGGTAAATTCTGAGGTTGAGGGTGATAATTCTGGAATTATCATGCCAGCGAGCCACCTTCAAAGCGAAGTCGATAATTCTGGAATTATCATGACTACCGTTCCGGTTCAAGAGCGCATTTACACCCGGCTGAAGAGTATTCGGAGGCGGAAGTCGCTTTTAAAGGATCAAAGGGTGCAGGAGCATCTTGCTCAAGTGGACTCGGTGCTAGAAAAAATTGAAGCTATTGCCGGAGAAAAAGGTATTTCTCTTTCTTAAGGAGTCGCTTTCCACAGCAGCATTTAACTGCTGAGTCAAAAAAATACTCGCGGCTGCTAGGGATAAAAGTGGGGCTGTGTGTCCCTATTTGTACCCAAATGTCTCGCGGTGATGTGTCGGGTAATTTGCCCGTTAGTTGAAAAATAAAGGCTCAATACGGATTTTGGGGAGCTAGTTCAACAAGGTCTCCAATAGGTTGCCCAGCAGTGCCTTTCCTCGCTTACGGGCATTGTGTACGAACTCAAAGAACCCCAGATAAAGCGGCAGTTTCTCCT
>NZ_JADEXE010000426.1 GCF_015207265.1 Nodosilinea sp. LEGE 07298 | reverse complement strand
GGACGTCGAATCAAGATTTCAGGAGCTCACTGGAACGCAGATAACGTGCAACAAGTGCTGCAACAGCGATGTGCTTATCTAAATGGCTACTTCTCAAAATGAGTCTTGCAAGACTGGGATGCACCCCGTTGGATCTGGTGTGCTCTCTGGCAAGAAAACTATGTGGGGAACCCTAGCTTTTGTGAACTGCTGGTAGTCTTCCGGCAAGATTGTCTCAGAATCGTAGTAAACCAACGTTGGAATTTTAGGCATAAGAAAGGGTTGGTAAGCTTCAAATAGAAATACCAAAGCCTCATTCAATAGCGAATATATAGCCTGGGGTGCGACCACATTCCCGATGCCTTCCTTCAATAACCATAGGATGAGGCGCTTGCGATCGCGTTCAGATTGCCGATCTAGAGGCAGCGAATAGAAAATTCCTAATAGATCCTCCCCCGCCAGCACTGCTTTGAGCGCCTCCCCCTTTCTATCGCTCGGTTGTTGCCAGACCCGAAAGGGTGTAGGTGTAGCCCCTTGAAAGGGTGCGATCTCCTTTTGTCGACAGTAGGGGCATCCACCACAGGATCGCTCTACGGGCACTCCTCGTCGGGATGGCTCTAACCGAGTTTGGATGCTATACGCCTCTGAAAAAATCTCAGCCAGACAACGCTTTGGCCGCAGGGCTTCTTTCATAAGTTTGAGGCTATTGAATGCCCACTGCTGGCGTTGATTGCGGGCAGGTTCAACCTTTTCTGCCCAAACATCAACTTTCAGATGCTGTTCATCGCTAATTTGTACGGTTCGATAGCCCCTGTATTGCTCTATAGCCTGCTTAAAATCTTCCTTATCCTCAATGTGAGGGAGAGGCTCTGCATCAAGCGCGATCAACCCGGCTCGACTCATCAAGGTGAGGGTGCGAATATTCCAGTCTTGGTTTCTAATACTGCTTCCATCCAAGTCAATGTTGTAAGGGGGGGGGACGGTAATAGGAACCTGAAATCGATCATCAGGTAGTGAACGCTTGTGCGAAAACATTTCCTCCCAGCGCTGCCTCCCGCGATCGCTAGTGATGTAGGTGATTTCCCCAATGGCGGCTGCGTCCTGAAAGTCCTTCGCGGTATGAAGCACCAGAGATAGCGTGGCTTTACCATCACGCCCCCCCCGTCCTACTTCTTGGTAGAAACGGTCAATGGTCTCAGGGATGCAGACATGGATCACAGCCCGCACATCTGGCAGGTCCACCCCTAATCCAAAGGCCGAGGTCGCTACGACAATATCGATCAGCCCAGCTTGCCACCTATTCAACAAATCTAAACGCTCAAGCTGGCTCGACTTGCCCGTCATCTTGGCACAGCGCTCATACCCAGACTGTTGCAGGTATCGATGCCAATGGTCTACATCATTGACCTTGCTGCCGTAAATAATCAGTGGGCGGGGTAGGTGAGCCACAGCTTCCACCAGACGCTCCTGGCGTTCAGCTTCGCTGCCACAGTAGGCAAACCAGTAGGAAGGCTCGGGGCGAAGCTGCACCGAAGAGACAATTTCAAATGGCCCTGGCGCTCCAAACAGGGTTTCGAGTGTATCTAGGCAAGATTCTGTGACCGTGGCGGTGAGCAGCAGGGTGGGGAAACCCGGCAGTTTGTTATCACGGCAGACTCGGAGCAGCGATCGCCGGAACCCAGCCAATTCCTGAAACTCCGGGCGGAATTCATCCCCCCATTGCTCCACAATATGGGCCTCGTCAATGACCATGTAGCGGAGGAACCCCTGGCGGACAGCCTCGTAAACACTGAAGGACAGAGACTCAATCAATCCCTCAGGACTGGTGAAGACAATAGGTTGAGTGCCCTGGCGAATGCGATCGCGAATTTCTTCCCGTCGTTCTTGCCCCTCAATGGAGGTATCGCTGTAGTAGGCGGTGGCAATATTTGTTTTAGTTTGAGCCTTAAACGCCCGCTCTTGATCGATAGCTAGCGCCACGGTAGGCACCACTACAATCGTTACCCCCACTGGTTTTGAGGCTAGCCACGCAGGCAAATGGGCACAAAGGCTCTTACCCGAGCCGGTGGGAAGATTAACCACCAGAGTAGACTCAGGAGGCGCAGTCAGAATTGTTCGGATTGCCTCTCGCTGGCCCACGCTTTGATATGTCTCATAACCCAGTGCTTTAAGAAAGGGATCGCCTGAGACGGGCTCGTGGCTCCGACGGCGCACTTCCTTGAACAAAGGGGTTTCAGGAGAAACCTGCTCAGCCTGGGGAAGCCATTCTGGGTGCCAAGGCTCAGCGCTGACCACAAAAAAGTCAGGCCCCTCATTGAGCACCGCTATACCGCTGCGCTCCCAAACCTCTCGCTGGGTTGGAAACGGGGTCTTTCTTGGCACCTTCAGACTAGGAGAGGCTCCACCCTGAATTTCCATCTCATGGCGGAGCAAGTGACGCACCAAAACAGCAATGTCCCCTTGGCCTAGAGGGTGAGGTAACTGTAGTGCCCTTACCAACCGGCGTTGGCAGGCTTCGGCAAAAGCCTTTTCATCCAGGGGGGAGATAAAGCCACTCCCCAGCCAGTTTGCCAGATCTTGAAAGCCTAGTTCCATCACTCAGTTTCCTTCCCAAGCCGAGGAGGGCGGCGACCTGCCACTATATAAAACCCAATGGAGTCTAGGGAAACGCGAGGATTGATCATGCCGTCCAGAAGAGCGTTCTTGAGCACTGCCTCTATACTGGCTTCTTCAGCCAGGGATTGCCCAGATCCCATCTCGTTCTGCCTTTCTAGGCGTAGGGTTAACTGTTCTACCCGCTCGCTGAGCTTGCGATCGGCATCTTTGGCATAGCGCTGGCAGTCGCTAAGGAAGGCTTCACTCTGTCGCAGGCTTTCTTCTGATTGAGTTCTAGCCCCTTGGCAAAGGGCTTCCCAGTCATCGCGGCTGATGAACTCATCGATGATATCCAATCGGTTCTTGGCCAGGTTGTAGTCTTGCCGGGGTTGCCCCTTGCCAGAGTAATTGCGCTCCAGGATAGCTAAAAGGTGCTCATCGGTTACCACCTGCATGCGCGTATTTAGGAACAACGTTCTGAAGAAAGGAGGGAACAGGGCATCCGCTCGTCGCTGTAGGGCGCGGAGGGAGAGGTTCTTCCACTGATGCTGCTCAAGCAACTGCTTAACTCCTGACAGGTCGGCTTCGATCACATAGTCAAAGCGAAAACCGATCCACTCCATTCCTTCATCAGCAGGCCACTCTGGTGCGTGCCGCCAGAGGGCAAAGGCTCGACCTCGATCATCCCACTGCACGTAGTCATTTAGGGCATCGATGATGCCCGCGCCAACTCGATAGAGCACCCTGCCTGGGCGGCGGTTGGCAAGACGGCGGTTGTAAGTGCCAGGCTTATTTAACTCCTCGGGCGGTAGAAAGGTGAGAATGTCGTTGACCGGCAGCAGGGTCTTAGGAGTTGGCTTGTACCAGAAGAAATCAATATTGTCGGGATCCGTGAACCAACGCTTAAATTGCAGTGCGTCGCAAACCCATCCTTCAGCGGCCTGTTTAATCTCCTTGTGGCGACCATCGTAATCATCGAGCAGGGCGAAGTACTCGGCAGCATTGCTGTCCAGAGCATCGATTTCATCCAGGGCATGTTGTTCGCCAATACTGACCTTCTCTGACTCGACCTCATTTTCAACCACGTCGATGATCCGTTCTAAACCATCTGCCCCTTCCTGAAAGAGCAAGGTCTCGAATTCCGGCAGCTTACTGTCAACGTAGAACTGGAGGCTGGCAACGGATTCTTTAAATAGATTGAGCCCAGACCCCAGGAGAACAACCCAGGCGCAAAGCGGGTCATCGGCAGCCTGGGATCCACTAAAGACAACATATTTCATCGAATGCTGTAAGCCGATCCGGTTCATCCGGCCATGGCGCTGTTCTAGGCGGTTGGGCGACCAGGGCAAGTCAAAGTGAATCATGTAATCGGCGAACTGGAGGTTGTGGCCCTCTTCGCCTGAGGCATCGCAGACTAGTACAAAGCAGCGGGGGTTAGTTTTGAATTGGTTCTCCTGCTGCTCGACGATTTCAGCGGATTGGCCTGTCTCTAGGGTAGCGATCGCTGCCTCACCAAACTTTTTCCTCATGCGCTGGGCGATGGCTTGGCCTACCTGGGTATAGCCCGTAAATACGACCAGTTTAGGGATATTCACCCCTCCTTGTTCTCGCAGGCTAGTGATCAGGTCTTGGAGATGGTGGATGCGATCGCCCCTTAGTGGTGCAGAAAACTTAGGGCAGTCTCACCATGAGAATGTGAGGACCTTAGCGAACTCAATGCGACAGTCTAGGGCGTCTCGCTTGCATTGAGAGGCGCAAGCGGGCGGTGGATTGCCCTTAGGCAAGGCTTGGAGGATGGGCAAGGGCAAACGCTCGTAGCAAAGCCGAGCCAGTTCCCGCAAACCGAGTTGCAGAAAACTCAAGCCCCGGTCTCCATGCCAATCCAGACGACTCC
>NZ_JADEXE010000425.1 GCF_015207265.1 Nodosilinea sp. LEGE 07298 | reverse complement strand
CCCATCCACCCATCTACCCATCCACCCCCCACTCCACCATCCACCGCGACTTCTATGCCGATCAGGTGCTCGTTGACGGCGATCGCCTGTGGCTGGTTGACCTTGACCTCTGCTGCCAAGGATCGCCAGCGGTGGATATTGGCAACTTTATCGCCCATATTACCGAGCAAAGCCTGCGAGAAATGGGCAATGCTGACGCGTTGAGCGATCGCGAAATTACCCTGAAAACCGCTTACCTGGCTCTGGTTTGTGCACCAACCCAGACCACCGAAGCCTCGATTGCCTTACAGCACGACATTGAGCTGTACACCTTGCTAACCCTGGTGCGGCACCTTCATATCAGCACCCGCATTCCTAGCCGCCGCCCCTATACCGAGGCCATCCTAAAGCTGTGCGAGACCCGCTTGAGCAACTGGTTAAACCGGGCATAAAGATCGGTAGCTCACGCTTAATGATTAGCGCGTCTAGGCTGGTGTCAAGGAACTTTAGGAACTTTTGGGCCTAAAACCCTTCACAATTTAGATATCTCTCTACCAGCTCAGCAAGATTCACCCTTAGTTGGTTATGCCTTGTAGCGGCTGAGCAAAACTGCTCTAAGCACCAAACGCCTTTGGAACGCCTTGCCCTATCTAAATCCGGCTCAGCCCTACCGCCACTAAGCGGTTGGCGACAGATGCTGGGCGAAGCTCGCAGCCGAATTTTGATTTGGTACCTGCTGTTGATGGCCCTTTCGAGTGTGGCGTCGGTGCTGACGGTGCGACAAATTTTGTTTTCCCGCTTAGATAAGTGGGTCGAGCAATCGCTGTACCAGGAGGTAGAAGAATTTCGGCAGCTGCGCAACGGTCGAAATCCTAAAACCGGCCAGCCTTTTGGCAATGACATCGACGCGATTTTTGACGTATTTCTGTCGCGCAATATTCCCGAAGACAACGAGTACCTGCTGGCTATTGTCGACGGTGAGTTTTATAAAGCTAGTTCTCTGGCCTTGCCCATGGCGCTGCGATCCGACAGCGTCCTGATGCAGGAGTGGGAATCCTTAACGATACCCAGGCAGGACGGCGAATCTACCCTCTCTGGCACTGTGCTGTACTTAGCTGAGCCCATTAGGGCAGCAGGAGAGGTGAGAGGCGTGTTTGTCGTAGCCCATATGGTCAGCCGCGATCGCGCCAAGGTTAACGAACTGGTGCTAGTTATTGCTCAGGTGTCGCTGGTGGTGCTGGCGATCGCGTCGGCCTTGGCCTGGTTTGCGGCGGGCCGGGTGCTGGCCCCGCTGCGGCTGCTGAGCCAGACCGCCCGCCTGATTACCGAGTCGAACCTGACCGAGCGCATTGCTTTGGAGAGCACCACGGGGGATATCGCCGAGCTAACCCGCACGTTTAACGACATGCTCGATCGCATTGAGGCCACCTTCAACAGTCAGCGGCAGCTGCTCAACGATGTGGGTCACGAGCTGCGCACCCCAATCACCATAATTCGCGGCCATCTAGAACTGATGGGCACCACCCCCCAAGAACAGCAAGAAACCCTCGATATCGTCATTGACGAGCTCGATCGCATGAGCCGGTTCATCGACGAGCTGATGCTGCTGGCCAAGGCCGAACGCCCCGACTTTCTGTTTCCCGAACCGATCGACCTGACGGTATTTACCGAAGAGCTGTACGCCAAAATTACCGCCTTGGGCGATCGCCGCTGGCAGCTAGAGGCGATCGCCGATGGGCAACTCGTGGGCGATCGCCAGCGCCTGACAGAGGCGATTGTCAATCTGGCCCAAAACGCGACCCAGCACACCCGCCCAGGTGACACCATCGCGCTGGGGTCTAGTCGTCATAACGACCAGGTTCACCTTTGGGTACGCGATACCGGCGAAGGCATTGAATTAGCTGATCAAACCCGTATTTTTCAGCGCTTTGTGCGCGGCAAGAGTCGTTACGGCCGCTCCGATGGTTCGGGGCTGGGGTTGGCCATTGTGCAAGCCATTGTGCAGGCCCACGGCGGCAGCATTCAGCTCGCCAGCCAGCCCGATTGCGGCGCAATATTTACCTTAGTTCTGCCCCTCAAATCGTTCCAGGAGCCCCATCCATGAGTCGCATCTTAGTCGTCGAAGACGAGCCTCGCATTGCCTCGTTTTTAAAGAAAGGGCTACAGGCCCATGGCTTTATCACTATCCACGTCGAAGACGGCGACGGCGGTATTACTCTGGCCCTAGACGGCGAGTTTGATCTACTCATTCTCGATCTGGGCTTGCCCGATCGCGACGGCATGACGGTACTAGAAGCCCTGCGCGGTCAGGGCTTTGCCAAACCGATTATTTTGCTCACCGCCCGCGATGATCTCTACGACAAGGTAAACGGGCTAGAGGCCGGGGCCGATGACTACGTCACTAAGCCCTTTCGCTTTGAAGAACTGCTGGCGCGAATTCGCGCCCGCCTGCGATCGGCTCAGACCAGCCCAAAATTGGTCAAAACTACGCTGAGCGTTGGTCCTGTCATGCTCGACCTGCTCACCCGCCAGGTACAAGTGGGCGGCCAAGTGGTCGAACTGTCGGCGCGAGAATTTATTCTCACCGAAACGTTTATGCGCCACGCCGGGCAGGTGCTCAGTCGCGAGCAGCTGCTCGATTTGGCCTGGGGCTATGGCTACGACCCTGGCTCAAACATTGTCGATGTCTACGTGGGCTACCTGCGCAAAAAGCTGGGCAGCGACTGCATCGAAACCGTACGCGGCATGGGCTACCGCATGGTGCCGTCAGAGGTGATCAATGCAGCTGTCAGCTAGGTTTCTATATGGATTTTATGGGCAAGCGATCGCGGCGACTTATAGCAGACGTGAATTGATGCCGCCTCAGCCCAAAACTTCGCGATTGGTTAGCATCTAAGGCTCCGGGCTGACCATCGGAGCTGACTTGTATTCAATCAGCGTAGCCGGCTTATTGCGCCAGCGATTCAGCCAATACCGGCCCTGCCCAACCGCCTGGGGAAATTTTGACAACGTACAGAAGAAAGCATAGATACGCGCATGCCCCGGCAAGTCGCCCTGACCCTGGCGATACTTATAAATTCGCCATCCTAAAATTAGATAGCCCAGCAAAAGCAGCAAGCTTAGCCCCCGGCTAGGCCAGGCTAAAGCCAGCGCCACTGCGGGTACAATCGCTCCCCAAAGCCAGCCGCTTTTATTCTCTTTCACCATATAAGCCTCGGCAGACTCACCATACAGGGCGTTACCCTCTGCAACCGCCCATCCACCTCGAACCGATCGCTTCCACCATTGACCAAAGCGGGTCATGGCAGCATCGTGGAGGGTCATATCAGCATCAATACGCTCTATTTTCCATCCCTTTTGACGCAGCCGAATACACATCTCTGGCTCTTCCCCACAGATCATTTTGGGGTCATAGCCTTTCACGGCTTTAATCGCCTCAACCCGAGCCAGCATATCGCCCCCGCAGGCTTTAGCCTCCCCTATAGGGGTATTCCACTCTATATCAGCCAAGCGATTGTAGGGAGACACCTCAGGAAACCGCTCTCGCCGCCGCCCACAGACTATGGCTAAGTCGTCTGCTTGCCCTAACGCCATAACAGCCTGATCAATCCAGTTCGGCAGTAGCTCGCAGTCGCCGTCAATAAACTGTACGTAGGCCAAATCGGGAAAGTTGTCGACTAAGTACTGAAACCCCGTGTTGCGTCCTCGAGCCATGGTGAAAGGCACGGTCATATCGAGTTCAACAACGCTGATTCCCATCTCTTGTGCCTTAGCCACGCTGCCATCGGTAGAGCCAGAATCTACATAGACAATGGGGCTGCCAGTAGGCACATTGGCCCGTAGAGACGTGAGACAGCGAATCAGGCGCTCTCCCTCATTGCGGCCAATAGTCACAACGCCAATCTGATCCATACTAAAAAGAGAATTAGGGACTAAAGCTCAACTTGAAAATACAGGCTCAAGGCTTAGTCTTTGAGACAGTCAACCAGGAATTCATCAAGACTTCATCAATACTTACGTTTAAGAACACAGTTGAAGTCTATAAAAAACAACCTGGAAAGTGACAAATTGAAGATCCAAAATCTGCCTAAAGATAGTTTTTTGCTGCTGTTTAGGCATTTTCGCTTCCTTTTGTTCGTGACCTCGCGGAGCTATTAAATTCAAATAGTTTTAATTCAATCTAAGCAGGCTTCTAAGAGAGACAAGTTATGAATGGTTCCCAAGATACCCAAACCCAGATTTCAGCGAATGCCGCCTGCATTGCTTTAATTAAAACTACGCAGCCAAAAAACTGGTCATGCACGCTTCATAAATTGTTGAAGCAACGCATGACCAGACATATATCGGCCTTAAGGCTTAAATTGGTCCTAGTTCCACCCAAGTTTGTGTCGAGTAAAATAGGGGTAGAGCGCTTAGGAGGCCAACGTGATGGCCAAGCAACGACGGAAGCGTGGAACCGCAGGCGATAAAACGATTTGTCTTCCCATTGCAGAC
>NZ_JADEXE010000424.1 GCF_015207265.1 Nodosilinea sp. LEGE 07298 | reverse complement strand
GGAGTCGTCTGGATTGGCATGGCGACCGGGGCTTGAGTTTTCTGCAACTCGGTTTGCGGGAACTGGCTCGGCTTTGCTACGAGCGTTTGCCCTTGCCCATCCTCCAAGCCTTGCCTAAGGGCAATCCACCGCCCGCTTGCGCCTCTCAATGCAAGCGAGACGCCCTAGACTGTCGCATTGAGTTCGCTAAGGTCCTCACATTCTCATGGTGAGACTGCCCTAAGTTTTCTGCACCACTAAGCATCATCGAAAGGCTCAGCCAAATCGATGCTTAACTTGAAGTGCTGCTCAGCACTTTGAAGTTGGAGGAACCTTTCGACAAGGCGATCGCTTGGGAGTACGACTTCACTGTCCTTAAAGATGACAGCGCCTGTACCATCAGTTCTGGTCTTAACTCGCTGGATTTCACCCTTAAAAAGTTTTAAGGTATAGCTCTCAGCAAGGACGCGGCATTCTGCAAGCTGATCGAGAACAGCTTCAGCATGAGTCTCGTCTAGACCGTTACGAATAGCATCAACGCGCGCCTGAAGTTCGGGATGTGATTTAATCCATCTATATAGAGTCGATCGCTCAATTCCAACAGCCGCTGCCACATCTGAATCAGTCCCACCGTTGCCAATAACCTCAACGATAAGGTCGGCTACTTTTTGACAGTAACGAACCTTTCGTTTAGTAGGATTGGCTTTTGGCGTGGGCATTGTTCAAATTTGTTCGATTTTGTTGCAAAGTGTGGCAGAAATAACAAAGGGCCCTGCCTAAGCACGACCCCGAGGAAACCCAACTCAAAAAGGAGACACAAGCTCCTACCTTAACGGGATGTCCAAAAACTACAACATCTGGTGGACGATATAAGCGAGAGCGTTGATCGCATGGGGTAATAGGAAGCTCTGATAATCGGATAGCCTCATGCCGGGAGGAACTACCTTAGAGAGCCGAACATTCGCTACAGCGCTGTCGCCATAATAGGCATTCAAAGTGCATCTGTGAATGAAGTCTAACTTGTAGAGACACTCCCACATGGTTGCCTGATCTAAGACACTTAATAGAGTCTTTCCAGGGATTAGCTGATAGTTCTCTAAGTACAGTCGCGCGAAGTACTCTTCATCAACATCATTGAGTTTTCCTTGATAGTAAAGCTTGATCGCCTCTTCAAGCTCAATTAAATCAATATAAGGACAAAGCTGCCGCTCGACAGGCTCTACGTAATAATCCTCCTCCATAGCAGTAGGCTCTAACACGCCAAGACCTCCATCAAGTTGTCTCTGTAATCACCAACGCGACCGCACTCTTGGAAGGTAAGCCTATTTAGTTTCTTTTCAGAGAAGACAACACGCGAGCTGTGAATCTCGTTACGTACGATCAGCTCAAGGTTTTCGACTAGCCAATTAGAAACCTGTTCTCTAATACGAATACTTTTAGAGACTAAGTGAGGTCTGATCGTTATGAAGATACCGCGCCGAGACAGCTGAGCATACTCAGAGTGGATATAGGTCTTGAACCTATAGGCTAGAACACTACGGGCTACGCCAAAACGGTCAGCGATTTGTCTTAAAGAAGGATTCTTTAGATATTCAAGGAATAACCGCCGCGTGGCTTCTCGTTTTTTGAGTTGGTTTTTAGTCATTATTTGAAGCTAGGAACTTAAGATAAGGGTTCCATACGAATAATGCCTTTGTCTGGCCATTCTCTCCAATTTTTAGAATGTGCTCCGTTCTGTGCAAGCTAGCGTAGTACGCTTGTGTTCCACGATTTTTAGAGGTATAATTGAAACAAGAATTAACTAATTTCAAATAATGTTTCACTGCCGACTTAAAGAGTATCTAGACGCAGCTGGTCGCAACCGAGAATGGTTTGTTAGGGAGTCAGGGATGGGCTATGGAAGCGCTTATCAACTGTATAAGGGCTATGTCAAACGAATTGACTCCAACACCTACAAGGTTATGAAGCGGATTTTTGGACTGAATTCAATCGAAGACATTTTCACACTAGTCGAAGAGGACTAACCATGTACAGCGCCATCATCACGGCCTTTTTAGGCGACACCGAGTTATCAACATCCATCTACAGAGACCAGCCTATCGTCTCAGTCGAAATCGAGTTAGTAAAAATTCAATTGGAGCAGCTGCTCAATGGGGCCGAAGCATTCGTGATTTCATACGCGCGCGAGGCTGACCACACCTGTGAGGCACCAATGCGATTTGCTTGATAGGCACACAAAAAAGCCGCTGCTCGACACAACGGCTTTTTTAGAAATTAGTTTACTCGTTCAACTCACCGCAAACATCTTCCAGGAAATTTACGATGCAAGACAATTATAACACGAAACGTTCGGCCAGCAAGCTATCTATAAGGGCACAACTGGTCAAGGACGAGAAATTCTTTCCTAAAACCGTAGCTGCCTTTAACAATCTTGAGCTTAAGCGCAAGAAGACGCATGACAGGGCTATACAGCAGCTGGGTTACCTGTTCACTCGCTTCCGCAGTCATCAAGTCCGAAGCAAGCTAGTTGTCGAAGGCAAGGTTGAGTACGCTGAAAGCCCTTTGGTCATCGGGGTTCTGATGAGTATTGATACGCTCATCCACAAATTTAACCAGCTAAGCCAGGCTAACAACTCTGCCTTTGGGTCTCCATTTAGACGCGCGATCGCTGCCCATGTATTCGCAGGACAGCTGCTGGGTGCTGATAGAAGCAAGTACAAAAGCTATAAGGAAGTCAGAGCAATCGTTTCAGCAATCCACGACGAAGTGGTTCCTCTATTAATAGAGTTAGGGCTACTTGGGTTCACCGAAGCTCACGCTAAGGTGCATTGCCGAATTTATGACACCCGCCCGCTGGTTAGCTACCTCGGTCGGTGGATTCAAGAAGAAATTAAGCGCGAGCGTAAGGCTAAGCTGCTTGACGCAGGTATTATGCCTCTCATGGAATATGAGGCCCATGACCGTAGCAAGCCCGCGCGATTGGATTCTGAGATTGTTAACAGTAAGTTTCGTCGTGACCCAGCGTTAATCACTTGTGTCAAGCGGATACACCAGTCTACATTCCGCTTCAATACAGAACGTTTTATCCGTCAGGGCCTGCCCGAGATTCGTGAGTATGCGCTATTCAACTACGGTGGTGTGGCGCTGTATAACGAAATGGAGCAGCTAGAGCAGGAATTAGAAGTTGAAAAAGGCCAGCAGCGGATTCAGGAGATTCATGCGCGGCTGAAGGAAATCGACAAGGACTTGGAATATATGGATGAGAGAGTTTACGCTTGTGAGCGCTCCATGCTTTACGCCTTGGACGACATGGATCTGGATACACCAGAGCCCCAATACTTCAGCCAATGGCACTTGCAGGGCCCTGGGCGAATCCATACAGACGGTGGGGCTGTCTGGTTACCCAAGCTCATCCGTTGGCTCTACA
Source organism: Nodosilinea sp. LEGE 07298 (assembly GCF_015207265.1). Taxonomy (GTDB): domain Bacteria; phylum Cyanobacteriota; class Cyanobacteriia; order Phormidesmidales; family Phormidesmidaceae; genus Nodosilinea. The sequence goes on along the minus strand of NZ_JADEXE010000424.1, from coordinate 1,146 downwards.
TCCAGCCGAGCAACCCCGAGAAAATCGCTCTGGAGCTTGACCTCAAGTCCTGCCAGTTGCTTATTGCATGCCAAATTTTGAGGGATGCTGACCTGGATGAGAAAGACAGCGACAAGCCTCTTCAGAAGGGGTGCGAAGAGCTACTTCAGAAAGTTAAAGCGATCGCTAAACGAGGAGACTCTGTTTGGAAGGAAATCACACCTGATGGATTAGAGGTTCCCAAGCGTGCCCTGAAGGTTCTGGTCTATAGCTTGGTGTTTGGCTGTCCCTTGGGCAAAGGCATGCAGATGTTGGTGAATGCACAACTACGGGCTGATGGTCATCACTTTCAGTTCAGTCAGGCTCAAATCAAAGAGGTGCTTGGGGGCTTTCTAGAGCCTCTTGTAATCAGCCGCGAGAAGTGGATGGCGAAGTACAGCCTCACCAACATCCTGAATTCTACCCCTAAGCAGCTGCCTGACCGGGTGAAGAACGCCGCTGGGCATGTGTTTCACCTACGCCAGGAGGCTACTGAGTACCTGGAGCAGTTCGAGCTGGACAAAGCGCAATGGGCGGATGACAAGGCCGCTGGTCGTCGGGTACAGCCCTGGGAACCTACTGTGAATGAGAGTGAGATTGCGGGTCGAGCCTTGGCTCACCTCTGCCAAGGTGCTGAAGCTCATGTCATGCAAAGCTTCATCGCTAGTGATGCAATGCAGGAGAATGTCCTGGCATTCCAATTTGATGGCATGACCGTCGAATGTCACCCCAACGATGTAAAGGAGGTGATGGCCCGCTACAGCAAATGGCTGCAAGAGTTCGATGATAATCAAACCTTTGAGTATCTACCACTCTGGTTTGCCCGCCTCTGGACCTTCACTTTCGCAGAAAGAGGTTACACATATCATCGGTCGGCTCTAGATATGCTAGAGAACGACTTCGAGAGAATTAATAAAGACCCTCGCCGACACACGTATTATCCAAAACGCACGTTCTACAACAGCGATGGAGACGTAGTTCACCCATCAACGATTAACTGGCTCCTCCGTTACGCCTAAAGAGTTCTAGAGGCTTAAGCGGTCGCCAAAGGCTCCCATCGAGGGGGTCTTTTTTTATGCCTGGGCGCGCGGGGTTGTTATTCAATATGTTGGGGGGCGAGGGCTTAGG
>NZ_JADEXE010000423.1 GCF_015207265.1 Nodosilinea sp. LEGE 07298 | reverse complement strand
GTGGGCGGGTGTTTATTGGCAGCCCTAAGCAACCTACGTTTACGGTGTGTCGGTTGGTTGGCGAAGACTATCAACAACAGCAGTATCGGCTGGGTGAGGCGATCGATTCGCCCTTGTTGCCTCAGCTAACGCTACGGCTAGACGATGTTATGCCACGCTAGATTCGTCAGTAATATTAGGGTGACACTTTTTGTCAAGAACAACTCAACTCACTGCTCAAGGTGCGCCATACTCCAGAAACTCTGGATAAGGTGGGGCACTGCCATAAGATGAGCGATTGGTTAGCATTGCCTACCCTAGCAATTTGCGAAATTAAAAGTTTGTAGAGAAGCGGGTCGGATATCCAGCTAAGCGAGATCCCTCATCTCTTTGGAAACAGGCCATCTGACGCACAAACTCCCAGATGTCTCCATGATTAGTTGGCGACTCCCGAATACGATTAGCCGCGAAGTTGGCCCACTCGGCTTTTCGTTTCCTACTTGGCCCGTCAGTTGTCAGTAACGGTATCCAGTCCTCAAGCTCTCCGACTGGTACCAAGAACAATCCGTGAATACGACACTTATGCAGTAGCGCGACCAAGTCGTGATAAACAGGGTAAGTCTGCAAGCTCTCTAGTCCCTTCTTTAGGCGTGCAGTTTGTGATAACCCTGCACTAAGCTCGGACAGATCTTTCCTAATACGCTTTAACTGTTCGACGTTGGTCCAGTCAAACCTTTCGGACAACATTGCAGCTAGTAAATTCTGCGTGTGTTCTTCATCGTAAATAGGCCCCAATGCTTTAACCTGTTCAACAATTTGTTGGGTATCAGACATAATCTCACGAACACTTTCAGTAGGAGCAATTGCTTTCAGAATATTCTGAAGAACGCCTAACTCCCGAATTACATCTAAATCTGCAATAACGCAGACCGGAATTTTCAAGGTTTTGTACAAAACGCATGGGTCGGCAATGCCGCCTAGACCACCGACCGAGACAAAATGTACATCACGCTGAAACTCGTCTGCTACTGTATCCCAAGTGGTGCCATAGACTAATCTATCCCCCTCAGATTCAACTACAGTAATAGCTTCAGCAAATAGGCCATCAAGGATACTTTCAGACTTAGTGCTTGGCTTCTCAATTGAGGCCTTGAGAGTTTCCATAGAAACCCTTTGGCCAATGAACTGTTGTGCAGACCTTGAGAGCCGAATTATGTCAAGCTGCTCTGTTTGCTCAATGATGCCCCTTAATACGTGGCTGCTGTGAGAAGCCACAAACGTTGTGTGGTCAGGTGACACCCCATATTTACCAATGAACCGACCAAGTGCATATGCCTGCGGCGGGTGAAGACACAACTCTGGCTCATCAATGAGCACTACAGGTCGCCGCCCTAACAATAGCGTAAGACAAATTGCAATGTACGACTTGAAACCATCTCCCTCATCTTCAATCAAGCGATACTCACGCATCTTTGCTGGTTCAAGTCTGTCTTCTGCTGATGGCATTTCTGGCCCATTTCCAACTCGAAGACACAATTTGTTGGCGCGTGTGTTGTCAAGCCAAATTGACTTACCAAAAACGGATTGGGCTTCCTTGGCCAGCAGTTCTTTGACTGCCGAATCAATGTAAAGGGCATGCAATTCATTTAGAGGAGATTCCGTTTCGTAGTCAAAGCTTTCAACTGTGTTTGTCACGGTTAGTCGGCGATCCAAAAACAGAGAGCTAATAAATGATCGCCCGAAAAGATCAAGAATCATACACTTGCTTTTGCCAGGATTTGCTTGTCTGGAATCCAAACTAAAGAAGCGCTTAACTTCACTCTCTTGGTAAGACGATTTAGATTTGCTACTGCCAAAGTCAGGGATCCGTGGCTCGAGATACACTCGGTTATGTTCGTCCACACGACGTTGAATATGTTTCTCGGCTAGAAGAGCTTCGAGAAATGGATCAAGATCAGATGGGCGGACAATTTCAATATCGTCACAAACTACTAGATTCCTATCTTGCCCGAGCATGCGGCCTTGAATGTCACGGAGAAATTGTGTCTTCCCTGCGGAGTTAGGACCAATTACAAGTACTAAACCTGTTGGCTCAATACGGCCAACGTTTGGCACTGCAATAGACTTAAGCGGGTTGAAATCAAGAATTGTAGTCATCTGCGGTTCCATTACCAATCGCCACATTGGGTTCCGGCTCAGAAAGGTCGCTCAGCTGCACCGGGTCTTGAAATCGCAGCAGCGCCCGCCCTGCCAATAACCGCGACAGCACCCGATCAATACGCGTTACCGCTGCGCTGTGGGCCGTTCCCTTGGCTGCCATCGTATAGAGCTGTCCTTCGATTAACTCCACCCGCTCATCTGCCGCCAAAATCCCCGCTTCTACCATGCGGTGATAGTCTTGCACGCTCAGCGATCGCAGGTCTGTAGCAGCAGTCATAGGGCTAAGTAGGGGTGACGCTTGCTCCTATTGTGGCACAGGGGTTTTGTCTCACAAGAAGACAAGTGGCCAGGGTTCCGGTGCCCTTGAAGGGAATAACTGATCGGTTCAGTAGCTCAACCCTTGGCAGGCCTAAACTAACTGTCGGTAGTGCAGCAGGTAGCTAAGCACCTCCCCCTGCTCTGGCGCGATCGCCTATTGCAGCACTCCACCGCTTTATTGTCAGGGTTGCATCCTTTAGTGTGCGGCCGCGATGCTTTAGTGCGACAGCCCAACATTCGATTGTCAGGCCGCAACTCTTTAATGCGATCGCGCAACTTCTTATTGTCAGGCCGCAACATCTTAAGTTGTGGCGCGACAATGCTGCTGCAACAGCGCAACCTTTTAAGTAGTCAATACACAATGCTTCTATCATAGAGCAACTTCGAATAGTCACTCGCTGCACTCGTACCTGCTCAATACACAATGCTTCTGTCATTGCAGCAAATTAATCATTCTCGCGTTGCATCGCTATTGTTGGGCCAAAACTCGCTGCGGCCCGCTGCAACATTCATCCAGGCTTTATCAAAACCGCTGGTGTTTGGTCACAATCTTTCAAATCGAGGCCGCGATCGGCTACTTGCATCGGGCAATCTTGGCAATAGATGAGACAACGCCTCGCCCCAACCGTCGTCTCTCACCGCCTGACCTGAAACCCTTCGTCGCTGCCCCCAATATCCGTTACCACCCCTGAAATTGCTTCAGGCAGGCTGCTTGCTCATGTCCGCTACAAACCCATCACTAAAGGTGATCTACCATGCCCGTCGTCAACATTACCCGCCGTCTGCCCGGCAAAACGCTCAGCAACGATATTGACTCCCTCAACAGCCTCGGCACTGTCGAAGGCTATCTCCCCGTCCGCGTTGACGCATCGCCCGAAGCCCTCAAGGCCAATTTCAACACCATGCTAACCATGCAGCAAAAAGAGACCGAGCTGCAAGCCATGGTCAAAGCCGCCGCCGATGCCGCCCGCCAGGCCGAATGGGAGTTTCACAACTCTATTTTGGGCATGAAAGAAGCCGTGCGGGCTCAGTTTGGCCCCGACAGCAACGCCGCCCAGGCGATCGGCTACAAGAAAAAGTCAGAGCGCAAGCGCCCCCGCCGCCGCAGCGCCTAGCGATGCGTCCGTGCCGCCGCCGCGGCGATGCGTCTCTGCCGCCGCAGCGAACGCCAACAAAATTCCCTCCTACAGACCTGTGGCCCAGCCACGGGTCTTTTTTAATAGCCGTAGTCATCGATTAAGACAGACTATCTAGTAAGACAGACTATCTAGAGCATCGATATACTAAATAACAGCCCTCCCGCCCTAGTGCCCTAGCTCCGCCTGGGCGCTCTGGTTTTGCGGCTCTGCCGCTCATGCCAGGAGGCAAAGCCTCCACTGAGCATTCCAAGCACTGGAACGAGGGGCAAGCGTTGATCACCGCCCTTAGCGCTCCCCAATTTGCCCACCCTCAATCTTGGCTTCGATCAGCGCTACGGCTGGCTCGTAAAGCTGTAGCCCCAGCAGCACCAGGCGCACCAGCATTTGGTCGGGGTAGCGCTGGCTTTTCTCCGCTAGCTCCACAATGCGATCGGTAGGAATGTGGGAGTTAAACAAGATCAAGTTGGCCTGTAGCTCGCTCAGCAGCGATCGCTGCTGGGCTTGGGCGCTGGTTTGCAGATGTTGCCCGAGGTCGCTAGTCAGCAGTAGCTCCAGAATTTCGGCCACAAAGGGCGACCTTTTGCGGCCCCCCTCTACTTCACACTGGGCCTCAATGGCCGCCAGCAGTTCTGCTGACATGTAGAGCGTGGGGCGACAGCCGCCCTCTGATGCATTTGGCTGGGCTTGGTCGTGGGACATGGCAGTAAATAGCTCACTAGCGGCCTGACTACGGCGATCGCATGACTCAGTTACACAAATATCTACTCCAGTTATCTTCGCAATCCGCAATCATCGGTCAAAATAGAAATTCGGATCAGGTTGATTAATCAACCTAGACATCACGTTCAGACAAAGTTGATCCTTTCTGTACTGAACGACTACGCTGGCGAAGATCTACTAAATGGTGCATTGCTGCGCATTGGCGGAGCCTCGCCTTAGCGTTATGCACCCTACAGTGGCCTACGGTGCTTCACCGACTCGTCTACCC
>NZ_JADEXE010000422.1 GCF_015207265.1 Nodosilinea sp. LEGE 07298 | reverse complement strand
CCCATGGTTAGCCCCATCATTTCGCCCCAGCAGCACCGCCGCTACCTCGCCCACTGGCTGCTCAACCCGGACCGCAACCAAGCCGACGAACATCAGTTCAAACATCCCTGGTGGCAGGTGATGTGCCTCACCGGGGTCGATTACTTCTCAACCCTGGGCTACCAGCCGGGCATTGCCGCCCTGGCGGCGGGGGCACTATCGCCCCTGGCGACGCTGATTTTGGTGCTGGTGACGCTGTTTGGGGCGCTGCCGATCTACCGCCAGGTGGCGAAGCTCAGCCCCCACGGCGAAGGCTCGATCGCCATGCTAGAGCGGCTGCTGCCCCGCTGGCAGGGCAAGCTGTTTGTGCTGGTGCTGCTGGGGTTTGCCTGCACCGACTTTATTATCACCATTACCCTCTCAGCCGCCGATGCCACCGCCCACCTGGTAGAAAATCCACTGCTCTCAGGGGTTTTGCAGGGGCAGATGGTGCCCCTCACCCTGGTTTTGATTGCCCTACTGGCGGCGATTTTTCTGAAAGGATTTCAGGAGGCGATTGGGCTGGCGGTGGCCCTGGTGGCGATCTATTTGACCCTCAACCTGGTGGTGATTGGGGTGGGGGGCTATCAGATGCTGCAACAACCGACGCTGTTGGGCAATTGGCAAGCGGCACTGACCGTGACTAGCCCCTGGCGCATGCTGGGGGTGGCAGTGCTGCTATTCCCCAAGCTAGCCCTGGGCCTGTCGGGGTTTGAAACGGGGGTGGCGTTAATGCCCTTAGTAGAAGGCGGCCCCGCCGACACCGAAACGCTGCCCATGGGACGCATTCGCAACACCCACCGACTGCTAACCACGGCGGCGGTGATCATGAGCTTTTTTCTGCTCACCAGCAGCGTTGTCACCACGGTGCTGATTCCGGCGGCGGCGTTTCAGACCGGGGGGCAGGCCAACGGGCGGGCGCTGGCCTACCTGGCCCATCAGTATTTGGGCAACGGGTTTGGCACGGTGTACGACCTCAGCACGATCGCCATTCTCTGGTTTGCCGGGGCTTCAGCGATGGCGGGGCTGCTGAATCTGGTGCCCCGCTACCTGCCCCGCTATGGCATGGCCCCGGAGTGGGCCGGTGCGGTGCGGCCCCTGGTGCTCGTGTTTACAGCGATCGCCTTCACCGTCACCCTAATCTTTGATGCCAGTGTTGAAGCCCAGGGGGGTGCCTACGCCACGGGCGTGTTGGTGCTGATGAGCTCGGCGGCGGTGGCGGTCACCCTCGCGGCCCATCGGCGGGGGGCAAAATGGGGGGCGATCGCCTTTGGGCTAGTTGCTCTGGTGTTTTTCTACACCACCATTGCCAACGTTTTTGAGCGGCCCGACGGCATTCGCATTGCGGCGTTCTTTATTACCGCCATCATTGTCACCTCGATGGTGTCGCGGGTGTTTCGCTCCACGGAGCTGCGGGTCACCGGGGTCGAACTGGATGAGACCGCCCAGGCGCTGATTGCCCAGTTTCAAGATCAGCCGGTGCGGCTGATTGCCCACCGCCGAGAAAAGGGGGAAGCCGCCCTGGAGTATCAGCTCAAGGAGCAGCAGGTGCGGGAGGACAGCCACCTGCCCACCCCCCAGCCGATGATCTTTCTGGAAGTGCAGGTGTTTGATGCCTCGGTGTTTATCGATGTGATTCAGGTCAAAGGGGTTGAGGTGGGCGGTTACCCCATTTTGCGAGTGCAGAGTTCGGCGGTGCCCAATGCGATCGCTGCCCTGCTGCTCTACCTGCGCGACCAGACCGGCACCCTGCCCCACGTTTACTTCGAATGGGTGGAGGGCAACCCGATGAAATACCTGCTGCGCTTTGTTCTGTTCGGCGAGGGCGATGTGCCCCTGGTCACCCGCAAAGTGCTGCGCAAGGCCGAACCCGACCCGCTGAGGCGACCCCGTATTCACGTCAGCGGGTGAGATAACCGCTGCAACTGCTGTTCAATGTGCTCTAGCCGCCGGAGCAGCTCAGCTTCTACTGGGGTGGGTAAATCTGTCTCTCGTTCAACGGTGAGGCTGCCGCTGGTTTCTAGGATGGCGGCCTTCACTTCGGCCAAATCTTCAAACCCCTGTCGCCGCAGCACCGTGCGGAATTCTGCCTCGCTGATCAGTTCTTTGTCTAGGTTTTCAGTCTTGATCTGCCCGTCTAAGAGCAGCAGGGCGGGTCGGCCTTCGACCAGCCGCTCAATGCGCGGGTAGCGATGGGCCAGGCGCACCACCCAATAATTGGTCATCAGCAGGGCCGTTGCCCCAATCAGGCCCCCCGTGACCGAGTTATCGTTGCCAATGATGGCGTTTTGCACCGCGTTAGAGAGCATCAGCAGCACCACCAGGTCAAAGCCGGTGAGCTGGCCCAGTTCGCGCTTGCCCCCCAGCCGCAGGGCGATCAGCAGAAAGAAATACACCAAAATCGGGCGTACAATCTTTTCCAGAATCGAGATGTCGGGTATCCATAGATCGCTAACCATAGGGTTTAACGGCCAGATACAACAGATAAAAATAGGGCAACTCTATGATGCTAAGGCTGATGCACTTGGCCACCGGCCTGTCTGATGGCCGTGTCGATACCCAAGATCCTCTCATTGACCAGGCGGCAGAAAACGATATCTATATTTTGGCTGCCTTGCTCTTTGTGGTGGTTGTCCTGACGATCGGAATTTTTAGCCGTCGGGTGGGCCATTTGCTCCTGTTTTCGCTCTCGCTCTGTGCAGTGTTGATCTGCTTAGTCATGGCGCTTTTGCTTTGAGTCGCTGAACCAACGGCTAGGGCAGCACCTTGAGCTAAATCATCATAGGTTTGACATTACCTTGACACACGGCCTGCCTATGGTGTCGTTTAGGGTCTCCCTAGCCCTGCGTTGTTTCCTTTCTTTAGCAACCGCCCTATGCACAACGACCTGCCTACTCTGATTCAATCGATGGGATACCTGGGGGTGTGGGCAATGATCTTTGCAGAGTCAGGGCTGCTGATCGGGTTCTTTTTGCCGGGCGATAGTCTGCTGTTTACGGCGGGTTTTTTGGCTTCCCAAAATTTGCTCAACCCCTGGCTACTCATTGCCGGGGCGGCAGTGGCAGCGGTGGCAGGCGACAATGTGGGCTATGTGACTGGGCACCGCTTCGGTCGCCAGCTGTTTAACCGCGAAGACTCCTGGCTGTTTCACAAAGACCATTTGATCAAGGCCCAGCGCTTTTTTGAGCGCCACGGTGGCAAGGCCCTGGTGCTGGCCCGGTTTATGCCCGTCATTCGCACCTTTACGCCCATTACGGCGGGCATGGGGGCTATGCACTACCCCACTTTTTGGGGCTATAACCTGGTGGGTGGGCTGCTGTGGACGGTGAGCCTGACGCTGCTGGGCTTTTTTCTGGGTAATGTGATTCCCAATGTCGATCGCTATCTGCTGCCCATCGTGGCGGGCATTGTGGTGATTTCTGTGGCCCCCTCAGCGCTGCATCTGTGGCAGGCCAGACGCACCCACGGGCGATCGCCCCGTCGCGGGCCATCTGCACCCAAGCGACGCCGATGATCCTGGCCCCCACCAGCCCTGCTCTCACCCCAATCAACAGGCTAATACAACATCAGCGCGATCGCCCCCCAGCTCAGCTTGGCTAGCTCCAGGTTCACCATCGCCAAACCGATCGACAGCAGAAACACCAGCGGCGGAATCATGGCCCGGCGGGTGAGCCGTCGAATCCGTCGGGGCGACAGGTAGGGGGAAATCAGGCGGTGGTCATAGACGGCATAGCCCCACAGCAGAGTTTTCACCAGGCCGGTGATGGCCATACTGAGGGCATAAAACATCACGGCACTGCGATGGTCACCGTAGTGATCTAGCACCGAGGTGGCAAAGGGCAGTGACGTTATGCACATCAGCAGCCCCACATTGAGGGTCACAAAGGTGTAGTCGTAGCGGCGAATAAACCGAAAGTAGTGGTGATGACTGATCCAGTACAGGCCAATTACCCCAAAGCTGGTGATATAGCTCTGATAGTTGGGCCACAGATGAACTAAATCACTGGAGATGTGCGCGGCGGCGGCAGTGGCCGGGAGCCTTAGATCGAGGGATAGCAGCGTGATGGCAATGGCAAATACCGCATCGCTAAAGAAGATAATTCGATCCAGCCCGAGTTTGTCTTGCTTCATGGCTTCCTTGCTACGGGCGCTAAACAACGCCACCGGTCTGGCTAGCCAGAGGTTACAGAAGCCATGTGACGGCCCAATGACGAACCTGTAGCAGTTTTCTTCAGTCACTACCCCGTACCTCAGGGCAACCAGGGCGGAGGTGAAAGCACTGCCACCCCTTCACCACAGGTCTGACATCAGAATGACACGCGCCCCGCTTACAGTTGCTGCACCTCAGGTCAGATGACAGGTCCTCACCCTTGCAGATGAGGAGCCGCTGCGAACCTGTACTGTCATCGGGCTAGGGGCTGTGAGCACTTGCTTGTATCGAATATTGACTCCAACGCTTCAACTTTAAGGAGACCATAGCCATGCCCGGTACACTTCAGAAGAAGTCGGTTCAACCTTCGCCTCTAGTCTCTCCCACCGTGGTTGTGCGGTGGAACCAGGTGGCCCTGGAGGCGAT
>NZ_JADEXE010000047.1 GCF_015207265.1 Nodosilinea sp. LEGE 07298 | reverse complement strand
GGGATCGGGGGAGTGGATGGGTGGATGGGTGGATGGGTGATGGTTCCTGAGCGGAGTCGTTCGCGCTAGCGTCTCCCATCGGGAGAAAGGGGGTGGATGGGTAATCGCTTTCCTCGACGGGGAGGTTTGGGGAGCGGTTTGAATTTTGAATTTTGAATTTTGAACTTTGAACTGAATCGCCGGTAAAGACGGTGATCAGGTCTTGGAGATCGGTAACGGTGACGGTTTCGTCGAGGGCGACGACGAGGGTTTCGCCGTCGAGCACGCGCAGGTTGATGCGATGGGCGGCGGCGCGGGCGAGGATGGTAGCTTGGGCATCGCCTACGGTTACCCGCAGCGTGTCGAACGTAGGTTCTTTACCCAGTTCGAAACCCGCTTCAGCTAGGGCGTGAGCTAGGGTTTGGGTCTGGTGGTGAATGCGGGATGCGATCGCCCGCAGCCCCTCCGGTCCGTGATACACCGCGTACATGCTGGCCATAATCGCCAGCAGCACCTGAGCGGTACAGATGTTGCTGGTGGCGGCGTCGCGGCGAATGTGCTGCTCGCGGGTTTGCAGGGTCAGACGCAGGGCGGGGTTGCCGTAGGTGTCTTTAGAAACGCCCACCAGGCGACCGGGCAGCTTGCGGGCAAAGCTGTTGCGGGTGGCAAAGAAGGCGGCATGGGGGCCACCATAGCCCAGGGGCACGCCAAAGCGCTGGGTGTTGCCTACAACCACGTCAGCGCCAAACTCGCCGGGGGAGCGCAGCAGGGTCAGGCTGAGTAGGTCGGCGGCAACAGTGACTAGGGCATGGTGGGCGTGGGCCTGGGTGGCGAAATCTTCGTAGTCGTAGATAGCGCCATCGGTGGCGGGGTACTGCAGCAGCACCCCAAACACAGGCGCATCAAAGCTAAAGCTGCGGTGGTCACCCACTATGACCTCAATACCCAGGGGTAGGGCGCGGGTTTTGACCACGTCAATAGTTTGGGGATGGCAGGTGGCCGAGACCCAAAAGGTTTTAGCCGCTTTCTGTTTGCGGGCGTTGAAAGCCAGGGTCATGGCCTCAGCGGCGGCGGTGCCTTCGTCCAGCAGGGAGGCATTGGCAATGTCCATCCCGGTTAAATCGGTCACCAGGGTTTGAAAATTGAGCAGCGCCTCTAGCCGTCCCTGGGCAATTTCGGGCTGGTAGGGGGTGTATTGGGTGTACCAGCCGGGGTTTTCGAGCACGTTGCGCTGAATGACCGCCGGAGTTAGTGTATTGGCGTAGCCCAGACCCAGGTACGATCGCCACACCTGGTTTTGGCTTGCGATTCTTTTTAGGTGCTCAAGGGCAGCCGCTTCGCCTAAGCCCTGGGGCAGATCGAGAGGCTGATTGAGCCGAATTGTAGCTGGCACAGTGGCCTTGATCAACTCCTCCAGAGAGGCGTAGCCCAGAGCCTCTAGCATCGCCTTTGCGTCGCGTTCTGCTGGCCCCAGGTGACGGGCAACAAAGGGGCTGAAGGGCTCAGCGGTAGGGGCGAGAGAGGGATTGCCGTTGTACCCCAGGGACAGGGTTGCGGTATCAAGGGTGCTGGGCTCTGGAGAAAGTTGTGTCATACCCGTCTATGGATGGCTCCAAAATCAAAGGCCGAAATCAAAAACAAATACTCGGTGGTGCTGAGGCGAGTGAACCTCCTTCATATCTTGAAACATCCGGGGCAAATTTGCCGCAGCCTGAGCTAGGGAGCTGAGCGCTAGCTAAGCTAGCTGATCCACAAAGGGCGCGATCGCCGCTGCGGTTTCCTGGGGCTTTTCCAAATGGGGTACGTGGCCGCACTGGGGCACCCAAACCAGCTTACAGTCGGCGATTGCGGCTTCAAACCGACGCGCATCTTTGGTGCCCAAGATCTTGTCCTGCTCGCCCCAAATCACCAGGGTAGGGCAGGCAATTTGAGCAATTTTTGCCGTCAAAAAGTTGTAGCCGCCGCTCTTGGTAAAGGCAATTAGCGCCTCCTTCCAGCCGGAGCACTGCAGGTGCAAAGCAGCGCACAGTTGGGCATCGGGTGTTACGAACGCTTTGTTGAAGTAGGCCTGACGACTAATGTTGCGCCGCACTTTGGGGTTGCGCAAAAAGGCGGTAGCCCAGCTGTCCAGCGGTGGCACCATCAGATTGCCCATGGCTGGCCCGGCGGCAAAGCCAGCGGCATCGAGCAGCACCAGTCCGGCGACCGCTTCGGGATAGGTGAGGGCAAAGTCGATGGCGGCGGCCCCACCCATCGACGCGCCCACCAGCACCACCGGGCGATCGATCATCTGCTGCCAAAAGCTATGCAGGTGAACCTTAATGGCACCGGGGGAGAGGCTGGGGCAAAGGGTGCGATCGCTAAACCCAAACCCTAGCAAATCAACGGCCCAAGCACGGGGCAGGAGTGGCAGCAGCCGACGAAACTCAAGCAGTGAGCTATCAAATCCGGGAATCAGCAGCAGGGGCGGCGTGCTGCCGCTATCTGTTCCTGCCACGTAGGCCGTAGGAATAGCTGCTTCAGTCAGTGGCGTGTTGATCGCCGCCATCTGAACCCGATCCGCCAGTGCGATCGAGGTGGGTTCACTTAGCCCCGCAGCGGCGGCGGGCAACACAGAAACAGCCATAGCGCGTAGAAATAATTGAAACCTGCTGCTTATTCTTACGCATTCTCACACCCTGGGCGAGGCTACCTAAAAGATTCGCGCTTACTGGTGCAGGTTGATCTGATGCGACCCAATGGCGATGCCATATTCACCGTAGATGTCTTGCCCTAGCAGGCCGTAGCTGCCGCCGATGGCGACTATCACCTGTTCGCGACGGAGGCCACCCAATTCCACCGCATCCACATAGGCAATGGGCAGGCTCACTACGCTGCCGTCAGCGATTCTGGCCTGGGTTGTACCCACGATTGTGGCCCCCACGGCCTGGGCCATTTCTACCGTAATCAGGGTACCGGTTGCCCCAGTATCAAACAGCATTGGGAAGGTTTGCGTGCCGCTGCTGCCGCGCAGGGTAACGTCGACAATGGGGGTGCCCCCCTGCCGCCGCTGAATTGGAATTTGAGCTACCAGTCCGGCTGGTAAAGCCGCTTTGGGGGCGGGGGTAAGGGCCGCCGCTGGGGCAATAGACCCCGTGGCCCGGTTCTGAGCCGCTGCTAAATGCTGCTTATACTCCTGGGCTTTGGTTTGGGCCTGAGCGCGGTTGGGGCTGCTGCTGGGCACCTGGTCCATCAGGGCGATCGCCTGTTGCCAACGACTGGCAGCCAGCTGCCAATCGGCCTTTGACTGAGCCGACTGACCAATGGCGACAGCGCTGGTGGCCCGATTCACCGCCTCGCGAAAGGAATCTGGGGTCGCTGAGGGAGGCACCGGGGCTGGCTCGGCAACAGATACAGTGGGCTGCTCAGGGGCGATCGCCGCTTCTTCTGAAACCCCAGCGGATTTCTCCATCGAAGCCGACGGCAGCACCGTGTTTAGAGATAGGCCGCAGCCCGCCAAGCTCCAGACCATCGTCCCCAGCATGAACCTACTTGCGATCGCCCAGGCTCTCCCCATCGTTTTGCTCCACCTGATTAAATGCTTAACTTGCAACCCAGGATTCCCCATCCGCGCATGGTCTTGGTCATCGCCTACCAATGTACCAAGCGTCTGAGTCCAGCCAGTGTTGAGCGCATACCCAGTTGGTGGGCTGACAGAACGTCATTCTTTTGTGACTTAAACCTCTTTGTAAGCATCCCATGTCATAGACAATGGCTGAAAGCTAGTCTTTTGGGCTTAGGATAATAGCGATTCGTAGCGCTGAGCAACTCCCATGGTTTTTCCTGATGCCCCTCCTGCTGTGCTGGTTTTAGCCGATGGTTCGGTGTTTCGGGGATGGTCCTTTGGGGCACCGGGCACCGTTATGGGTGAGGTCGTCTTCAACACCGGCATGACGGGATATCAAGAAGTTATGACCGACCCCAGCTACTGCGGTCAAATTGTCACCTTCACCTACCCCGAGTTGGGCAACACTGGCGTTAACCCCGACGACGAAGAATCGAGTCGGCCTCATATTCGGGGCGCGATCGCCCGCAACGTCTGCGACATTCCTAGCAACTGGCGCTCGACTCAGTCATTGCCCAACTATCTCAAGACCCACAAAATTCCCGGTATTTTTGGTATTGATACTCGCGCCCTCACTCGCAAACTGCGTACGGTAGGGGCCATGAATGGGGCTATTTCAACGACCGTGCTTGACCCCGAAGAGTTGCTGCGTCAGCTTCAGGATGCCCCTCCAATGGCTGGTCTAAATCTGGTCGACCAAGTTACCACCGACCAAGTTTACGAGTGGACTGAGGGCACCGACCCCGTTTGGGAATTTGGCCCTTCGGCTCCAACCCCAGGCGATCAGCCCCTGCTGACGGTCGTGGCCGTTGATTTTGGCGTTAAGCGCAATATTTTACGTCGTCTGGCCAGCTACGGCTGTCGGGTGATTGTGGTGCCTGCCAGCACCACGCCAGAGCAAATCATGAGCTATCAGCCCGACGGTATCTTCCTTTCTAACGGCCCCGGCGACCCAGCGGCGGTAGCCAAAGCCCCAGAACTGGTGCAGGCGCTGATGAGTTATTCGCTACCCACCTTTGGCATCTGCATGGGCCATCAGATTTTGGGACTGTCGTTGGGGGCTTCGACCTTTAAGCTGCGGTTTGGTCACCGGGGGCTCAACCAACCCTGCGGCCTGGAGCGTCAGGTAGAAATTACCAGCCAAAACCACGGGTTTGCCCTAGATGCCACCTCCATTCCCGAAGATACGGTGACAGTAACCCATCTGAACCTGAACGACCAGACCGTAGCGGGGCTGGCCCACAAGACCCTGCCGCTGTTTTCGGTGCAGTACCACCCTGAGGCCAGCCCTGGCCCTCACGATGCCGATTATTTGTTTGCTAAGTTTGTAGACACCATACGCAGCCATCGCCAATCGCTTTTGCCGCTCTAGGGTCAGAACGTTTTTGAGTTATCTCTAGCGTCTTTAGGTAGAAACTAGCAAAATTTAGCCAAACCGCTATATGCTGTCTGTCTAAAGTAGAGCGCTAGTTCTAAGTTTGTTGGAGGTCTGGCTTGGGTTTTAAGCGTCGCGGCTTACCCGTACGGTTTCACCCCTTGCGGGCAGCAGTATCCTGACCTATATTTAACGTCGAACTGGAGCACCGAGGAGGTTTCCCATCGCTGAATCTCTAACCCTGACCGTAAGTTTACGAGGCACTCGCGATGTCAGGGGAACCTATCAACTTTTTCGCCTCACAGGCCTATTAGATGCGTTCTCGGAACCTGCCTTTCGTAAGGCAATGACCAAGTACGTAGAGGCTGGGCCAACCAATATCATCCTTGACCTGGCCGCTATTGATTTTGTCGATAGCTCTGGCCTAGGTGCCCTCGTGCAGCTAGTTAAAAAAGCTACGACCGAAGGCGGCACCGTTCAGGTTGTGACCAATCCCCGCGTGACCCAAACCGTCAAGCTGGTGCGGTTAGAGAAGTTTCTATCGCTACAACCCTCAGTGGATGATGCGATCGCCAACCTCGACAACCCGCCCAGTGAGTAGTCCCCGTGCGCCATTGGCCTAGCCAGAGGTAGCCGTGGCTGAACTGTCCCCCGAACATTCTCCTCCCAGCCTGCAGTGGCTGCTCCAGTTCAGCGCGTGCAATTCTGCCACAGCGCTTTCACCTGAGCAGGCCCAGGCCTTGTCGCCTGTGGCCCTGGCCTACATTGGCGATGCGGTGTATGAGTTGTTCGTGCGGGGCGCTCTTTTACAGCCCCCCAAACGCATTCAGGCCTTTCATCAGCAGGTGGTCAATCAGGTGCGGGCGGAGCGGCAGGCCTACCAGGTGCAGCAGCTCATGCCGCTACTGACCGTGGTCGAGCAAGATTTGCTGCGTCGGGGGCGCAACGCTTCGTCGCGCGGTCCCCGACGAGTTGATAGCCAAATTTACCAGCAGTCCACCGGGTTTGAAGCCCTGGTGGGCTATCTTTATTTGACCAATCCTAGCCGTCTGGCCGATCTGCTGAGCGCGTTAGACCTATCAACGACTGAGTAACAGAACGAGTTTTGACTTTTCTATGGAGAGTGCTCCATCTGCCAGGCAGCGCGCACCAGGCGAATGTCTTCGTAGCTGAAGGTGGGGCCGAGGCGATCGCGAATCTCCGTCAGCGACGCGTTTTCCAGCTCCGTCAGCACCGTCACAATGGTGCGCTGGCGATTTACATCTACCAGCTGATCCACTGCCACCGTTTCGCCCTGACGAATGATCTGCTCCAGATGGTTAGCAATGGTGGTGGCCTTTAGCCCGCGCTGATCGGCAATCTCCTGTAGCGATAGCCCCTGGCGGTGCAGGTCTAGGGTTTGTCGGTGGGTATCACCCACGGCTTGACGGCGTTCTCTAGCCGGACGCGATCGCCGGGCCGCCGCCCCTGGGTCAGACTCTAACCCGTAGTCGGCACAAAACTGGCGAATGGCATCGGTAAACACCTCGCCATACTGGGTTAGCTTGCGGCTGCCCACCCCCGACACCTGGCCAAAGGCCTCTAAGGTTTGGGGCCGGGTACGGGCCATTTGCCGCAGAGCTGACTCCGGAAACACCACGTAGGGCGGCACGCTTTGCTGGTCGGCCAGCTTTTTGCGCAGGGCTTTCAGCACGGTCAAAAGCTGGGCCACCTCAGTCGTGTCTTCAATGGTAGACGCCTCGGCGGGGCCAGGGGTAAAGTCTTTGGGCACCGCCACCTGCACCGGAATTTGCTTCCGCAGCACCTGCCAGCTAGCGGCGTTAAGCTTGAGTACCGGGTAGCCGTCACTGGTCTCATCGACCAGCCGCTGGTGCAGCAGCGATCGCCCCAGCAGTCTCCACTCATCCACCGATCGGTCTTTGCCGATGCCGTGGGTTGACAGCTGGTCGTGCCGCAAATCCATAATCTTTTGTTTTTTGGAGCCCCGCAGCACATCAATGACGTGGGCCATACCAAACCGCTCCTGGCAGCGGGCCACGCAGGAGAGAAACTTTTGCGCCTCAATCGTCCAGTCTTCGATGGGCGGTGGATTGGTGCAGTTATCGCACTGGTGGCACAACCCCTCTAGTAGCTCTAGTTCACCAAAGTAGCTCAGCTGCACCCGGCGACGGCACACGGTGGTTTCGGCGTAGTCGACCATCTGCCTGAGCTGCTGGCGGGCAATGCGCTGCTCCGCTTCGTCAGGCTTTTGGCTAATCAAATATTCCGCTGTCGCCACATCGCCGTAGGCCAGGTACAGGGTGCAGTGGGCTGGTTCGCCGTCGCGCCCCGCTCGCCCACTCTCCTGGTAGTAGCCCTCAATATTGCGGGGAATATCGTAGTGAATCACGAACCGTACGTCGGGCTTATTGATGCCCATGCCAAAGGCCACCGTCGCCACCATCAGCCGCACATCGTCACGAATAAAACGAGTCTGGTTCTCCCGTCGTGTGTCATCACTCAGTCCCGCGTGGTATGGCAGCACCGACTCGCCATCTTCAGTTAGGCGCTGGGCTAGCTCGTTAACTCGCTTACGACTCAGGCAGTAGATAATGCCTGAACCCTGGTGCTGCTTAACCTGCCGCCGCAGCTCCTGGTAGCCGTCGCGGCCTTTGGGGCGCACCTCATAAAACAGATTGGGCCGGTTAAAGCTCGACACCTGAATCAGCGGGTCGCGCAGCCGTAGCTGCTGGGCGATATCGACCCGTACCCGCTCGGTGGCGGTGGCCGTTAGCCCCATTACTCCAATCTGCGGAAATTTCTCCCGCAGCACCGATAGCTGCCGGTACTCGGGGCGAAAGTCGTGGCCCCATTCCGACACGCAGTGGGCTTCGTCGATCGCAAACCCGCTCACCCCAACGGTCTTAATCAGCTGCTCCAGCAGGCCGAAAAAGCCTGGGCTCATCAGCCGCTCGGGTGACACATAGAGCAGCTTCACGTTGCCTGCCAGCAGCTCGGCTTCTCGCTGACGAATGCTGCCGTAGTCTAGGGAACTGTTCAAGCAGGTAGCTGCCACCCCGTTGTCAGTTAGGCTATCCACCTGGTCCTGCATCAGGGCAATCAGGGGCGAGACTACCACCATTACCCCTAGCTTGAGCAGAGCCGGAAGCTGGTAGCACAGCGACTTGCCACCCCCGGTGGGCATGATCACCAGAGCATCCTGGTTCTTCAGCACGGCCTCAATGACGGGCCGCTGCCCCAGCCGGAACTGATCGTAGCCAAAATGATGTTTTAGGGCCGTTTCCAGAGAAGGAAACGCCGCCGTGGGTAGTGCCGCCCCAGCCATAGACATCGCTCAGAAGATGATCAATGCGTTCAAGTGTACTCTTTTGAGGGGTTTTGTTGCCCCTCAGTTCATTGGGATGGCTTAACCTGCGCGTAGCAGGCGTAGGCCTCCGTGTAGCGCCCCAGGCGATGCAGCGCTACACCGCTAAACAGCCAGCCCTGGGCATGGTTGGGTGCGATCGCCAGTACTTGCTCACTCAACGCTAGCGCCCGATCGGGCTGGCCCAGATGAATTAAGCACACGACCTGGTAAACCAGCGCCGAAGCCTCCTGAGGGCAAACAATAGCGGCTTCTTTAAAGCAGCGCAACGCCCGTTCATAGGCCCCAGCATTGGCTAAGGTTTCTCCCTCACCGTACCACCGCTGAAATGAACTATTCTGCAAAGCCGACGGAGATACTACCTGAGGACTAAGGCCAGAGGGTGTAACCGGGGTAACGGTGGGCTTCATAGCTGGCAAATCACAACAGAACAGCCACAGCATTCCCTCAAGTTGGTCTAATGGCCCAACCCTTAAAAATGCTTTAGATCAAGTGCATAGGTCAGTCCGATATCAAGCTTATTGTTGGCACCGCTGCTACTCTCAATCTCAATGCTCAAGAGCATAATCGCTCTGCCCGACGAGAATTCTCTGGCTGTCGCATAAGTTTACGTCTGCCTCAACGCGCCCTGATCGCGCTACGGTAGTAATCCAGGTTCAGCCCTACTAGCGCGTTAGCTAGCCCAGACGTTTCTTAAAACAGCCCCGATCTGGTGCAATCCAGATCCAGCATATAGAACAGCTTAAGGAACTTTGCGCTGTGTAAAGCAATGTTACAAGAATGACGTCATGACAGCATACTGGCTTGACGGTTGCCGATATCCCATTTAAGTTATCTACATACCCGGGTCACACCTATTTAGAAAAGCGCTATGGAAGAGCAAAAAGCTACCAAGGTCACACTGTACTTACCACCTGACCTGCATCGTCAGTTAAAGATTCGCTCTGCTGTTGAGGGCGAGGCCATGTCTTCCATTGCTAAGCGTGCGATTGATTTTTATTTGGCCCACGGTGATGTGGTTGCAGAAAGTTTAGAGTCTTCCTTGGGTCAGACCCATCGCGTTCATAGCTGCCCAAGCTGTGCTTCGTCGGTGGTGCTGCGAGAAGGTGAGCTAGTTGAAATATCTCAAATGGTTGGTGCTACCCAAAGCAGTGCATTAGATACTGCCCCTGTTCCTGAGGTCGTCGCCAGCACTGGTTCCCGAGAAGAAGGGGAATTGGTTGTTTGCTAGGTACAGATTTGACTGGCCTGGCTGTAGTTCACTTAGAACAGTGCCCAGATAGCACCCAGACAGCAATTTAACTGCCCCGTAACCTGAGAAGGGATTTTGGTCATGCGAGAGGATTTGAACGTACTAGTACAAGCCCAATATCCTCTGATCTACCTGGTCACTTTTGAGGAAGAGCGGGCAGAACAAACCATCGCCATGGTGGCTCGTCACGTATCTAAAGACCAAGATGTCAAGGGGCCGATGCGGGTTTTCACCTGGACTATGACTCGGGGTATGGTCGAGTTTGGTAGTCAGGGCGCGGGCAATCAAAACAACAATACCGTTTCCCCTGAGGCGGCGGTAGAGTGGGTGATTCGTCAGCGTGAGCCCGGCATCTTCATTTTCAAAGATTTGCACCCCTTCAAAGATTCTCCAGCCGTCACCCGCTGCCTACGAGATTCCATCATTTCCCTCAAAGGCACCCGAAAAACTATTGTGCTCATGTCTCCTGTGCAGGAGATTCCCATTGAGCTTGAGAAAGAGGTGGTGGTTCTCGATTTTCCGTTGCCCAACATGTCGGAACTCGATGAAGTTCTCTCAACTGAGATGAACCGGGCTCGCGGCGGCAGCATTTCCACTGAAGAACGCGAGAAGCTGCTGAAGGCTGCTCTGGGTTTGACCCGCGATGAGGCCGAGAAGGTCTACCGCAAGGCACGAGTAATGGCCAAGCGCCTGACAGCCGAAGAAGTAGACATTGTTCTTTCGGAGAAAAAGCAGCTCATTCGTCGCAACGGCATTCTCGAGTTTATGGATGTTGATGAGACCATCAACTCCGTGGGCGGTCTGGAGGAACTGAAGCACTGGCTGAAGCAGCGCTCCGATGCGTTTACCGAGCGGGCTCGGGAATACGGTTTGCCCCAGCCTAAGGGCATGTTGATCCTGGGTGTACCTGGTTGTGGCAAATCGCTAATTGCCAAGACTACCTCTCGGCTGTGGGGCCTGCCTTTGCTGCGCCTCGACCTGGGTCGAGTGTACGACGGCTCTACCGTGGGGCGATCGGAGGCCAACTTGCGCAATGCTCTGCGCACGGCTGAGTCAATTTCTCCCTGCATTCTCTTTATCGATGAAATTGATAAGGCCTTTGGTGGAGCAGGTGGCTCCTCTGACTCCGATGGTGGCACCTCTAGCCGCATCTTCGGTACCTTCTTGACCTGGATGCAGGAGAAGACCTCTCCAGTGTTTGTAATGGCCACCGCCAACCGAGTCGAGAAGCTGCCCGGCGAGTTTCTGCGCAAGGGTCGGTTCGATGAAATCTTCTTCGTTGATCTGCCCAACGCCGAAGAGCGCAAGGATATTTTTCAAATCCATCTGCAAAAGCGCCGTCGCGACATTGAGCGCTTTGACCTCGAACAGTTGACTAAGGTCTGCGATGGGTTCTCTGGAGCTGAAATCGAGCAGGGACTGATTTCGGCCATGTATGAAGCTTTTGCCCAAGGACGTGAGTTCACTCAACTCGACATTATTGCGGCCATCCGCGCCACGATGCCGCTGTCGAAGACCATGAGTGAGCAGGTTACTGCCCTGCGGGATTGGGCCCGCCAGCGTGCACGTCCGGCGGCAGCCTCCGTCGCTGAATATCAGCGGATGGAGTTTTAACAGGCTTTCCTCCCGGCGGTATCCGGGGGAAGGGCTAGCATTCGCTAGCAGTTAGTATCCAGATAGCCCGTGGCTAGCTGGTTTGTCTCTCTCAAACCTCGTTGTCTCTCTCATTTCCCTACAGGAGGAAACACCATGTCTCACTTCAGCACCCTTCGCACCAAAGTGACCGATGCTGAGATTCTCAAGCAGTCTCTCGCTGACTTGGGTATTGCTACCAAGACCGAAGCTGATGTACGCGGTTACAACGGCCAGCGTGTTCGCGCCGACCTTGTCGCCGTTCTGGATGGTGAGTATGATCTGGGTTGGTCTCGTAATGCCGATGGCTCCTTTGATCTGATTGCTGACCTCTGGGGTGTCGCTAAAAAGCACAACCAGACTGAGCTGATCAACTCCATCAACCAAAAGTACGCGGTCAACAAGACCCTGGCTGAGGTTAAGCGTCCTGGCCTGCAGAACGCCAACGTCAAGTTGGTGCTTCAGTAAGCCCGTATCGCGTTCCCTAAGATGGGATGGCTAGCGCGTGCTAGCCATCCCATTTTTTATGCTTACATTTAGTAGTGTTCTGCTATAGAGCCAGACTACACTGACGAGGAGGTGAGACTTCTTAGTTGCCAGATGTGCTTGGTACGAGGTAGCCCTCTCAAAATGATTGCCCTTTTGGGCCGCGTGGTTTAGCCTGGTATGTCTCCGATTAACCCGTCTGATTTATCAGCTCTGCATCAATTGCTGGTGGCCTGTGGTGACTATGCCAGTCAGCAGTCTCAAGAGTCGTTTCAAGTATTTGAGAAAGGAATTGACGACTACGTTACGACTGTTGACCGGCTGCTAGACCAAAAGATACTGGCCGGAATGCAGACGCTCTTTCCGAAGGACGGCATTATTACTGAAGAAAACCGGGCCACCGCTGAGCAGTTTCAACATAGTAATACTCAAGGAGGGCCAGGGGGCGATCGCCCCCTGTGGTTTGTCGACCCGATCGATGGCACCGATGATTTTATCCAGGGTCGAGACAACTACTCGGTGATGGTGGGGAGAGTGGTTGGGGGAATGCCCCAAGCGGGCTGGATTTATGCCCCAGTAGGGCGACAGCTGGTTTGGGGTGGCCCCAACTGGGGCTTGTTTGAGCAGACAGGCTGCGGCCACTCGGTCCCGCTAATTCCCAAGGAGCCTCCCTTTGAGCCTGATCGGGGCTGGGCTATGGTAATTGGCGATAAAGACGCACGGCGGTTTGGCCCTGCGATCGCCCAGCGTTTCCCCAACGTCAAGTTTCTCTCTTTGGGCAGCTTTGGCCTCAAGGTATTGGCGGTTATCACTGGCCAGGCTGGTATCTACATTTACCTCAACGGGCGGGTCAAGCTTTGGGACACTACCGGCCCTCTGGCCCTGGCAGAGGCGGCTGGGCTAGTGTGCTGTGATCTGACAGGGCAGCCGATTCGGTTTACAGAGCCCGATGTGGCCCCCCATACACTGATTCACCAGCAGCCGATTGTCGTAGGCTGGCCCAGCTATGTGGAGGCGCTGCGATCGCCCCTCAGCGAGATCGCAGCTGCGGTCGGTCTGCCTGGAGAGGCCCTCTGATTCTGTCTGGCCTAAATTTCTGGGTACCATGAAAAGGTACCTTGCCATGGCTAGCCTAGCCCCACCAGCCCTAAGCGTCACCCTTTCACCATGCCTTTTATGCAAGCTGATACGCTGAGCGAACTGTATCCCCTATTTCAGGCTGCTAGCCCCGAAACTGTTGATTGGCTAATCTCTGTAGCTACCCACCACGACTATCCCGCTAACCGGGCGGTGGTCATGGAAGATGCCTGGGGCAATGCAGTTTACTTTATTGAGGCCGGCTGGGTAAAGGTTCGCCGCCATGCCGAAGACAGTTCTATCACTCTGGCGGTACTGGGCAAGGGCGACTTCTTTGGCGAGATGGCCATTCTAGACGAGTCTCCCCGCTCCACCGACGTAGTCGCTATGACCGCTGTTAAGCTCATGAGCATATCGGCTCAGCGGTTTATTCAAACCCTATTCAAAGATCCTCAGCTGCACCACCGGCTGCTGCAGCTGATGGTACAGCGCCTGCGCCAGACTAACCTGCGCTTTCAGCTGCGCCACCAGCCCCCCGCCGTTAAACTAGCCAATACGTTAACCGCCATTCAAACAGCCTATGGCGACCCCGTAGAAGACGGTGTTGAACTGTTTAACATTCCCCGCAAAGATCTGGCTGACCTGGCCGATATTACCCTCGACGAAGCCGAAAAGATTATGGGCAAGCTAGCCGAAAAGGGCTGGATCGTCGAGGATACGGCCAGGTCAGTGCTGCGGCTTAAAAATACCCGTCAGCTTGCGCACCTGGCCGGTCGGTTGTAAGTATCTTCCCAAGATGTTCTAAATTTGTAGAGATTGCTAAAGTTACCCAGTCCCTTCAGTTGTCCGTGGTAGGTTGTCATCAGCTACCCGACGTAGTTCACTGGAGACTGCTATGCCACTACAACCTCCTTCTCCTCCGTCCATTAGCCCCAGTCAGATGACCCTGCTACGCATTGTGTCTACTATGGCTTGGAGTGATGGCCACCTCGCCGACGAAGAAGTCGACATAATGCTAGACCAGTTTAGCCACCTGTTCGCCAGCAATCCTGGTCAACAGGCCGCTCTGCGTGATGAGCTACGCGACTATTTGATGCAAAACTTGCCCCTCGAAGAACTGGTGCCCAAGCTGACCAATCCTGCAGAGCGCGAGCTAGTCCTCAAGCTAGGTCATCAGGTAATCAGCGCCAGTGCCCGCACCCCTGGCGAAGACCTCATTAACAAGGAAGAGGCAGACGCCTATACCCGCTTGGTATCGTTGCTCAACCTACCTAGCGATGTGGTCGAACGAATTGAGCAAGAAAGCGGTCAGCCCGCCGCCAATAACAACAACCTGATTGAGCAACTGACGGCGGAGCTAAAGACCTTCGTTGATGAACACTAAGTTCTCAAGAACTTGGTTGGAGGCAACTTCTGTAAACTGTGTTCCCCAATAGCGGGCAATGCCCATTCTGCTCAAGTCGCTAGCCGTCTATAGAACAGCGATAAGACTGATAGTCTAGGAAGCGATAGCTAGCAAAGCCAGTCACAGGTTACAGGAGCTAGGAACCCGGCGGCGGCAACTTGTCGAGATGATGAGTGCCGAAAAAGCCTGGCCGCACTCTGCCCGAGCCCCAGCGAAAAACGATATTGAGCAATATCTTGACTGGCTCAAGCAACGGGTTCAAGACCTTGATGCTGAGCTTGAGCGGCTGATTGCCCAAAACAATCAATGAACGCAGTCAGTTTCATCCCCGTCAGGTACCCAGCTACCTGACGATTCTTCAGATTGCAGCCAGTCTCGATATCTCACTGGACTTGCCATTGTATTAGTAGTGGCCAGATTACTGTCACGCGCGATGCAGAGACTAAGCTGTGTTTGTTTCTGCATCGCGCGTGACCCGCTGATTCAACTCAGCTAGGAGATAAATTCTTGAAACAATACCCTGCTAGAGCAGGATGGGAGATCGATCTATAGCAAGAGACGCCTCATAGCTATAGAAACAGATTTGTTAAAAACTTTTTTTGATGCCCCTTTTGAGAGAGGGAGAATCTTTTTCGTCTCGCAACCATGAAAGACAAGAAGGAGCGCATCTTTGCGCTGCTCTTTCTATGTTGATTACCAGGAAGATTTGATGTTTTACCATAAGAAACGCCTGCAGTATTTCACCAAGCCCGAAAATCCTGATCCGGTTTATGCCAAACAACTGCAAGAGCTGATTGGCGGGCCTTTCGGCGAAATGTCTGTGATGATGCAGTACCTCTTTCAAGGCTGGAATTGCCGAGGCCCCGCAAAATATAAAGACATGATGCTCGACATTGGCACCGAAGAAATTGGCCACATCGAGATGTTGGCTAATATGATTGCTCACCTGGTTGACAAAGCTCCCCCGGATGTTCAAGAAGACGCGATTAAAGACCCCATTGTTGAAGGGGTGATGGGGGGTATGAAAACCGAAGACATCATCATGGGCAGCATGAACCCCAAACATGCCGTGATGTCTGGCGGTGGTGCCCTGCCTGCCGACAGCGTAGGTTATCCCTGGAACGGCAACTACATTGTGGCCTCGGGCAACCTGATGGCCGACTTTTTCTCCAACGTGCAGGCCGAAGCCCAGGGCCGTCTACAGGCCGTGCGTTTGTATGAAATGTCTACTGACCCTGGCGTAAAGGATACTCTGAGCTATATGATTGCCCGCGATACCATGCACCAAAATCAGTGGTTAGCGGCGATCGAAGAGCTTAAGGCCGATGGGTTAGAAAGCCTGCCCGTGCCCAGTCGCTTCCCTCAGTCTCAAGAGAAACAAGACGCCGCCTACACCTTTTGGAACCTATCGGAAGGGACCGAAAGTAAGGAGGGGCGTTGGGCAAAAGGCCCCACCCCCGATGGCAAGGGCGAGTTTAAGTATCTGGAAAATCCAGAACCCCAAAGCCCCATAGGCGAAGCTCCGGTTCCTAACCCGAAGCTGTACTCCACGCCTAAGCAGTAGAGCGTTGCCCTGGAGATTAGGTGCCTGTGGTGCTGCTTAAGAGATCTACTGTGCAATTACGGCGGTTCCCGATTTGGTAAGGTGTAGCTGTGGCCAGTCTGGTTAAGACAGGTCTCCTATGAACGTTCAAACGTTTGAACGTTCATAAGGTTTCTGGATGTCCTAACCAACGTGACTATAGCTATACATACTGCTCAGGTCTAGATTCCCTAGTGTCTTGGCTGTCTAAGTTTCACTCTGTCCTCCTCTTTTCAAGGGGAGCAGGGGGGATCACCGCGATGTAGTTTATCTAATGTAAAATCTGCCTACAAGTAACGCTTTCGCAAATTGAAGAAAAGTGAAAGCGCTACTTACAGATAGGCAGACAACATCGATAAATAGGTTCATAACATCGAGTAACGCCTGGGCAAATTCGACAAACGCCTCGATATTTCTTTAGAACAGCAAGCCACTCACCGTAATTGTCGACACTGGCTCGTTGAAGTAGGTAAGCTTTAAAGCGTCTGAAATTGAGATCGCCTACTTTAACGAAGCCGAGCCCTCCACTTCCTCGGTCTGAGGTTCTTCTGACTGAAGTTCCTCTGGCTGGGGATGGAAGTACTCGTAGATCTGCTGGGCCAGCTGGGGGCCAATGCCGGGTACGGTAGCTAGCTGCTCGGGGCTGGCCTCGCGAATGTAGTCGATCGAGCGGAAGGCGGCCAGCAGTTCCTTCTGGCGGTGCTGACCGAGGCCAGGGATCTCCGAGAGGCGCGATCGCCGCATCCGATCCGTCCTTTTTTTGCGGTGAAAGCTGATCGCAAAGCGGTGAGCCTCGTCGCGCAGACGGCGCAGCAGCTGCACCCCAGGCTGGTCGGCCTCGGTAACGAGGGGCATCGACTCGCCCGGCAGAAAGATCTCCTCGCGCTTTTTGGCCAGGCTGACCACGTTGATCTCCTGGAGCAGGTTAAGCTCCTTCAGTACTTCCACTACCGCCGAGAGCTGGCCCTTGCCGCCGTCGATCATTACCAGGTCGGGCCAGTCTGGGTTACCCAGGCGCTGCTTGGTGGGGTCAGTAGCATAGCGGCGAAAGCGGCGGCGAATGACCTCGGCCATACTGGCGAAGTCGTCGGAGTGGCCGGGTTTGACCTCGGGATTTTTGATCTTGTAGTGGCGGTAGTGCTGCTTGGCGGGCATACCATCGACAAACACCACCTGGGAGGCCACCGCATCTGATCCCTGAATGTGGGAAATATCGTAGCCCTCGATGCGCTTGGGCAAGTCGGGCAGGTCGAGGGCGATCGCCAGGTCTTGCAGGGCCTGAATATTGCGATCGGCGGCGGCCTGGGTGCGGGCTAGCTCGTACTGAGCGTTGCGCTCAACCATTTCAATTAAGTCGGCCTTGGTCTGGCGCTGGGGCACCTCCACCGACACCTTGCGCCCCCGGCGCTGGCTCAGGTAGTCCGTCAAAATCTCGCTCTCGGGCAGCTCGTGCTGGGCCAAAATCACCGCCGGAATTTCGACGGCTTCTACCGTCTGGTAATGATCTTCTAGCACCCGCTGCAAAATCTCGCCAGGGGTGCCCGACTCAGCATCGGCGGTGAAGCCCAGGCGACCCACCAGCCTCCCCGCCCGCACCTGAAAGATTTGAACGCAGGCGTATTTGTCGGCGATCGCCAGGGCGATCGCATCCCGAGACACTGTATCGTCAGGCAGGGCTACCTTCTGGTCGGCGCACAGCCGCTCCAGCCCGCGAATCTGGTCGCGCAGTCGGGCCGCCAGCTCAAACTTCAAGTCTTCAGCCGCGCGTTCCATCTGAGTGGTAAGAATATCCACCAGTTCGGTCGTGCGGCCCTGAAACACCATCACCACTCGCTGCAGGGTCTTGTGGTAGTCCTCTGGCGAAATTAGCTGCTGGCAAACGCCGGGGCAGCGGCCAATATCGTAGTTGAGGCAGGGGCGATCGCGATGCACCGGCTGAGGTCGCTGCCGCAGCGGAAATATCCGCTTCACCAGGTTGAGGGTGCTGCGCAGCAGGCCCACATCCACATAGGGGCCGTAGTAGCGGTCTTTGAGGCTCTTGCGCCGCTTGCGGGTAATAAAAATACGGGGGTAATCTTCCGACCAGGTGACGCAGAGGTAAGGATACTTCTTGTCATCCTTCAGCAGCACGTTGAAGTGGGGCTGGTTCTGTTTAATTAAATTGGCTTCCAGCGCCAGTGCCTCAGCCTCGGTATCAGTAACGATAAACTCGATATCGACGATCTGCATCACCATTACGGCGATGCGCGGCATGTGGCCATGAAAGTCGCGAAAGTACGACCGCACCCGCGTGCGCAGACATTTCGACTTGCCGATGTAGAGAATCTGGTCGTGGCTGTCTCTCATAAAGTAGACCCCTGGCTCTTTGGGGATCTCTTTAAGCCGCGCCTCCAGGCGATCGGGGTCGTTGACTAGGGTGGTGGGCTGAACCGTAGAACTCACAGGCAGCGCGTTTAAACCTTTGTACTAACCAGGATAACGGTAAACTCGCTCAGCCAGATTCTGCTAGCTAGACGGTTTTCCGTCGTAAACAGGAGTGATATGTTTGGATGGCCCTCAGGCACTGAACTGATGTCAGTAATTGCGCGTAGAGGCTAGATTATTTTGATACTAAGCTTTATGTAGGGTTGCAATCTTGCCTAGAACTGTAAAGATTGATTTTTCTGACTATTCCTTCTGGAAACCGTCTCGCCTTTGATGTAATTAATATTACATCCGTTCCTGATCGTTACTATTACTAGACCCTACCTATATGGACCCTCAAGAGTTTGAAGCGCGCTATCGAGAGCAAATCAAAAATATTTTAAATCGGCTGCAGTCGGCGATGGTGGTGTCGTCGCAGCTTGAGCACACGATTGCCGATATCGGCGAAGCTGTGCAGATTTTAAGTCGAGACGTAGAGCAGTTTTTGGCTGAGCAGCGCCCTGACTCAAGCGGTGGACGTTCATCGTAGTCGTTGGTTAAGGATAATCAATTCTCGCGCTGATTTCTGATATAGCGGGATGGGTTAACTTCACACAAGAGGCTGGTCTGGGGCGACGGCGGGGGGAGCTACTCGGCCTCGTCCTCAGGCGGCTGCAAAACCGCTTGCACAGCCTGGGTGAGCTGGTGCAGATACACGGGCTTAACCAAGTACTTTTGTGCGCCTAGGGCTAGGGCGCGGTGCTGGTCTTCGGCAAAGGCATAGCCTGACACTACAATGACGGGCAACCGCTGCCACATAGCCGAAGATCGCAACTGCTTGAGCAGAGCGTAGCCATCAATTTCGGGTAGTCCTAGGTCAAGCAGTAGCAGATCGGGCTGAAACTCTTTGAGCTGCTGATCAAGATCTAGCCCGTGGGGCAAGGCTAATACCGTAAATCCGGAGAAGGTCAGGTAATCTGCAAAAAACAAGCGGTTGGCCTTGTCATCTTCGACAACAACAATGCGATGCCGACCATCAGCGCTGCTGGATGGAAATGTCACCATTAACCCTTAGATCCTGCTCTAAAAACTGCCAGAACCCGATTGATGGGTGGTTCTGATCGCTCAACATGTTGCACCCTGGATGCTAAAGGCTGACGTAGCCCGGTATTGACTAAGTGTTAAGCCAATTAAGCCAATCGAACTTTGCACAATCGGTTCTTGGGCAACATATTTATAGAGTTTATTAGTTTTTATCTAACTTGGGTTAGGGTTTATTTTTCCCGAGGCATTTGTCTAAAGACTTCAGTTCTAGTGCTCTGTGGCGGCAGTAATTTATCTGGTTGCTAAGGCGGAAACCCGTATGCGTCCTGGACTCCCCTTTTACCATTCTGCCTTGCGGTACTAGCTCCGCCAATCAGCCCAGGAAGTCAGCGATTTTGGCAATGGCTTGCTCTAGTACCTCAGGGGGGTGCACCAGAGCAATCCGGACGTAGCCCTCGCCTGCTTTGCCAAAGCCTGCGCCAGGGGCTAGCGCCACGCCGGTTTGTTCGACTAGACGGAGGCAAAATGCCTCAGAGCAATCGGCAAAGCGTTCGGGCAGCCTGGCCCAAATATACATAGTCGCCTCGGGTACCGGCACGGCCCAGCCCACGCGCTCTAGGGCTGCGATCGCCGTATCGCGCCGCTGGCGAAAGGTAGCGATCATCTGGTGAACGGTATCTTGGGGGCCGCTAAGGGCTGCGATCGCCCCCCGCTGAATGCCTGGATACTGGTTAAAATCGACGCTAGCTTTGACCTGGCGCAGGGCGGTAATCAGCTCAGCATTGCCAATTGCATAGGCCACCCGAAACCCCCCCATGCTGTACGACTTCGACATCGAAAAAAACTCGATGGTGCAGGTTTTATTGGGATCGGCCTGTAGTGCGGAGATGGCAGGCTTGCCCGTAAACGTCAGGTCGGCGTAGGGAAAGTCGTGGGCCAGTACCAGGTTGTGCCGCTGGCAAAAAGCCACCGCCTCTCGCCAAAATGCTAGGGATGCCATGGCTGTTGTGGGGTTGTGGGGGTAGCTCAGCACCATCAGCCGCGATTGCTCCAGCACCGCCCCAGGGATATCCTCCAAACGGGGCAAAAAGCCGTTTTCAGCTAGCAAAGGCATGGGGTAAATTTGCCCGTTGGCCAGGTATACGCCCCCGGCGTGGGAGGGGTAGCCGGGGTCCATCAGAAGGGCAAAGTCGCCGGGGTTGAGAATGGCCAGCGGCAGGTGGGCGGTGCCTTCTTGAGAGCCAATCAGCAGCAGCACTTCGGTCTCAGGGTTGACCGATACCCCAAACTTATCGGTGTACCAGCGAGCCGCCGCCTGGCGAAAATCTTGGGTGCCTGAAAACAGGCAGTAGCCGTGGGTGCTGGGGTCGGGCAAAGCCGCTGCGATCGCGTCTAGCACGTGGGGCGGCGTAGGTAGATCTGATGACCCCAGCGATAGATCAATAATAGATTTACCAGCGGCCCGAGCGGCAGCCTTGGCTCGATCCATATCGGCAAATACGTTGGCCTGCAGAGGCCTCATGCGCTGGGCAATTTGCATAGTGCTGGGTTAAGAGATCAGTTTGCCGTTAGCGAAATCGCGTTAATTGCCCCTCAACTAATCAGGGCATATGAATGCGAAACAACCATTATAAAACCATTGTCTATTTCAGCCTTACTGTCTGTTCACTTAACTGCTGGCGGGGTGTAACAGATTATCTCGCTTCAACCCGATTGAGGCGATTGTCCCTCCTTCTGAGCGCACCTTATATCAAAGGTCTCCGTGGCCTTTTTAGTGCCCATTTATTGTGGGGTTTTCCCTGCTATGAACCGAGTTCAGCCCCAGTCTTTAGGAGATGCTTACCCAGCTCTGTGTAACTTTCTAAGGCTAACCTCACTGACCCTAACGGCCCCTCAGCTAGCACTGACGGTGCAGGTGGGTGACGACTGGCACCACGGCGGGGTGATGAACTACGGGCATTTGTCTTCTGCCGTTTTGCGAGAGGTGTTGTTGAGTCAGCCCGTCCAGGGGTCTACCCTAGATTGCGAACAGCTTTCCTTAAGTACCTACAGTCGAGCCCTTGAAGCCGGCACTGAAGCCAGCACTGAAGCCAGCGCTGATGCTGTGCTGGTGGGGCACCTGCGCAGTGCTAACACCCGCTATAGTCTCGCGGTTTATGTGCCTGGTTTTGCTGTAGACAGCCTGAACGAGGTGCAGATTCAAACCCTCCATTACCTCAGTCAGCAGCTGTTGCTGTGTCTAAGTCTGGCCCAGCCCACCAATCCTAACTTTCAACCGACGGCCAGCCCAAAACCCCCTGCGATCGCCCCGCCCCACCGCCTTGGTTTTTTGTCGCGGGAGGTGGCGCTTACCCCGACTAGCCCCACCTTCGATCGTCTTCATCAGGGGCACCCTCGATTGGCCGACCTCGTGGCTCAGATGCAGGCCTGTCTGTCTTACCCACAGCTGGGCCAGCTGCTGGGCACCTACTTGCCCTACTTTTTCCCGCACCAGGCGACCCGACTGGTGCTGTTTTCGAACGCTTCTGAGATCTTTACGGTGCTGGCCGATTGGGGGGAGGCAAAGCCACTGGCAGCGGTAGAACAGCAGTGCTGTTATCCTCAAATTCAGCTTGATCAGCAGCCAGGGATTGGCCAGGAGTGTCGCCAGTGCCAGGTCGTCCACTGCCCCGCCCAAATGACCAAATGCATTGTGCTGGGCATGGTCAACGACACCACCTGTATTGTGCAACTCGTGCAGCTAGAGGCAGAACCCTTTAGCTCCGTACAAACGGCGTTGATTAAAAAGCTGTCGGAGCAAATTTTGTTTGTCATGCAACGACTGCTGCTGCTCGAAGATTTGCAGGATCAGGCGCTGAAAGACCCGCTAACGGGGCTGCTTAATCGTCGCTATGCCGAAACAGTGCTCAACAGTTTGTGCCATGCCGCTAATCGACAGCAAAATTTCAGCCTTATTTTGATCGATATCGATCACTTTAAAGCCGTTAACGATACCTACGGCCACCAGGCGGGCGACGCCGTGCTCAAAAATATCGGCATGCTGCTGCGTGGCCATGTGCGCACCCAGGATATTGTCTACCGCTACGGCGGCGAAGAGTTTTGCATGGTGCTGCTCGACACCACCCCAGAGATCGCCTTGAAGAGGGCCGAAAAAATTCGGCGGGCGGTGAAGTATGTCAGCAATTCTTTTGATGGCCAGGTGCTGCCGCCCCTGACTATTTCGTTGGGGGTCGCTAGCTTTCCCCACCACGGCGAAACCCCGCAAACCCTGGTCACCCTGGCCGATAAAGCACTGTATTGGGCCAAGCACCACGGCCGCGATCGCGCCGTCAGCGTTGACTACATGCTTTCGGGTTTTGAATCGTCCTAATCGCTGGCTAGCGTAGGCCAAGGCCCAGGCTTTTGCTCTAAACCTTGGCCCTCTAAATGAACCAGTATTTTGTTAGCTTTAGCAGGCCAATCTAAGCAAGGCTATCTAAGCGGGCCAGAGCCTTAGTCGAGCTGGTCAATCTGCGATCTGAGCTCTTCTAGTTCGGCGTCTACCTCGGCTGACTCAGTGGCGGGGATCGCCGTTTCGCCGGGGGGCAGCTGCTCCTGATCGACAGTGCCACCGGATATTTGGGCCTTCATGGCTGCCAGTTCTAAATCTACATCGCCCCCGGCTTCAAGAGAGGCAAACTGGCTTTCTAGATCGGCTCCGGCCAGTTCCGCCGCCGCCTGGGAGGTCGCTTCCATTTGCAGCACTTTTTCTTCCATACGCTCGAAGGCGGCCATGGCGCTGCTGGTGTTCATGCGACTGGTGGTGTTTTGCAGCTGCTCGTTGGCCTTGGCGGCACTGGCCCGCGCTTTGAGCATGTCTTTTTTGGTCTTGGCTTCAGATAGCTTGCTCTCTAGGCCAATTAAATTGCGCTTCAGCTGTTCGACCGCCGTACTTTGGGAGTCAAGCTGGTTCTTTAGCGCCACGGCCGTTTCGGCCTGGGTTTTCTTGCGCAACAGCGCCTGCTTAGCTAAGTCATCATCGCCTTTTTGGAGGGCGAGCTGAGCCCGCTGTTGCCAGGTGTTGGCTTCGCTGTGAGCCTTGTCGTACTGCTGCTGTACTCGCTTTTGGCTAGCGATCGCGCCCGCTACCGCCTGACGCATCTGAACCAGGTCTTCCTGCATGTCGATAATGGCCTGGTCCAAGATTTTCTCTGGATTTTCGGCCGAACTCACCGCCGCATTTAGGTTAGAGCGAACCACTCGGCTAACGCGATCAAATAACCCCATGACGTGCTGCTTCCTTAGTTACGGTGTTGCGATGGTCTTTCTTAGTTTACAGAAAGTCTGCGGGGATCGGGCGAATGGGACGGTTTGCGGTTCACGGTTCGGCCTTGCACCGTACACCTTGCCCCCCTACTCCAAATTCTCCGCATCCCACTTCAGCACCGACGCATTTACCCCCTGCTCGCGCTTGAGTTTGGCGTCTTTTTCAAACCACTGGGTAATCTGTACCGCCGTCAGTGATTCAACCGGGGTGTCGGTATCGGCGGCAATCACCTTCAGCAGCTTGGCGGTAGAGATGGTTAGCCGAGCCAAAAATTTTTCTGGGGAAGACAGCAGGGCCTTGTCGACCTCCGCCGATTCTTCGGGGGTAAGAAACTGAAGTGATCGGTCAAGCATAGCGAAGCACGGGGTAAAACATCCAGAAGGCTACTATCTTCATAGTGTCAGACCCCGCTGAAGTTAGCAAAACGGGAAAAAGCGATGGCCAGGAACTCTGGCCATCGCTTGTTGTTGGAGAGGGTTGTGTCAGCTCTATTACGCACCAGGCAGTGTTTTGGATGGTTTAGTACCCAGCGTGCCAAGCCAGGCCCCTAGCAGGTAGCCTGTGGTACAAAGCAGCAGCCCGTAAATATTCACGCCCAAATCGACGGCGTACTTGCCGCTACCCAGGCTTACCCAGGCCGGAAAAATGGGAGCCCCGATGACGTTTTCAGCGACCCGCAGCACGCCGAGCAGGATTCCTGGCCAAAAGGCGAGGTGGAAGCTGAGCGCCCCAGCGCGGGGCAAAAAAGCCAGCAAGAAGATTGGGGCCAACCCCATCACCATGGTGCCGCTGATGGTGGTCGCCAAAATAATCGCCGGGCCGACCCGATCGCCCATGTAGATACTCAGCAGGGGCACATTACCCAGCAGCGCGATCGCGATAATCCACCAGCGGCCAATCCGGGCCTGCCCCTCGGTGGGGGCACCTTTGCGGTGAAACCAGTCGCGCGCGCCCACCTTGGCGGTGCTCGAAAAGGTTGAGTCGAGGGTAGAGCCAGCGCTGGTCAGCATAATGGCGTTGAACACCAGCAGCATGGGTAGGCCAAATAGCGCCGGTACTACCAGGCTGGGCGACCCCTCGGCCCCAATGGCACGAGCGTACAACCCCACGCTGCTAAACAAAAAGATAAACCCGCCGCTAATGGCCCCTGCCCAGATAAAGCCCTTGAACATGGTGCGCGGCCCGGTGATAAAGGCGCGATCGGTCATTACAGGGTCGTGGAAGGGGTAGCTAAATACTTGTACGAAGGCTAGGCCGCAGAAGGTGAGGGCCGCACTGCTGGTGTCGGCATCGACCACTGGCAACCCCTCGCGGGCCAGACCAGGGCCAACGGTGGCCAAAATGACCACCAGCAAGACCGCCGCCAGCACCATTTGCGCCCCGTCGGTGAGCAGGCTGCTGCGCAACCCACCCAACAGCGTGTAGTAAACGGTAAATAGAGTAACAACCAGAGCCGCTAGCCAGTACCCAGCGCTGCCCTCGGGGCCGAAGTAGAGCGAAAATACCTTGGTGTTGGACCATACCTCGTTGAGCAGGCGAATGGCGATCGCGAGCAAAAACAGCCGCGAACAGACCTTGCCATACTTGCTGACCAAAAACTCTGGAATCGAGCGGTAGCCGCCCCGCGTGCGCAGAAAGTAGAGCGCGATCGCAGCGGTGACAAAGCTCAGGTAGTAGATGGCGTAGCCGATGCCGCCCAGCACCCCAAAGGTCTGGCCCAAACTGGCGGCGTTGTCGATCGATTTGGCAAAAATCCAGGAAATCGCGGCGCTAGCCACCAGCAGCCACAGCCCTGGGGCCTGCCCAGTGCTCGACTGCCCCTCAAAAAACTCCGGCGGACTGACGCGATCGGGAGTGGTCTGACGCACCAGGTAAAGCAAAAATCCGCAGTAACCGGCCAGCAAAACCCAGGTGAGGGTGTTTTCAACCATATGTAGCGCCCTTTATGAGATTGAGAAGATTGTGCCGTCAGGCTGTTCTGGATTACGAGCGTTAGGGGATGAATGGATGGGTAGATGAGTGGATGGGTTCTGTTCTGTTCGAATGTTGTCTACAGACCCGGTTGCAGAACACAGCTTTAGACCGATGATTATCGATCCTTTCCGTCGAGACCAAGGCGACAGAACATCCCTCGTCGGAGGCCAAAAGACTTGCGTAGCAAGAGCGCTGAGGCTAACAAAATAGCCCCAGTAGAGATTCGTTTAGACGCTACCCTACCAGGACTGACTGAATTTTTGCTGAGAGTAATTTTTGCCGGGGAGAAGGTGCGATCGCCGCAGCCACAGCGCTTGGCCGGGTGCCTATTCCTGCTTCTGCACCAGGTAGCCGCAGCGGTGCTCGCCTTTCACCAGCCAGTGGGTCCGCTGCACCGCGCAGTCGGCCAGCGCCACCTGAAACATCTCTAGCTCGTGGCCGCACACGCTAGGAAACGACTCCGCAATGTGGGAAATAGCACAGTTGTACTCTGTGATCACGTAGCCAGGGCCAGTCTGGCGCACATCACCATCGCTGACCTCGTGCCACTCAGACATATACCCCTCGGCCTGGCGAATCTGCACCAGCCGCGCTACCCGCTCAGCCAAGCTGCCGGTGCCGATGCGATCGCGATATTCCAGCGCCTTACGCTCCCACTGCTTGCGTAGCACGGTACCCACTTCGTCTTGGCCCAGGGTAGCGGCCAGGGTATCGAGCAGCGAAATGGCAAATTCGTCGTACTTGGCGGGGAAGCGATCGCGCCCTTTAGCGCTGAGCTGGTATAGATGGTTGGGCCGTCCCATACCCTCCTGCACCGCCCGATGCTCAATCAGCGCCTCAGCCTCCAGATCTTTTAGGTGGCGACGAATGGCCTGGGTACTCAGCTCAAGATGGTCGGCCATATCGTGGGCTGTGGCTTCGCCCTGCCTAAGCAGGTATACCAAAATGTCATCTTTAGTAGATGTAGAGGGTTGCTGCACAGAGGTCATGGCGTTGGCCCACCGAGACATTAGAGAACGTTGCACGAGTTGCCCCATAGACCATACCTATCTGGGTCAGGCATTAGACCAGCCCATCGAGAGATAATCTACTTTGACAACCTTTATGTTGCTAAACTAGTCTAAAATCTAGTTAGACAACTTAAATGTTGCTTTAATTGTATAAAATTATTGGGCTGTGTAGCGTACTAATCTTGTAATGACTGACACCAAAACCAACCAGGCCACCGACAAAAACTTAGAGCTGATGCGCAACTTTGCCCAGAGCTACGCCAAGCGTACGGGCACCTACTTCTGCTCCGACCCCGGCGTTACGGCCGTAGTGCTGGAAGGTCTAGCCAAGCACAAAGACGATTTTGGTTCGCCCCTGTGCCCCTGCCGCCACTACGAAGACAAAGAGGCCGAGGTCAAAACTATCTACTGGAACTGCCCCTGCGTGCCCATGCAAGAGCGCAAAGAATGCCACTGCATGCTCTTCCTGACTCCCGACAACCCATTCGCGGGTGAGCAGCAAGACATCGACTTCGATACTATTCGCACCGAAACCAGTAAGTATTAACGTTAGCCAGTCAGTGCTAGGGCTTTGGCCCGCCGAGTTTACTTCGCTACCCTGCCGTCCGTTCTAGAGAGTCGCATCATGAGTGCTTCCGTTCAGTCCCTTGTTAGCCAGCCCTATAAGTACGGCTTTACCACCAACATTGAGGCCGACGTCATTCCTCGCGGCCTCAGCGAAGACGTGGTACGGATGATTTCGGCCAAGAAGAATGAGCCGGAGTTTATGCTGGAGTTTCGCCTGCGGGCCTACCGCAAGTGGCTCACTATGGCCGAGCCGACCTGGCCCAACGTTAAGTATCCGCCCGTCGACTACCAAAACATCATCTACTACTCGGCCCCCAAGACCCAGGCCAAAAAGCTGGGCAGTTTGGACGAGGTTGACCCGACGATGCTCGAAACCTTCGAGAAGCTGGGGATTCCTCTCTCGGAGCAAAAGCGGTTGGCCAACGTAGCTGTCGACGCCATCTTTGACAGCGTTTCAATCGCCACCACTTATAAAGAAAAGCTGGCAGAGTCGGGGGTTATTTTCTGCTCGATCTCTGAAGCGCTACAGGAGCACTCCGACCTGGTCGAGAAGTACCTGGGTACGGTGGTTCCGATTGGCGACAACTACTTTGCAGCGCTGAACTCGGCAGTGTTTAGCGACGGGTCGTTTGTCTACATCCCCAAAGACACCCAGTGTCCGATGGATCTCTCGACCTACTTCCGCATTAACAATGGCGACTCAGGCCAGTTTGAGCGCACGCTGATTGTGGCGGAATCAGGCAGTTCTGTGACGTATCTGGAGGGCTGCACCGCTCCCATGTACGACAGTAACCAGCTCCACGCCGCGATCGTTGAACTGGTCGCCATGGATGATGCCAGCATCAACTATTCCACCGTGCAAAACTGGTTCGCGGGCGACGAGAACGGTAAGGGCGGCATCTACAACTTTGTCACCAAGCGTGGTCTCTGCGCTGGCAAGAACTCCAAAATCTCCTGGACCCAGGTCGAAACGGGCTCTGCCATTACCTGGAAGTACCCCAGCTGTGTGCTGGTAGGCGACAACTCCGTGGGCGAGTTCTACTCGGTGGCGCTGACCAACAACATGCAGCAGGCCGACACCGGTACCAAAATGGTGCATGTGGGCAAAAACACCCGCAGCACCATTATTTCTAAAGGCATCTCGGCAGCGAAGTCAAAGAACAGCTACCGGGGCCTGGTCAAAATTGGACCCAAAGCCGAGGGGGCACGCAACTACTCCCAGTGCGACTCGATGCTGATTGGCGATACCTCCAGCGCCAACACCTTCCCCTATATTCAGGTGCAGAACAGCACGGCCCAGGTCGAGCACGAAGCCTCCACCTCCAAAATTGGGGAAGATCAGCTCTTCTACTTTGCCCAGCGGGGCATTTCGCCAGAGGATGCGGTGTCGATGATCATCAGCGGCTTCTGTCGCGACGTGTTCAACAAGCTGCCGATGGAGTTTGCCGCCGAGGCCGACAAGCTGCTGGCCCTGAAGCTCGAAAACACAGTGGGGTAGACGGGTTCATGGGTTGTTTCTCTCACCCCCAACCCCTCTCCCTGGGGAAAGGGATCTGGAATTCCTGGTAGGGTGGGCACTGCCCACCAATCGAGAATCTCTGAATCGGAGAGGTCTGCCCCAGTGAGAAGGTAATTTGGCGAGGTGGGTGGTGGGCAGTGCCCACCCTACGAAGACCAAAATCGCAAATCAAAAATCCAAAATTGAAGCGCAGTTAGGAGCATGGTGGGCGGTGCCCATCCCATAGGGAAACTATGATTAACGAGAACAGCGACATTATTCTTTCTGTGCGCGACCTCCGCGCCAATGTGGACGGCACCGAGATTCTCAAGGGCCTTAACCTGGAGGTGAGGGCCGGAGAAATTCATGCCATTATGGGCCTCAACGGTTCGGGCAAAAGCACCTTCTCGAAGGTGCTGGCGGGCCACCCCGACTATGAAGTTACGGGTGGAGATATTCATTTTAAAGGCCAGGATCTGCTAGAGCTGGACCCCCACGATCGCGCCACCGCTGGCATCTTCCTTGCCTTTCAGTACCCGCTCGAAATTCCTGGGGTGAGCAACCGCGACTTTTTGCGGGTGGCCTTTAACGCCCACCGCAAGGCTCGGGGCGAAGACGAAATCGACGTATTCGACTTCGACGACCTGATTGAAGAAAAGCTGGACGTCGTGAAAATGGACGCCTCGTTTCTCGATCGCAGCGTCAATGAGGGCTTCTCAGGCGGCGAGAAAAAGCGCAACGAAATTCTGCAAATGGCGCTGTTAGAGCCTGCCCTAGCCATCCTCGATGAAACCGATTCGGGCCTGGATATTGACGCCCTTAAAACCGTAGCCGGTGGCGTGAACCAGCTATCTACCCCCGACAATGCCGTGGTGCTGATTACCCACTACCAGCGGATGCTCGACTACATCGTGCCCGACTACGTGCATGTAATGGCCGATGGCCGCATTATTACCACCGGCGGCAAAGACCTGGCCAAAGAGCTAGAGTCGCGCGGCTACGAGTGGGTGATGAAAGAATTTCGGACGGGGGTGACGGCGTAATGACGAGTTCTATGGCTGAAGTGCGCGCCAGAATGACGGCTGACCAGCGTGATGCCTACTTGAAGGGGCTGGTGCAGCGAGTGAAGGCTGCCGTGCCTCAAGAGCTAGCCTTGGAGACGATGCGATCGCGGGCCGAAGCCCTGCTCAACGAGCACGCTTTCCCGTCTGCCCGCGACGAAGACTGGCGCTTTACTGACCTGACAGACTTACTCGCCATCGACTTTGCTGCCGCCGGAGAATCTTCGGTTAGCGAGGCCGATGTTGCTGATTTGCGTTTGCCAGAGTCCGCTGGTGCCCAGGTTGTGGTGGTTAACGGGCGGGTCAGCGCAGCGTTGTCTCAGTTAGAAAGCCTGCCCGAGGGGGTCATAGTAGGCTCCCTGCGCAATCACCCCGACATTCAGATTACCGATCGCCTCGCCCAGGCCAGTGGTCACCACGAAGTCTTTACCGCCCTCAACACCGTGGGCTTTCAGGATGCGGTGGTGGTTTGGCTA
The DNA here is from genome assembly GCF_015207265.1 of Nodosilinea sp. LEGE 07298. GTDB lineage: Bacteria > Cyanobacteriota > Cyanobacteriia > Phormidesmidales > Phormidesmidaceae > Nodosilinea. The sequence goes on along the minus strand of NZ_JADEXE010000047.1, from coordinate 833 downwards.
CCCCGCAACACCGTAGTTGAAACCCCAATTCAAGTCATCTACCTGTCTCAGCCCGAGGAAACGGCCCTTATGGCCCAGCCCCGCTGCCTGGTGGTAGCCGAGTCGGGTAGCGCACTCACTCTAATCGAAGACTTTTGGGGACCATCTGCTGCGCCCCATTTTACCAACGCCGTCACCGAGCTATGGCTCGATGCCAATGCCCAGCTGACCCACAGCCGCATTCAGCGAGAGGGCGCAGGCACCTTCAATATTGGCAAAACCGTTGTCACCCAGGCCCGCGATAGCCAGTACATTGGCACCGCCGTAGACTTTGGAGCCAGACTGGCCCGCCACAACTGGGAGATCTACCAGACGGGTGAGCAAACCACCACCAAAATCTATGGGCTAGGGGCGATCGCCGCTAATCAGCACATCGACACCCATAGCCTGGTTGCCCTCAGCCATCCCCACGGAGTAGTCGAGCAGCAGCACAAAGTCATCGTCGATGACCACGCCCACAGCGTCTTTAACGGACGTATGGCGGTGGCGCAAAAAGCTCAGCTCACCAGCGCTAGCCAGCTCAACCGCAACCTGCTGCTCTCTGACAAAGCGCGAGTTGACACCAAGCCTCAGCTAGAAATTGTCGCTGACAACGTCAAGTGCGCCCACGGGGCCACCGTTAGCCAGCTCCAGGCCGACGAGATTTTCTACCTGCAAAGTCGCGGCATTAGCGCCCCCCAGGCCCAGCGGCTGCTAATCTACGCCTTTGCCATGGAGATGCTAGAGACAATTGCGGTGGAAACGCTGCGATTGCGCCTTGCCGAAACCATCTCCAAATGGGCGTAGTCCCCTCC
>NZ_JADEXE010000421.1 GCF_015207265.1 Nodosilinea sp. LEGE 07298 | reverse complement strand
GGCATGGGGGGTTTGGGGTTTACGGTTTACGGTGCAAGGTTTAAGGTTCACGGGTTACGGTTCGCACCTTGCACCTTGAACCCTTCTTCAATGCTGATGTCGATATCGCACAAACTCCGACCCATATACCGAAACCAGATTGTCGGGCGACAGCGCATAGTCTGGGGTGCCCTGGCAGCGGAGGGAGCGGTTGAGGCAGAGGACGCGATCGCAGTGCTTACGCACCATATCCAGGTCGTGGGAGATTTGCAGAATGGCCCAACCCTGGTCTTGTTTAAGCTGGTAGAGCAATTGGTAGAACTCCGCTTCGCCTAAAGCGTCAAGACCGGCAGGGGCTTCATCGAGAATTAGCAGGCGGCGGGGGCGCACTAGGCAGTAAGCGAGCAGAGCCCGCTTCATTTCGCCGCCGGAGAGGCGGGCAATGGGCTGTGAACCTAGGTGCAGGGCATCGACGCGATCGAGAGCCTGGCGGACGGCAAGGCGACGGGAGTAGTGGTTGGCCCAGGGCAACTGTGGCCCCAGGTCGTCCCAGCCGAGGGCAACGAGTTCGTTGACGGTGATGGGGATGCGGCGATCGAAGAGAAAGTTTTGGGGCAAGTAGGCGATCTGCTGCCGCACCTTCCCTAGCAACACTCCCCTGGGGCTGAGGGCGTGGCCCATGAGCACCACCTCTCCCGCCCGACGGGGCAGAACGCCTAAAATGGCCTGAATTAGCGTGCTCTTCCCGGCACCGTTGGGGCCAACGATGGCGGTGTCGGTGCCTGCTTCGAGGGTAAAGGAGACATCCTGCACGGCGGCGTAGTTGTCGCGGTACACCGTCAGCCCCTCAACGGCCAAAACTGCTGTGCTCAAGGCCGCCCCTCCTAAAACCGCAGACCCACAGGCACCACGGCCAGGGGCTGAGGCGCTTGAGTGGGCCACAGCGGCAGCCAAGACTGCTGGGTAGAGGTCTCAAAGGATGCCGCCAGGTTAGCAGCATTTTGGCGCATGGTATTCAGGTAGTACTCAGGCTGTACGGCCTCGGGGCCGCCCACTTCAATCGGGTCAAACATCCCCACTTGAACGCCCATATCTTTGGCAATGGCACCGAAGGCATCCTCCCCAGCGGTGGGCTCTGTCAGAATGGTTTTCAAGTTCGACGCTTGCACCGTATCCATCACCCGCTTCACATCCTCAGGGGCCGGGCTGACCGTGGGCACGTCTACCAAAAATTCTGCTGCCAAGCCATAGCTCTCAGCAAAGTAAGGGGCAAAGTCGTGGAAGGCTACAAAGGTCTGTCCCGCAAAGGGGGCCAGTTGTTCCGTAATCTCCGCATCCAACGCCTCTAACTCGGCAATAAAGGCCGCCGCATTGGCGGTATAGATCTCCTCGCCCTCGGGGTCCACGGCAATCATGCCGTCGCGAATGTTTTCCACTTGCTGAATGGCCCGCTTGGGGTCGAGCCAGACGTGGGGGTTGTTTTCACCGTGGTGGTGGTGCCCAGCCTCCTCATGCTCATGATCGGCGGCAGTTGCCCCAGCCTCCTCCTGATCATGATCGTGGCTGTGATCATGATCGTGGTCATGGCCGTCATCGTCAGCCTTGCCGTGACTGTGGCCCTCCACCGCTTCATTCGCCAGCACCGCAATCCCCTCGCTAGAGTCAATGATCACCAGGTCTGAGTTCTCGGCATTGGCGATCAGGTCATCCAAAAAGAACTCCATCTCCAGGCCGTTCTTCACTAGCACATCGGCATTAACTAACGCCTGCACATCAGCCGGGCTAGCCTGAAAATCGTGGGGGTCTACGTCGGTCGGCATCAGAGGGATAACTTCGGCGCGATCGCCCACCACCGCATTGGTAAACTGCGTAATCGGCAAAATTGTTGTCATTACCGTCAAGTCCGTTGCGATCGCACCATCGGGCGCTTCAGTGTCGGCAACATCTGTAGTGCCTGAAGCGCAGCTACCCAAGGCAACGGCCACGGAAGAGGCGAGTAGCAAGGCCGTTCGACGGAATGGAAAAAGTTGGGGCATGGGGAAGCTCCTGAAAGGGTATGCGGTTTACGGTTAGCGGTTAGCGGGGGGAAGAGGGGTATATGGTTTACGGCTTTCGGCTTGTGGAGGAAAGAGGGCTACACCGCTCACCTCTTACCGTTCACCGCTCATCGCCTTCGCCGCATCCTTAGCGAAATACGTCAAAATCACATCTGCTCCGGCGCGTTTGATGCTGGTTAGGGTTTCGAGCATCACGGTCTTCTCGTCGATCCAGCCCTGGGCGGCGGCGGCTTTGACCATGGCGTATTCGCCGCTGACGTTGTAGGCGGCGACGGGTAGGTTGGTGTGCTGTCTGATGCGGCAGATAATGTCGAGGTAAGCCAGGGCGGGTTTGACCATGACGATGTCGGCCCCTTCAGCAATGTCGAGATCGACTTCTTTGAGTGCTTCGGCGGCGTTGGCGGGGTCCATTTGATAGGTCTTTTTGTCGCCAAACTTGGGGGCGCTTTCTAGAGCGTCGCGGAAGGGGCCATAGTAGGCAGAGGCATACTTGGCGGAGTAGGCGAGAATGCCGACGTTGATCCAGCCCTCGGCGTCGAGGGCCTGGCGAATGGCCCCAATGCGGCCATCCATCATGTCGGAGGGGGCAACCATATCGGCTCCGGCTTCGGCGTGGGCCAGGGCCTGCTTGACCAGCACCGCCACGGTTTCGTCGTTGAGAATTTCGCCATCTTCCACAATGCCGTCGTGGCCCATGCTGCTGTAGGGGTCGAGGGCGACGTCGGTAATCACCAGCAGTTGGGGGAAGGCCTGCTTGATGGCGCGTACGGTCTGGGGAATCAGCCCGGTGGGGTTGTAGCTCTCGGTGCCTGCGTTGTCTTTTTGGGCGTCGGGGATCAGGGGGAAGAGGGCGATCGCACCCAACCCCAGCCCCACTACCTCCTGAAGTTCCTCCAGCAGCAGATCCAGCGAATAGCGAAAGCAGCCTGGCATGGAGGCTACCTCCTGCCGCTGCCCAGTCCCCTCCATCACAAACAGGGGATAGATCAAGTCATCTACAGTCAAACGGGTTTCGCGCACTAGGCGGCGCAGACCCTCAGTGCGGCGCAGGCGACGGGGGCGGTGTACCAGAGGCAGTTCGACATCTGACGCAGCATCAGCCATATCCGCCAGTGGAACAGGTGAGGGAGACAGAACCATAGTCTTGCAATATGATAATGATTATCATTCCTGAGTATCCTACCCTATCTTGCTGTGGATCGCGACCATGATTTTGAAACAAGATGCTGAAAGTCCTGCTGAAGCCACCTCAAAGGGGCCGCCAAAACCGCGCTTAACCGCAGGGCAACAGTCGGTATTAGACGTATTGCAACATCAGTCCCAGCCTTTGTCGGCCCAGGCGCTCCATGGCCTGATGCGCCGCCAGCAGCCCATCGGTTTGGCGACCATCTACCGCGCCTTAGATGCGCTGAAGCTGCTGGGGCTGGTGCAGCATCGGGTGACGCTGACCGGGGAAACCTTGTACAGCGCCGTGGAGCATGACCACCACTACCTCACCTGCTTGCAGTGCGGCGTCTCAGTGCCCGTCGATACCTGCCCGGTGAAAGAACTAGAGGCGCAGCTCCAGGGAGCAAGTTCGTTTCGGATTTACTACCACACGCTGGAATTTTTTGGGGTCTGCGATCAGTGTGAGGTGTGACGGACGGTATACGGCTGGCGGTATAGGGTATACGACTTTGAGCCTTGTACCGTGTACATTGCACCGTCCCCCTTACCCAAATCCCTTCCCCGTCATCACTCGCGCCCATACCATGACCTCACCCCCACAGCCTCCCGCCGCCAGGTACTTGCCCTGGGGCGACCAGGCCAGGGTCGAAAACCCGTCGGCTGCTCCTTCGAGAATTTGGGCCGCCTGGGTAGACTGCTGCCAGAGGCAAACCCAACCATCTTTAGCGGCGGTGGCCAGCAGGGTTGATTGGGGCTGAAACGCCACCGCTGTGACCGGAGCGCTGTGCAGATCTAGCAGATGTGATGTCCAGCCCTCACCGGCATCTTCAGCTTTGGCCCATACCACGACACCCTCGGCGCTAGCAGAGGCCAGCAGTGGTGAACCCGCCTGTACGGCAGACCAGGCCAACTGCCGCACCTTACCCGGAAACCCCTGCATTTGCCAGGGATAGGGGTTGTCCCATTCCCATACCAGCAGGGTGCGATCGTTGTTGCCTGAGGCCAGGTATTGCCCGTCGGGAGAAATGGCGAGCGCACCACTGGCTCCTGCGGTTTCTCGAATCTCTGGATCGTCGTACCAATCGTCTCGCCGCCAGGTCTTCACGCTCAGATTGCCCGCCAAGATTAGGTAGTCGCCGCTGGGGTGCCAGGCCAAATCCAGCACCGACGACGCCTCATACGCTGGCGTTGCCACCACCGATTGATCGACCGCATCCCAAACCTGGGCATAGCGTCCCAGGCTAAAGGCCAGCTCTGGTAAGCGGGGGTGCCACCGCAGGCGATCGACCCAAACTCTGGGGTTCTCTAGCTCAGTCAGCCGTTCAGCCGCGTCTGCCGCCAGCCGCCAAATCGACACAGTACCCGATTGCCCCCCCGCCGCCAAGAATTTTCCATCAGCGGAAAATGCGATAGCATCC
>NZ_JADEXE010000420.1 GCF_015207265.1 Nodosilinea sp. LEGE 07298 | reverse complement strand
CCTCTCCCTAGCTCCCCTGCTCCCCCGCTCCCTAGCTCGCAGAAATAGTCCCTAAACGTCCGCCTCAAAAGACTAGCCCCAGAATGGCGGCTGTAGTTGTTCAGGGTCGAGGCCCAGGCCAGCGGGCACCACCGGCAGAGCTGGGGGTTCGATCAGGTTTAGCTGCCCCGCCCGCTCACGTTTGCGCCTGCGGTTGTGCAGCAGGTAGGGGCGATCGTGATTGATGTGGCAAACCGAGCACAGGGCAGCCAGATTATCAGGCGTATTGTCCCTAGGATTTTGGTTGAGGTGCGCGACCGTCAGCACAAAGCGCCCCGGTTTGTGCAGCTCCAGGCCCCAGCCCAAAGCGATCGCCCGCGCGCCAAATTGTTCCAACGACTCCCCCGGCATTCGGCACGGACGGGAGCACCGGCAGCAGCACCAGCCCGCCGCCTCTTTCACCTGGCGGGAAATCTTGGGCCACTCAGGAGAGTAGCGATCGCGATCCATTGGCATATCAGCTACTTGCGGAAGACTTACCGGTCGCTGAGCTTGTCGTTCGCGAAGCGTCCCCAGAGGGGAAAGCGCGGCCCCACGAATTTATCAGCCCTAGTACATCTTTGGTACTCCGTCCCAGGCGCAGCCACCGCCCCACCTCAGAGGCCCGCGCCTCAGCTGTAGGTGTGCCACAGGCACCACCGGGGATGTGGCGTTGCGTGTCGATGCGTTCACGAAGTGTCCCCAGAGGGGAATCGCCCAGGCCAGCCATGAAGCGGTAATAGCGTTTGCCGTGGGAAGGATAGGCAACAACCATCGCCCAGGCCGTACCCGTGCTGGTTTGGGTGCTCATAGAGATCCGCTTGTAAGGGTGGGTGGGGTGTAGTTTACGGTACCCCATCGCCCAGATCTAGCCAATTTCCAAACAAAACAAAGCCCCTGCCAACGTAGCCGCAGAGGCTAAGGGTTATCACGAATCACAGAATCTAGTTGATCGGCAAGAGCTTGATAGCGCTCGATTTTGGTCAGCTTGGCCTGCCGCTTTTTGCGGAGCAGGGCGATTTGAATCTCAAGGGCTTTAATCTGCTGATCGATGTCAGGCAGTTCCGCTCGGGCCTCAGCAAGCTCTTGCCGAATCATTCCCCCAGACACACCTCCTCTAGATTTGAATCCTCCATCCGAGCCATCCTCGACACGTACTCCGAGATCGACCGATACCCCAGCAGCTGAACCTTCTGTTCCAGAAGTCGCTTGTCTTCTTCGCTGACCGTCAGCGTCAGCTTTGGTTTTCTTGCCATTTGTGGCTCCCATATACGTATCACCTCCGATTTTAGGGCAACGGAACACAACTACACGTGTTATACGTATAGTATAGCGACTATAAAAATGATACGTATATCGCTAGACAGACACGATTCCCTAGGGGAGGCTGCGCCAACGCTCAGATATTCCCAATGGGCGTTCACGGAGTGTCCCCAAAGGGGAGTCGCTTTCTTCCCCCGCACCGCCGCCCTTTGGCTGGCCGTGCTAACCACCTATAGGAGTTGAGTCTATGCCCGCACTCGCCACCCAGGCCGCTCACACCAGCCAGGTAGTTAGGCCAGATTTGGCCTACGTCGTTCTATTCAAAGAGCAGAAATTCTCAGAGGCCATCGCCCGCTGTCGGGTCAATGCCGTAGCCAATGCCCTTAAACATGCCATGGAGGAAATCGACACCCAGGGCGAATACGCCGTAATCATCAGCGCTGGAAAGCAGTTTGACTACGCCCTAATTGACCTACGCCTACAGCCAAACATGGTCATCGCCGAAGCCATTGGCCGCACCGAAGCAGCTGTGCTCTATAGCGAGTTAGTCAAGATAGACCCCGGCAACCAGATCAGGTATGCGATCGCTCGATCTAGCCAGCTCGACATTCAAAGCTAAGCCACCGGCACGGGTCACGGATTGGGGGCCAGGGCAACGACCCCCCCGGATAGGTAGAAGAATTACCGGATAGCAGCGGCACAGGCCAGGGCAAACCTCTCACTCAGGACAACCCGCCCACCGCAGACGCACCCGCCTATAAGGCTGAGCCAGGGGAGCCAAGAGTTACCAGCTTACGCACTCCCCCCGCCCTGCTACCAAAGAACACAGAACCAAAAGAACCATGTTCACGGCCACCCTACGGGGTGGCCACCCCTACAGAATAACCGCCATGAGTGAACAGCAGACATTCTCAGTCGACACCATTCAAGACAGCACCCAAGAAGTAGTCGAGGTCACTATCAGATGCAGCCGCAACATGATCCAAGTCGGCCTAGATGTCGCCCGAATGCAGGTAGAAGCACTTGGCACACCAGAGGCCCCACCGAGGCCACAGCTAGAACCAGGCCCAGAGCCAGCACCTGCGAACATTTGGGACAACATACCGAGAGCCCCAGTGATCAACCGACCAGAGGCAATTTTACCCAGGTTCTAGCAATGGAAGAGGACGGCGATTATCTAGCCGTAGAAGTCGGCGACGACTGGCGAGAGATGGTCAAAGCAGAACTTACAGAGCTGATCTGGCTGATTGAGGAAAAGCCCGCTTGTGGGGTCAACGATGTAAGCGATCGCATTCGTGCCCTGCATGAATTTATGGAACTGCAAAGGAAGGTTTTATGAGAGAAGCGCTAACAGAAAAAATCTTAGAAGGCTGCCAACTCCTAGAGCTAGGGCGGCTTAGACGAATCGCCAAGGCAGTACACGAACAGCAAATACTCCAGGCCCACGCGACAGCTCTACAGATGACCTACGTAGGCGACTGGACAGCCGACAGCAAAGCCCCCACCACCATCGAGACAGGGGCAGAACCAGAAACTACAATCATCCCCCCAGGCCCAGGGTGGAGCGGCGACAACGATCCATTTCTACCCGCTGACTACTCCGCCTGATGAGGCCTCTAGCCAGGGCTGAAAACCCCCACCGGGGGTTAGCGGTTTGGCTTCCAACCCCATACCGTAGGGAGGAGCTGTTTTCATACTGAACGATCGCTAAGCTTCCAAAACTTACAGCAGTCCTGAAAGTATTCGACAGCTCGGCATTTTTCAATCTATGCGATAGCTCCACCCTTAAATATCGGCAGTTTGTGAACCGTAACGATAGCACTTGCTGTTTTAAAAGTTCAAGACCACAAGACGATATTACACCCCGGCATTAGTCGGGGTTTGTAGTTTTAGGGTGACAGTATGAAAGTTATCGGAATGGACATTTCCAAGGGCGTTGCGACTTGCGTAATGCTAGAGGAATTGCCCCAGAATTTAGCAGAATTTACCCGCTCAAAAGAGTTTGTTTACTGGCACATAAAGCCCAAGACGGAAGACTTAGAGGCGATCGCATCCCTAGAGCCCGATCTGATTGTCTTTGAACCCTCGGGAGGGCGCTACGAGACAGCGATAAGGCACTTCATGAGGGCCAAAGGGATAGATATTAGACAGGTTGCAGGCAGGCGCTTAGCGGTTTACAGGGCAGAGGCGAAGCTACAAAAAGATGATCACTTTGATGCACTGGCGATCGCGGCCTATGGCCTAGAAAAGCACAGAGAAAGAGAGGCTTTCATACCAGAAACCACCCCAGAAATTGAGCTTTTGCGGCAGCAGTGGCTACAACGACACAGCCTCATGAACCAGCGCAACGGTGCGATCGCAAGGCTCAGGCAGAACCTAGCCGCCGAGTTCCCCGAGGCGATGGAATTCGACAGCAACAAGAAGTGGGGCGGTGGATCGTGCGGGCTAATACTCTGGCTGGCGGGCGAAGGCGACCCCTCCGAACGTGGGGTGAAGATGTGGCAGACGCGATATGAAGGAGGCAAGCGGCGATCGCAGGGTAAACGCATCGAGCAGCCGCCAAGCTGCGGGATAGGCATAAGCAGCTACACCCGCCTAGTTGCAAGGCAGCTCCTAGAGGTCGAAAGAGCGATCGGCACCATAGAGGCCGCGATCGATGACGAGTTAAAACGAGGTGATTACGCCGCTTACATTCAGGCAATGGATGCCCTTTGCTTCGGTCAGAGCATGAAAGCGATCTGGCTGACCCGGATCTACCCATTCAGCAAATTTCTAGACGAGGGAGGGAGAGAACGCATTAGCAAGCGCCTCAGCTCTAACGGAAGATGGAGGACTCACAATCACTCACTAGCCCAGTTCAAGGCAGCTCTAGGCGCAGCTGTGGACATGCCCCGTAGCGGTACCTCTGGAGGCATCGCACCGACGAAACAGCGATCGCCAGGGAGGAATCGAAAAAGTCATGAGGAAAAGAAGAGGCCCATAGGGTGCAAGTTTTGCCGGGTCACATTTTGGCAATGGGCCACCGTGCAGATCGAAACCAAGACAGCCAGCAGCGAACACGCTAAGACGCTGGGAAGGAAACGCGACGAGTGGAAGGCAGCAGGGAAAAACCTATTCCAGCGATCGGGCTTACTTCATGGATACGCTAGCAAACTACTGTATAGGGAGTTAAAAAAAGCGCTACTGTGATCAGATGGTATGAAATCCCTTGACCATTAGGTTGACCTTGTTCGGGGCAGGCCCTGTTTTAGCCCCGTTCATCAGAGTGTTTACAGAGAGAGCTTGCAAGCATGACCGTTGCCATCCTATCGCTGATTGCTGGAGGGGGGCTGTTACTGGTGGGGGC
>NZ_JADEXE010000419.1 GCF_015207265.1 Nodosilinea sp. LEGE 07298 | reverse complement strand
GTACTAGGGCCACCACCCTCAGCGGCGTTCCAATGCGATTGGTAGCGACACTAATCACCAGCTAAGGGATGAATGGCGCTGCCCACCAGCTTTTCCCGCGATATTCCATTCCACCTTTGCGTGACCTAAGTCACTGATTTTACGGATGCAAAACACTGATTTCACTCAGAAAAACAACGGCGCTGGGCTGTTTCTTTTAATAGAGCGGCAGAGAGACAACGATAAAATTCCTCGCTGCTTTTCTTATTTCACCTACTAGCAGACTACCAGGAGCCACTCATGTAGCTCTTTTCTCGGCAAAACCTCACTTGTCCTAACGTTCGAATAAAAAAGGGATGCCCAAGTTTGGGCATCCCTTTTTTGGCTTTAACTAAGCCAGAACCAACCCGTTTTACACGATCGAAGCCATGCTGACATCGTTGGTGGCAAGCAGCATCTGAAGCTCTTCAGAATCCACGGTTTCTTTATCTACCAGCATATTGGCCAGCTGGTCGAGCACGTTGCGGTTGTTGATGAGCACCTGCTTGGCGCGGGTGTAGGCTTGGTCAACCAGACCACGCACTTCGGAGTCAATGGTGGCGGCAGTTTCTTCCGAAAAATCGCGCTCGGCGGAAATATCGCGGCCCAGGAACATATTGCCCTGCTGGCGACCGAGGGCCACCGGACCCAGCTTGTCGCTCATGCCAAAGCGGGTAACCATCTGGCGGGCAACGCGGGCGACCTGCTGCAGGTCGTTGGAAGCACCCGTGGTAACTTCCTCTTCACCGAAGATAATCTCTTCAGCAATACGGCCACCCAGGGCCACGGCCATCTGGTTTTGCAGATAGGAGCGAGAGTACAGACCCGACTCCAGACGGTCTTCGCTGGGGGTAAACCAGGTTAGACCACCAGCCCGACCGCGGGGGATGATGCTGATTTTCTGTACAGGGTCGTAGTCGGGCATGAGCGCACCGACTAGAGCGTGACCGGCTTCGTGATATGCGACCAGCTCTTTGCGCTTTTCGCTCATCACGCGGTCCTTCTTCTCGGGACCAGCCAAGACGCGATCGATCGCATCGTTAACCTCATCCATCGAAATTTCGGTGAGGTTGCGGCGGGCGGCCAAAATAGCGGCCTCGTTTAGCAGGTTGGACAGGTCGGCCCCGGTAAAGCCAGGGGTGCGACGGGCAATCTTCTGCAAATCGACATCCTTAGAGAAGGTTTTGCCGCGGGCGTGGACGTTGAGAATTTCGAGCCGACCAGCGTAGTCGGGGCGATCGACAACCACCTGGCGGTCGAAACGACCGGGGCGCAGCAGAGCCGCATCCAGTACGTCGGGGCGGTTGGTGGCGGCAATGATGATGATACCGGTGTTGCCCTCAAAGCCATCCATTTCGGTCAGCAGCTGGTTGAGGGTTTGCTCGCGCTCGTCGTTGCCGCCGCCGAGGCCTGCGCCCCGCTGACGACCCACGGCGTCAATCTCGTCGATAAACACGATACAGGGAGCGTTGGCCTTGGCCTGCTCGAACAGGTCGCGCACGCGGGAAGCACCCACACCCACAAACATTTCGACGAACTCAGAACCGGAGATAGAGAAGAAGGGCACGCCCGCTTCGCCTGCAACGGCCTTGGCTAGTAGGGTTTTACCGGTACCGGGAGGGCCAACCAGCAGCACACCCTTGGGAATCTTGGCACCGACGGCAGTAAAGCGATCGGCATTCTTGAGGAAGTCAACGACTTCGGTTAGCTCTAGCTTGGCCTGCTCAATACCGGCTACGTCGCCAAAGGTGACCTGGGTTTGCGGCTCCATTTGGACGCGAGCCTTGGACTTACCAAAGTTCATAGCCTGGTTGCCGGGGCCACTCTGGGCGCGGCGCAGCACAAAGAACAGTACCCCTAGCAGCAAAATTGGAATCAGCAGGGTGCTAAAGGCCCGCACCCAGACGCTGTCGTTGCTTTGGGGCGTGACCACAATATCGACATTGTTGGTTTCCAGGGTGCTAATTAGCTCCTGGTCATTAGGCAGGTTCACAATTACCTGACCATTGCCTTCGGGGTCGGTAAAGCGAGCGCGGGTGCGATCGGCGCTAATGCTGACGCGCTCGATCTGGTTATTTTGTACCGCGTCTAGAAACTGGCTGTAACGCCAGGTCTGGGTTTCAGGGCCAGAACCATCAAAAATAGCGGTCGCTAGCGCAATCACTACAACGACCAGCAGGGCGTATAAACCTGCATTTCTCCACCGTTTGTTCACCGGGCTAATGCCTCCACTAACGTCTTGGGATGAACCGTTTCTAAGAAACGGCTCTTTAAGGCTGAATCTTAAATAAGCCGTGATAATTAGAAGGATATTAACTTATGTTAACGTCATCTGTCGGAATGGGACAACTAAACCTAATTCAAGTCCAGAAGTGGAGTGTTGCCTGCAGGAAGCCGACCGATCCCGAGCTGGACTTGGTATAGATGTGAATTTGACCATCAATTTTCTCTGAATGCAGCCCGCAAAGCCTCTAAGGCGGGGTGCTGTGGGTTAAGTTCCAGTCTACTGCGATCGCCAATAACTGTGTGTATTGGCACCACCTGCACCGCTGAGTTGCTGTAAGCCAGCACCTCAAAGCGCTGGATCACTCCCGGTGGCCAGGCAGATTGCTTAACCCGCTCTCCCCGCTGCCTCAGGTGCTCAATCAGATGCGATCGCACAATTCCTGGCAGCAGACCCGACTCTAGACCGGGGGTATGCCACTGGCCGTTAGCCCAGCCCCAGAGGTTGCCGGTGCTAGTTTCGAGCCACTGACCCCGAGCATCGACCAGAATGGCTTCGCGGGCACCGTGCTGCTGGGCGGCTTGTAAAGCTAACCACGCGCCAAGGTAGTTGCCGGTTTTGTAGGCGGGCAGGGGTCGCTGATACAGTTCCCCTTCGGCTATCCAGGTGGTAACGCCCTCAGCCTGCATATCCCAGAGGTCTAGAGGGAAGTGGCGTCCTGTGACCAGTTCTCGTCCATCGAGAAAACAGGTTACGCGCAGCAATGGATAGTCATGTAGCAAGATCTCAGCGCCCCGACACACCCGATCCCAGTTTGGCTCTGGCCAGCTAAAGGCCCTTAGCCCATTGATGAGGCGCTTTTGGTGAGCCGCCCAGGCTGTCAAAGGATGATCAAGATGGTTGTTGTAGATCCGCAGCGTCGTGAACACCGTCGCGCCATAAAACAGGGCGGGATCTTGAATAGCTAGGGATAATTGGGTGCCGGAGTGAAGCTGTCCATTAAACCAATAGGTCATTCAGGCCTCTCTGCTGCGCGCTTTAAACGGCTGCCAGTAGCCAAGGTTAGGGTTCACGGCTGAGAGGGTAATGGCACTGGGCACCTTAGTTTTCAACTCCAGCAGCAGCACTAAGGTTTTTGCTTGCTGCCGCAGCATCTCTAGCTGCTGGTTCGACGCAGAGACTATAAATTCTTCTGCTTTAACCACAGCCACAGTTATATGTTGCTGGTCAAGCAGCGCCAGAAAGTTTGTGTAGGTAATGAGCTTACCCTCTCGAACCAGCATCTCCGCCAGTTGAACCCGATGGTAATACAGAAAATTTTGGTCATCTAGGCCACAATTTAACGCATGCAGATGGAGCTTGAGACTGCGCTTGAAACGCTCGTCGTAGCTAAGTTTGGCGTAAATGCCTTGGGTAATCAAGAGATTCTCTTGGGCCAGAATCCGAGCAAGAATATAGATGGACGTTGCCCGATAGTAATCATCGGCCATGAAGGTTTTCCCGCCCCAGTCCAGCAGGTTATTCAGCCGATAGTAGAGAGATTCAACGGCATTTTGAAGCTGGAGTAGGTATACCTCAATGATCTCACGGCGCTCTTGCTGAGCCGCAGAACGGCGCTGAAAATAGTATTGAATCAATGCGCCAGTAAAGGTGCCCAGCCCAGCGAAGATAAGGGCACGGAGTTCATTAGTCATAGCGGCAAGGTCAATAAATCGCTAGAGGCCTTAAGCTTACCTTCAGTTCCAGGAGTTGCTGGATTGAACTACAGCCACAGCCCCTACTGGAGGTATTGCAAAATGCCGCGAGCGATCGCCTGGGCCATGGTTTCGCGCCAGGCGGGGTCGGCCAGGCGGGGGGCATCTTGCGCGCCGGTGACAAAGCCGACTTCCACCAGGGCGGAGGGCATGTTGGTGGCTCGCAGCACGTAGAAGCGGGCCTGCTTGACGCCGCGATCGCGCATTCCTGTCGCCGCCAGCATACTGGCCTGCAAGGTAGCCGCCAGCCGCCGCCCGCTCTCTGACGAGTGGTAGGTCTCAATACCGTTGACATCGGGGCGGCTCATGCTAATAGCATTGGCGTGAATGCTGACGAACAGGTTGGCCTGAGCCCGATTGGCAATATCGGCTCTAACTTGCAGATCCAGGGTCGTATCCTGCTGCCGAGTCATCACCACCACTACGCCCTGGGCTTCGAGCAGCGCCGCCACCCGCTGCGAAATCGGAAAAATCACCTGTTTCTCTTGCAGGCCGCCAATGCCGACCGCACCAGGGTCGCGGCCACCGTGGCCGGGGTCAATGGCCACCACCACTCGCCCGCTGGGTACAGAGGGCAGCGCTAGGTGCTCCGCAGAGCGGGTTTCCGGGGCCGGAGTTGCTGGGGCCGGGGTTGCCCGTGCT
>NZ_JADEXE010000418.1 GCF_015207265.1 Nodosilinea sp. LEGE 07298 | reverse complement strand
AGTTCAGCGATAGCCTCAAGGTGGGTTTTGAGTTGGGCTGCTTTCTCGGGGGTCATCGGTTAGGTCGCTAGGTCAACACTGGCATCCTCACCTATTTCAACCCTCCTTGCAAACCTGACATGCTCCCGCTTGTGGAAAGCATGGAGAAGCGAGGTTAAAAACACGACGCCACCCTGAGGCGAAAGCGATAGCGTCTTGGAAAACGGTAGAAACCTTGGAGGGAGGGCCATTGACCGGTTTTTGCCAAAACCTTGGCGTACTGTGTGGCCTCTCCGCGAAGCCCCCGATAGGGGCGCAGCATCCTGATACACCAAATTATATTCCACTCAGTCAGCATTGCCAGCATAATTCCCGAAAAATCACACTCTTCAGATGGTGTTACTGCATTTTTCACGAAGTTTCACAAAGTTGCACGGATTTAGCTGAATTAATGCTGATAAGTAGGTCAGTGATTAAGAGGTTTTCCTATGGATTCTCATGCTCCGACGCTTTTATTGGCCTGCGACTTGGGCAAGTCAGGTGGAAAGTTCTTCTACAAGCTTCGCCAGGGCCAAACTCACGCCCTGTGGATGAATGCAGAAGTGGCCCAGCGCGAGGCAGCTGGGGTGGAATCGGTTAGCCCTGGAGGTCGTCCGCAAGATTGTGCGTGGTACCGCAATGGTGACGTATTGACGTTTGTGGGTAAGGCCGCTCAGCGGTTTCTCGACTACAACAGCTTTAAGGAGGACAAAAGCCTGAAAGCTCCCGAGCGGATCGTGGGGGCGTTGGGGGCGATCGCTAAAACTGAGGGACAGCCCAGTCGCTTTGATGCCGTAGTCTGGGTGCTGCTACCAATTAACGAATTGGCAACCTGTCAGCAGATCGCATCTCGATTGATGGCTCTGGGGGAAGGTTTTCGGTTTCAAGACACAGCAGAGTATCGGGTCAATCTGACCCTCAGTTTTCGGCCCGAGGGTTATGGCATCTACGTCCAACGCAAAGCTCTGCTCCAGCAGGCAGGGGTGGCCATCGCTCAACGGACCACCTGGATTGAGATGTTGGGGCACCGCAACGGTACCCAACTGGCTTTTGAAACAGGGACGTTGAACTCGGCTAAATCGACCTCCAAGTTTCCGGGCTTTTGGGAGTCGTTTGAGAAGGCAGCAAATGCGGCGGGGGTATCAGTAACGGAATACGACGTGCTGCTGAGGGCTTTGGAAACTCGTCAAGCTCAGCAGTATTCGGTGGCCAAGGGAACGGCGGTGGATTTCGCGGCGGCGATCGCCCAGGTGGAAGCGGCATATCTGGCCAGTTTGGAATCCCACTTCACCGATCACTTATTGCCAAGTCTAGCCACCGGTAAGGGCGATGTGGTGCTGGCGGGTGGAGCGGCTTATCTGATGCGAGAACCGCTGCGGCAGTTCTTTGAGGAGCGGGGGTTTGTCCCTCGTCTATCCTTTGCCTGGGAGCACCAGGAGGCGTTATCCCAACTGGTCAACGCCCAGCTGCCGGAAGCGGTGGAATTACCCTCATTACCAATGCGGATGACCGATGGCTTTGGTCTGTTCCAGGCGCTGCTTGGCGATGTCAATCGATTGGGGGTGAGGGTATGAGTCAAAATAGTCACCCGCATCCAGATCGGGTCAAGTTCATCTACAACGCCCAGTTTCCAGCGGCGACAGCGGTGGTGCTGAATTATCTGCTAAACAATCCGCATTTCACCGGGCATCAGGGCCGACAGCAAGGGATGGATGCCATGATGGCGTTCTACCGTCCCCTGGCTGAGGAGTTCCACGGCGAACTATCGGTCTCGGAGATTCAGGACATAGCGCGGCATTGTGTGGAGCGGCTGGTGAAGCAGATTGCTGATCTGTGCGATCGCTACCACATCGCTAGTCCAGTCACGGCTAACGTCAGCGCTTCGGCTCCAATGAGTAGTACTGCTCGCCTGGAAGCCATCTTGGAGGAGTTGGTAGTAGTCGTAAAAGGCGGAGGAGCGAGCCGGTTTTTGACCATCCCGCCTTCTACTTCCGCACCCGCACCGATGGATATCGAGCAAGGGGTCGCGATGGATGGCGACGAGCTTGGCGACCTCGGCGACATCCTCAATGACTAAAGGGACGCTCATACAGGGATAGCAGCTGGATGCCGATTCTGCATCTCCATTCCCCCCTAGCCCTCAACAGGAGCGCCAAGGGGGGAATTCTCATGGGCAATTGTTCATGCTGACACATTAATAAGTATCATGAATTAATCAGCATTAAATCAGCTAAGCTCTTGCTGACTCCCTTAGAATGACAGCATCAGGACGGTGCAACTGCCATACCAATCAGGGGCTGCACCACAACGCTCTACCAACTCTGCTTCGGGCCTTGGCCCTGTCGTTAACCCAGGAGTTGGGTGCTATGCTTCTTTTTGTCAATAAGCGAACAGCCTCAGAACGCCTTAATCTCAGCGGCTCAACGCTGAAGAAGTATCGCCTTCAAGGCGATTGGATTGAGGGTGTCCACTGGGTGCGGATCAACAGCCGCTGCGTGCGCTACAACCTGGAGCTGATTCAAGACTGGTTGCACAATCGAGGCAACCCAAATGCTCACCTGAAGGCCATCCAGATCTATCAGCAAGGTCTTTTAAGCAACCAGCGGCGAAAAGACAGTAGTTTGCAAGACTCCACTTTGAGCCTGTTTCCGGTAATGCTGCGGAGCCTTGGACAAATCCATAAATCAAGAGCGATGCACCCGAGAGAGGTAGATGGCAGTACACTTGTTCAGCACCATGAGCTAGCGCGTTATTATCCATATCATTCGCCAGAGAGCGGAGCCTGAGCAGATACGTCAAATGCTGGAGGCGCTGGGAATTTACATTAAACTAGCGGTAGATGTTGAGCGCCGCATCGTGGCTGGAGGAGGCGAGTTGCACGCAGACTGTGAGCTAGCGCTGCTGGACGATGGCAGTCTGCAGCGCTATGTCTGGGGCGCAGATTGGTTCCGCTTAGCCAAACAGTGGGCTATGAATCGCTGATCAACATTCGCCCTAGCGCCAACAACGGTTCGATGATGATTCAAGATTCTGGTCTGCGGGACGATATCCGCCAGCTTGTGCAGTCTTTGATGGGCGACGTTTAATGGCAATAAATTGGGACATTCTCAAGGCGCAGTACCTGCAGGCCAACCGAGCGACTCAGCTCGACAGTTTGGCGCTGAACTTGACGCGCATCCGGGTGTTGGCCCGCAGTGGCACTGATGAGTCGGTGGCCCAGCACCTAGTCAGGGAAAGTCAGTTCTTTATTGAGTAGGCGGTGCTCGGCATTGACCTAGAAACCGACATCGCCTTTGCCAGTGACTTAGTTGACCTGCAACGGTTGCTGAGCCGGTGGAAGATAGGGTGGGCTGAGTTGTGGGCCAATGAGGCCAAGCGCCAGGAGGTGGCGGTGCTAGCTCAGCAGTGGTGCGATCGCATTCAGGACCGGGGGGAATTATTAGCGAGTTGAGAGCGATCGCCTGTGCATTGAAGTAGCAGGCCTTGAATTGATCACCGTGCATTCCACCGTATAGACACTTGGCAAAACAGGCATGACAACACTGCCGTGCTGATTTTAAACTGCCGTCTGTAGTTATGCTCTAAGCCCCGCCCCCTAACGGTACTTTCTTCTCGGTTTAGCGGAAAGACCGAGATGTCATCAGAGTTGACAGCTAATGTGAGGATGGTTTTCATAGGCGATGCTGAGACTTAACCGGAGCTGATCAAAGAAGCTACAAATAGACGACTCGGAATCTGCATCTACGGCGAAAATGGATAGGGGTACAGCGGTAGTTTGCACCCCTGCTGAGCGTTCAGCTCCCGTTTAATGGGGGTGATTTGCCGAAAACCTTCGCCGTCTTGCTGATTAAGAGCATCTGTTAGTTGGTTAGCAAAGGCTGCTACACAAGCATTATTGCTATTTTGCAATAGGCTTAGGCTACTGCGAGACCCCTCCATATCCCATGCGCTTACTTGAGTTTGAAGTCTGAAAAAGATTAATTGTTCGCTAGAGCTAAGGCCAAGACCTGACAAGTCCATACCACTACCCAAAGTTTCAAAAGCCTGAGTAGCAACACTTTCCCTATCCAAATCTGATGGCAGGGCATGAGTGGGCTGACGCTGCGGCAACAACCATCGCAGTGAGGACCAATCCACGGTCTTCTCTTGATCGTCAAGAAGCTCATAATCAGAAATATCTGACTGACTGACTGACTCAGTACTCCGAAAATTTGCATCGCACGTAGCTCGATTTTCTTCGGACAAAACAGGACTATTAAGATAGTGCTGAAGATAGTCACAGCTCTTTTCAAGCAAACGATCTAGTTCAAACTCCCATTTTAGAAAACCGTCAAATGTAGTACCACTACCAGAATTCTGTAACCGTATTGCACTCAACCGAGATCCATCATGGCTGAACATCACTTTTTCAAGTGGAAAATTGCCAAAATCTATGATTACTTCTCCTGAAGAATTTACAATTTGAGTATCAATAGTTAAGGTCTTGCCAACTTGTGCTTGTCCTGTAAGTAGCTAGGCGCATTTAAACATAAAACGTTCTAGCTGATAATTTCCAGCTTTACTACGCGCTTCCATGCCGTCAATGACGGTCATGGCCAAGTCATATTCGTTATCAAACATCTGACCGGCAAT
>NZ_JADEXE010000417.1 GCF_015207265.1 Nodosilinea sp. LEGE 07298 | reverse complement strand
CCCGAGACCCCTAACATCAAGCTGGGCTACATTCCCATCGTTGAATCGGCCGCGATGATCATCGCCCAAGAAAAGGGCTTCTTTGCCAAGTACGGCATGACCGGGGTCGAAGTCTCTAAGCAGGCCAACTGGGCCTCAGCTCGCGACAATGTCACCATCGGATCGAGCGGTGGCGGCATCGACGGTGGTCAGTGGCAAATGCCCATGCCCCACCTAATTAGCGAAGGCATTATTACCAACGGCCAAAAAATACCCATGTACGTGCTGGCCCAGCTCGAAACCCAGGGTAATGGCATTGCTGTTTCTGGCATTCACACCGGTAAAGGGCTGGGGCTCGATCTTTCGGGAGCTGCCGACTATATCAAGGGCTTTCAGGCCAACCAGGGCCGCAAGTTCAAAGCGGCTCACACCTTCCCCAACGTCAACCAGGACTTCTGGATTCGCTACTGGTTTGCCGCAGGTGGCATTGACCCCGACACCGACATCGACCTGCTAGCGGTGCCCCCCGCTGAGACCGTGCAGGGTATGCGCAACGGCACCATGGATGCCTTCAGCACTGGCGACCCCTGGCCCTATCGCATCGTTGCCGACGACATTGGCTTTATGTCGGCTTTGACCCACGAACTTTGGGCCTTTCACCCCGAAGAGTACCTGGCCATTCGGGCCGATTGGGTTGACGCCAACCCCAACGCTACCAAAGCCCTGTTGAAGGGGTTAATGGAAGGCCAGCAGTGGCTGGATGACCCAGCTAACCGGCCCGAAGCGGTGAAAATTTTGGCGGGTCGCAACTACTTCAATGTTCCTGAAGAAATTTTGACCCCACCCTACAAGGGTGAATACGCCATGGGCGACGGCAAAGCCGACTTTAAGGACATCAACGTTGGCCCCCTGTACTGGACTGACCCCAAAGGAAGCGTGTCTTACCCCTACAAGAGCCACGACCTGTGGTTTTTGACCGAGAGCATGCGCTGGGGCTTCCACAAAAACCAGCTCACCGACTTCGACACCGCCAAGCGCATTGTCGATGCCGTCAACCGCGAAGACATCTGGCGCGAAGCGGCCACCGAAGCCGGATTTACCGCCGCCATTCCCGCCGATACGTCGCGAGGCGTCGAGACCTTCTTCGACGGCGTTAAGTTTGACCCCGCCAACCCCGAGGCATACCTCAACAGCCTCAAGATCAAGCGGGTCTAGGAGGAGCGGCAATTTTAGATTTTGGATTTTAGATTTTGGCAGTCTGGTGGCCAATCTCAAAATCCAAAATCGCTAATCCAAAATTGTCTTCCACGTCCTCCCCCCAGCACTGGTTCAGAGAAAGATGACAGAGGTGAGCGCATGGGGCCTCCATCGCCAACAGCAGCCCTATTCCCCCTTGCCTCGGTTTCTGAACCAGCCCACCTCGGCCAGTCTCCCCAAAGAAAGGCCGAGGTGGGTTTCCTCCTCCAAACCGTTCGTGATCCGGTCCATCCACAGCAGGTACAGCAACTATGGTTACTCACTCTCCCGTTCGTAGGCCGACGCGGCCTAACCCGGCTCTGGCTTCGGTGCAGCAGTTTTGGCAAAAGCGCGGCCCGGACCTAATTCCCCCTATTGTTGGCATTGCGGTATTTTTGACGGTGTGGCAGCTGGTGTCATGGTCAGGCATGACCCGATTGCCTGGGCCGCTGAGCCTATGGACCGATACCCGCACCCGCGAGCTGTTGCTGTACCCCTTTTACGACCTGGGTGGGTTAGATAAGGGGCTGTTTTGGCAGACCTGGGCCAGCCTGGGTCGGGTAGCGCAGGGCTATACCGCTGCCGCTGTAGTTGGTATTGCAGTTGGGGTTTTGGTGGGTACTAGCCCCTGGATCAACAAGGCCACCTACCCAATCTTTCAGTTTTTGCGGATGGTGGCTCCGCTGGCCTGGGTACCGATCGCCCTGGTGGCCCTACAACAAAACCAGCCCGCCGCCATTTTCGTAATCTTTATTACCGCCGTGTGGCCCATTTTGATCAACACCATTGAAGGGGTGCGGCAGATTCCAGAAGACTACGACAACGTGGCTAAGGTGCTCCAGCTGTCGCGCAAAGACTATTACTTCAATATTCTGTTTCCCTCGGCGCTGCCCTACATTTTTACCGGACTGCGGATTGCGATCGGTCTAGCCTGGCTGGCGATTATTGCAGCAGAAATTGTGATGTCGGGAATTGTGGGCATCGGCTTTTTTATCTGGGATGCCTACCAGCAAAACTACATCAGCGAGATTATTTTGGCGGTGTTTTATATCGGTTTTGTGGGGCTGCTGCTCGATCGTCTGATTGCCTTTTTGCAAATGAAGATTGCCCCCGCCCGGAAGTAAGAAGGAAATCTATAGGGTGCATTCGCGGCCCTAAAATCCTTTCTAAACACCCCGATCCGTGCGCTGCAATGCACCGGGCCTAAAAATGCGCTGGGCCTAGACTGCCCCCAATGGGTTGAGGAAAGTAGGGTGGGCACTGCCCACCATGGGTTGAGAGCTTTAGAGAAAATCCGCTCATCTAACCTGTTAAGCCACAGTTTTTGGTGGGCATTTCCCACCCTACGGTAGACTCGCCCCTCCCTGGAGGGGATTTACGGAATCCATCACAACGATCGCGAGGAAAAATCTATGAGTTTGTTAGTTGCAGTGGACCAGGTGGATAAGGTATTTTCTCTGGCGGATGGCGGTGAGTATATCGCCTTGAAGGGGATTGATCTAACGATTAAAACGGGGGAGTTTGTCTCGTTTATTGGTCACTCGGGCTGTGGCAAATCGACCCTTTTAAATATGATCGCGGGTCTGTCGCTGCCCAGCTCCGGGGTGCTGACCCTGGAGGGCAAAAAAATCACCCAACCCGGCCCCGATCGCATGGTGGTGTTCCAAAACTATTCCCTCTTGCCCTGGCGCAGCGTGCGCGAAAACATTGCCCTGGCGGTGAACAGCGTCTACGGTGACCTGCCTAAGGGCGATCGCCGCGCCATCGTCGAAGAGCACATCAACCTGGTGGGCTTGCAGCAAGCCGCCGACAAATGGCCTGACCAGCTCTCAGGGGGGATGAAGCAGCGGGTAGCGATCGCCCGCGCCCTGGCCATTCGCCCCAAGCTGCTCTTGCTCGATGAACCCTTTGGGGCACTGGATGCGCTGACTCGCGGTAATCTGCAAACCCAGCTGATGCGGATCTGCGACGAAAACAACGTCACCGCCGTGATGGTTACCCACGATGTCGATGAGGCGGTGCTGCTGAGCGATCGCATCGTTATGCTCACCAACGGCCCCGGTGCCGAGATCGGCAATATTCTCGAGGTCGATATTCCCCGCCCGAGAGCGCGCATGGAGGTGGTTGAGCACCCCAGCTACTACAGTCTGCGCAGCGAGATTATCTATTTCCTTAATCAGCAAAAGCGGATTAAAAAGCGCCGCGCCCTGAAAACGGCGGTGGTCGCCCGCCACGGGCTGGAGAAAGTGAACCTGGACATTGGCTTTGTACCGCTGACCGCGTGCGCCCCGGTGGCGATCGCCAAAGAGAAAGGCTTCTTTGCCAAACACGGCCTGGATGAGGTCAACCTGGTGCGCGAAACCAGCTGGCGCGGCATTGTCGACGGCATCGCCGGGGGGTACCTGGATGCAGCTCAAATGCCCTCGGGCATGCCCCTGTGGTTTTCCCTCGGTGGCCACAACAACCAGCCCCTGCCCGTGGTTTCGGCCCTGACCATGACCCGCAACGGCAACGCCATCACCCTATCGCGCCGCTTCTATGATCAGGGCGTGCACAGCCTCGACGCGTTTCGGGAAATGCTGCGCCGCACCCCCGACACCCAGCACCGCATGGGCATGGTGCACCCTTCCTCGATGCACAACCTGCTGCTGCGCTACTGGCTAGCGGCGGGCGGCATTGACCCCGATCGCGACCTGGCCCTGCAAACCATTCCCCCCGCCCAGATGGTGGTGGACCTGAAGAACAATGCGATCGACGGCTTCTGCGTCGGCGAACCCTGGAACCTGCGCGCCGCCATGGATGAGGTGGGCTTTACCATCGCCACCGATCGCGAGATCTACGACGGCCACCCCGGCAAAGTGCTTGGCGTGCGTGAAGACTGGGCCAGCGCCTACCCCAACACCCACATCGCCCTCACCAAGGCCCTGCTCGACGCCTGCCGCTACTGCGCCGAGCCCGAAAACGAGCTAGAGATTCGCCAGATTCTCTCCCAGCGGGCCTACCTAGGCACCCCAATCGAGTACATTCACCTGGGCAACCCCACCACCAAGGTCTGCACCCTCGACAAGCCCATGCGCGAGTACGCCCACCACCTGTTCTTCGGCAACGGAGCTAACCGCCCCAGCCGCACCGAACACCTCTGGCACATGACCCAGCTGGCCCGCTGGGGCGATGTGCCCTTTCCCCGCAACTGGCTCGAAATTCTCGAACGCATCGTGCGGGTCGATGTCTACAGCACCGCCGCCCGCGAACTAGGCCTGCTCGACGACAAGTTCACTCGCGGCAGTATTCACCTGTTCGACGGCACCGACTTCGACGCCGAAGACCCGATCGGGTATTTGAATGGCCTGGCCATCAAGCGCGACATCACCATCGCCGAGGTGCTGCTGGATGGGGCACCAGCAGCCTTAGCCGCCTAGCAGATAGACCGTCCCCTCC
>NZ_JADEXE010000046.1 GCF_015207265.1 Nodosilinea sp. LEGE 07298 | reverse complement strand
GTTTTTGGCCAATATTCGCGAAGTCGATGCGATCGTCCACGTGGTGCGCTGCTTTGAGGATGACGATATCATTCACGTCTCGGGGTCTGTTGACCCAGTGCGCGACATCGAGGTAATCAATCTAGAGCTAGCCCTGTCTGACCTGGCTCAGCTTGAGCGCCGCGTCGATCGAGTCCGCAAGCTGGCTCGGGCCGATAAAGAGGCCCAGGCTGAGCTGGCTATCCTAGAAAAAATCTTGCCGGTGCTCAACGAAGGCAAAACCGCCCGCCAGGTAGAGCTTGACGCCGAGGCCGAAGCGATGATCAAGCCCCTGGGGCTGCTCACTCGCAAGCCCATCATCTATGCCACCAATGTCTCTGAAGACGATTTGGCCAGCGGCAACGCCTGGGTCGATCAGGTGCGGGCCGTAGCGGCTGCAGAAGACGCTCAGGTGGTCGTCATTTCGGCCCAGGTAGAGTCAGAACTGGTGGACCTAAACGACGAGGAGCGTAAAGATTTTCTGGAATCTCTTGGGGTCGAAGAAGGGGGCCTCAAGACGCTGATTCGCGCTACCTATGAGCTACTGGGGCTGCGAACCTACTTCACCACTGGCCCCAAAGAAACCCGCGCCTGGACTATTCGCGCCGGGATGGTGGCCCCCCAGGCTGCAGGAGTTATTCACACCGACTTTGAGCGGGGCTTTATTCGAGCTGAAACTGTGGCCTACGACGACCTGGTAGCAGCTGGTGCGATGGGCACCGCTAAAGACAAAGGTCAGGTACGCAGCGAAGGCAAAGAGTACGTGGTTCAGGAAGGGGACGTGATGCTATTTCGCTTCAATGTATAGCCGTCTGTAGCGTTGACCCAAATAGGGTAAACCGAGTTGATCCGACTGCTCCTGGGGATGGGGATAACGATGGGCTTGTCACCGCCCTAAGCTGACTTCTCTGGGGATTAATGGCAAGGGATGAATGGCACTGAACTAAGGCTGGTGGGTAGTGCCCACCCTTCGGTAAATCAAGGCTTTTGACGATCCGCGAGAGCTTATTTCAGTGCCATTCATCCAGGACTGGTTCCATCTGAAGGGCGGCGGCTATAGCGGATCGTTAGGGCGTGTTAAAAAAACTCGTTGCAACAGTGGTCCATAGGAGAAAATCTATCTACAATTTGACCCATTAGGAGCACAGCTTTTCTATCTCCAGGTTCGCAGGACTATTGCCGTGGCCCCACCGCTTCAACCCTATCCTCAGCTGCGCTCGGTGCTGCACCGCCTGCAGGGGGTTCCTCCCTGGGCGATGCTCTCGCTGGTCATGAACGGGCTGCTGTTTATTACCGTTGTGGTGATGCTGCGGCAGCTGGGTCAGGCCGGGGATGCGGTGTTGCCCCAGGCCAATGCCTTCGCTGCCGACCCGTATACCCCTGTAGCGCCGTTTGAGCCCAATTTGGGGCCGCGCCATAGTCTTGACTACGAGCAGTGGGTGGCCCTGCTGGCGGCAGAGGCTAAGGCAGCGATCGCCATTGATGCCCCGCGCCAGAATATTTTGCTGGGCGATTCTCTGACCCTGTGGTTTCCGGCTGACATGCTGCCGGGGCGCAAAACCTGGCTTAACCAGGCAATTTCGGGAGAAAGCTCGTGGGGACTGCGCGATCGCCTCTATCTGCTAGACGACACAGCCCCCGAGGCGGTATTTATTATGGTGGGCATCAACGACCTAATCTGGGGCGGCTCGGAGGCCGATCTGGTCTACAACGTGCGCATGATGATCAACTACCTGCGCCAAACCCATCCCCAGGCTCGGGTGGTGGTGCAGTCGATTTTGCCCCACGGCGGTGAGGCTGCCACCTGGGAAGGGCGCGATCGCCTCCAGGCCATTCCCCCCGAGCTGATTCGCACGGTTAATACCCAGCTCAAGGCTGTGGCCACCGAAACCGGGGCCGACTTTCTCAACTTGTACCCGCTGTTTGCCAACGGCGATGGCTACCTGCGGGCCGACCTCACCACCGATGGGCTACACCTCAACCAAGACGGCTACATGGTGTGGCGTACCGCTCTAGCTCTGCTCAACGAGACCGAGTTTCAACCCTAGGCAAAGCGGCAAATGCAGGATCAGCAGCGACAGCCCTATCCCTCCGTAGGGGCTGACTGGACAGTGACCTTTGCGTGTGACCTACCACCGCCAGGGGGCAAGAACTCGGCCCCAGACGAATGGCGATATTGGCCTCGGTAAAGGTCAGTCGGCGATCGCTCTGGGCAATGTCAACTGGGGTTGAAGCCGTCCCGTGGTAGCGGTTGGGCAGCGTGTAGGTAGCCGTGAGCCTGTACTGACCGGGAGGTAGATCAAAAAAGCAGTAGTGGCCATCGCCGCCGCTGGTGGTTTGGTCGGGCCGGGTGAGGGCGAGAGAGGGCACCAGGCGATCAAGCAGCCGTTGGGCCGTTGTTAGGGGAACCAGGGTTTGGTTCCAGCCCGCAATTAGGTCGCTGTATTGGGCCTGCAGATCGGGCTGAGGGGCGATCGCAGCGACTAAAAACGCCATTAACCTTTCGGCAAAGGCCGCTGGAGCCGCTGTAATGCGCACCACAGCCTGGGGCACAATGTCGCCGGTTAGGGCATTGGTAATGGTGCCTGCGATCGCCACTCGACAGGGTTTAGCGGCAGCAGGCAGGGGTTGATTCGTCTGGAAGCTAGGCATGGGGATACTCCCAATGAAGAGTAGATAGAGTAGACAGGGGGCCAGGCCAAGGGGGGCACGCAGATCAGGCCCAAAACCGGCGATCGCAGCATTGCAGCCACTACCGCAGCGCTTTTACGTGGGATATTGCTAGAGATTTTGCTTTAAACAGTTGAAATTTCAGGCGGATGAAGCAGTGGTAGGCCAGCTGGCAGAAATCTCTGCAAAGCCAACAATAGGCGATTTCAAACCGGCAACCCAAACCTCTGCGGCGCACTGAGCAGCCCCTTCTAGCCCCAGCTCAGTTTTATCTGTCGAGCAGCGACCTTTTAATGGTGTTAATCGCACCGCGTCGAATCTGTTACGTCAAGTTCACTGCGCCAAGTCTACGGCGTCAAATCCAATCGTATGGAGTTCACATAATGTCACAGGCCGCTTGTAACCCAAGATTATGCTACTGCGATTTAGCTCTCCACTAGAGAACCGTTAAATTAAGTTTGCATCGCCAGTTCTAGTTGATAGCGGTAGAGAGCCACGGGTCGGTTCTGCGCCTTAAGAAAGTCGGGATCTTGGGGCGATAGGTACACCGCCGTCACCTGGTCGGCCAGCACGCGGCTGGGTGCCTGACGATAGGCGGTCGTGGTTTCGACCTCGTTGAAATAGGGAATGGCCCCACCCCGAAACACCTGCTGAAACCGCTCCACGGTAATAAATTGATCGTCTGACGTTTCAACGGTGCGCGCGGTCACGGTTGACTCTAGCTGACGGTTGCCGTTTAGCAGGGTGAGCTGGCGATTAGGGTTTGTGGCGTCTACCTTCACCGCTTTCACCACTTCATCGCCCAGGTAGGCACGGGCCAGGCTCAGCCCATTAAAGGCGCGATCGGCCACCGTCTGGGGCGGCGTTCTCATAACGATCGGAATGAACCCCTGTGACATCGGTAGGGTAGCTACAAACCTCACGAGGCAGGTCACTGGCTGCCCCAGTTGGACGCGATTGCCCTCAAAGCCGGGGGTCACCAGTTCAGGGGCCAGGGGAGCGGCCAGATCGACCAGGGTGCTGGTCAGCTGCCAATCGCCCCGCAGCCAGTCAGGATAGATCAGATCGCCCTGGGCTGCGGCGAGGGTGGGCTTGCGGCCCCAGTCTGGAAAGGCCGCCAGGCGATCGGCGATCGGGCCTGCCTGGGCTTGACCACTACACAATAGCCAAACCGTCAGCAGCAGCGTTAGCCAAAACAGGCGACGGCGCAGAAGAGTAAGCAGCGATCGAGGCATAGTTAAACGTAAGTTGAAACTAGGTTTTTAATCAAGACCGGCTAGATTAAAGCCAGATTCAAAAATAGAAAATATTCATGCTGAAAAAACCAGAGACTGGCATTTGTCCTCAACCGTTCACTCCGGGGCAGCTGACCCGCCATCTGGCCTAAACCCCTAGCCACTGGACGCTGCCTCAGATAGGCTTAATACTGGCTAGTATCTGCATTTACCTAGAACAGACTTCTAGTTATCCTAGGACATCTGGTAAGATTGCGGCTTTGCCTTTGCCAATCTGGCCCTCCTGAATATCCCGCCATCCCTCATTAATCGTCACTATTGAGAAACCTCTTGGAAACTCCCCCCTCTAATGCTCAGCCCCTAGATGTACCTGCGGAAATTACCGCCGCCGATTTGTTAGACCGATATGCTGCCGGAGAACGAGACTTTCGCGGTATTCAGCTAATTGGGGCCGACCTGAGTCAGCAAACCCTCAGCGGGGCAAACTTTCGGCAGTCTAACCTGCAAAATACTAACTTTTCTGGGGCCATTTTGGTGGGGGCTAACTTTCGCGAGGCCAAGCTGACCGACGTTAGCTTTGAGCAGGCCACGCTCGTTTTGGCCAACCTGATTGGGGCCGACCTGGCCGATAGCCGCCTGATGGGGGCCGATCTCAGTGAAGCGGGCATGCGCAGCGCTAACCTGGTACGGGCCGATTTAAGCCAGGCTATCCTGCGCGAAACCAACCTCAACGAAGCCGTACTCGACCACGCCATTCTGCACAAGGCCATGCTAAGCGAAGCCAGCCTCAGCCGTGGCCGTATGTTAGCCACCGACCTGCAAGGGGCTAACCTAGAGCACGCCAATCTAACCAGCGCCCTGATGAACCGTGCCATTCTCAAAAACGCTAGTTTGATCGGGGCGGTATTGACCGGGGCCACTCTGGAGGGGGCCAATTTTGAGGCTGCCGACCTGAGCCGGGCCAAGCTATCCAGCACTAATTTGGTCAACGTCAATCTGTCTCAGGCCAACCTGCGCGGAGCCAATTTGAGCTGGAGTTCGTTGCGCGGGGCTAACCTGCGTGGGGCCACCCTGTACCGCACCCGCTTGAGCTGGTCTAACCTGAGCGGGGCCGATCTCACCGATGCGGTGATGATCAACGCCAAGCTCGACTACACCAATTTGCGGCGTACCGATGTGCACGGCACCATTATGCCCGACGGGTTTACTATGAGTTCTCAAGACTAGCGCGGCTACTGGCGTGCCGTAGGGCGTTGCCCTGGCTGATTGGCCTGCATAGGAGCTGATGGCCCTAAAAAAGGCCAGTACACTGCCGTTAGCGAGGGCGGCGTGTGGCGCAGGTAGGCCAACATCTGCCGCTGTAGCACCCGAAGCTGGTCTTGAATAGCTGTGGCCTCTAGGTGCAGTAGCGAGGGCAGATAGCTAATCAGCCGCTCCTGACGGGGCAGCCCGCTTTGGCGCAGGCGGGGCCAGGCAGCCAGCCCCTCGGGCACGGTTTGGCTCAGGCGCAGCGACAGCGTTGTGGTAGAAAACGCGTGGGCTACGGTCGGGCTGAGGGCAGGGGCATAGGCGTCGGCCTCAGAGGTTTGCTGCATGATAAAGCTGAGACTCACCCCCTGTAGAAAAATGCGCAGCGGGGCGGTGGTGACATCGGGCAGCGCCGGCATAAACGGAATCCGGCCCAGGTCGGCATTGAGGTTGTTAGGATCGCCAACGCTCAGGTGTGACCCACCGACTACGGTGACCAGGTGCTTGCCGGTGGGCAGCTGCATAAAGGGGCGCAGCTGCTGACTGGCCATGGGGGTAACGGTGTCGTGGGTACCGGCTAGCATCAGGGTTGGCACCCGTACTCGACTCAGCCCGGCCTCACCAAACAGCAGACCGGTGAGGGGGTTAGCCACAACTAGTTGAGTAATGCGGTCGTCGCGCAGATTGGCGTACTTGACGGGCAGATTGAGGGCGGCACACTGCAGCCAGTCGGCAGGGGAAACGTTGACGGGGTTGAGGGTCTGACAGTAAGACTCCAGCGATCGCAGATCGAGGTCTGCCCCGGCCAGAGCCAAACCGGTATACCCCCCTAACGAATGGCCAATAAACGCTACCTGTTCGGTGTTGAGGCGATCGCGCAGGCTGTAGGAATAGAGATTGATTTTCTCTAGTCGATTGAGCACAAAGCTGATGTCGCGGGGGCGATCGAGAAACTCGGTGGCAGGCAGAATGCGGCTGTGCACAGCGGCGTCGGATAGCGCTTCGGTGGGCAGCGACAGCAGGGCGGCCACATTGCTGCCGGGGTGCTCAACCGACACTACCGTCAGCCCGTGGGAGGCCAGATGCTCAGCCAGATAGGCAAAAAAGCGGCGATCGGCCCCAAACCCATGGGAAATCACCACCAGCGGGCCGTGGCTGTCTTTACTCCAGTAAATATCGATGGGAATACTGCGATCGCGGCTGTGATCGCGCAGCACCAGTTCCCACCGTTCAACCTCAGAGGGGCCAATGGAGAAAGGGTCAGTACCTAGCAGCGGCACCGGCTCGGCCGTCTCGGCGGCGGGGTCTTTGCGCAGCACCCGACTGAGAGCCTTGCTCTCCATTTGGGCTAGACGAAACTGAGAGGCCAGGGTGAGCAGGGTACCGACATCAATTTCCAGGGTGTCCTGGGGCATGGTTCGCAAAATGCTCAGCAGAGTTAGCCCCGATTCCGACTTTGATACTTGCTCCAGGGTAATGCGTAGATCGGCCGCCGCCAGATTGGGGGCGATCGCCCGTAGGGTATCGAGCAGCTGCGCTCCGCCGGGAGTGTGCAAAATTTCGTCTAAGATCACCTGGCCCACTTCTGGTTCAAGGGTAATTTCGCCCCCTATGGCCTGTCGCAGGTTGGCATTCAGCAGCGGACGGTACAACCGCAGTGAGTGGGGCACCTCCCCCGTGGTGGCAAACGCCTCCAGGTCATCCAAGCTGACTGTTTGAGACAGCCGCCCCAGCCGCACCGTCACCGACTCTGCCGCCAGTACCGGCAGGGGTAAACTCAAGACTAAGCCGCCCGTCAAAAGGCTGCCTGCGATCAATAGCCGCCCGCCCCAGCGCCCCAGCGCGGATCGGCAATGATTTAGGCATAACAGGTTAAATTGCACGGCAACAGGTACAAACGCAGGAGCAGCGGACTAGAACAGGCAGCGGCCAAATCTGACAAGAATGGGTTTACCGTACCCAAATTTTCGCTGTGGGTTAACTTAATCTAAACGACAGCACCCCGTGACGGTGGGGATTGATTATCAAGTTTTTTTGCAGAAGCACCAAAAATTGTGACCTCATGACTCGAACCGTTATCGGTGTGATGGGGCCAGGGGCCACGGCTACCCCTCTTCAGCTAGAGTTAGCCTACGCCCTAGGCCAGGCGATCGCCTCTACCGGATGGGTGGTACTCACGGGCGGACGGGCAGCAGGCATCATGGATGCGGCCTGCCGGGGGGCTCAGGCGGCGGGCGGTTTAACCGTCGGTATTTTGCCTTCAGCAGACGGAGCTGATATGTCAGCTGCCGTTGATATTCCTATTCTGACCGGGCTGGGCGATGCTCGCAATGTAGTAAATGTATTGTCGAGCCGAGTAGTCGTAGCCTGTGGCCTTGGCCCCGGTACCGCTGCCGAAATTGCCCTTGCCCTTAAGGCCCAGCGGCCTGTTATTCTGATGGCCATGCCTGCTGAGGCCAACGTGCTGTGGCAGGGTTTAGCCACTGGGCCGATCGCGATCGCCGGTACCGTCGAGGCGGCCATGGCGCAAATGCGGCTGTGGCTAGCCCCCTAGGTCCACTAACCACGATCTGCTCAATCGCACTTTGCCACCGGTTTAGGGATGCGCCTCCCCAAAAAGTCCCTTAGTTCCCCCAATACCCTGGCTGGTATTGCAGACGACATTCTCAGCTCCTTTTGCCGACAATCGGCAAAAACTTCTTTAAGGTAAGGTAAGAGCTACGCCCCTCATCCGTTGGTGCCATGACAGATAGCCAGCCATCCCCAAAGGAAAATTTTCTCTTCCCGCGCAGCAAGTACTGGGGCGAATTTACTCCACAGCAGCTGGCCTTTAACGCCAACCTGCAGGAGTTTGCCCAGCGAGTTTCCTTTGTCTGCAACCTAGAGACCGGCGGCAAAATGTCGGCCAACGATGCCTACGATGAAATTAAGCGGCTGTGGAAAGACCTGAAGCAATCTAAAGCCAATTTGATTGATGCCGTACCGCCAGAACTGCCGCCAGAGCTACCGCCAGATTGATGAACTGCCAGATTGATGAACTGCCAGAATTGATGAACTGCCATAATTGATCATCCCCCTATCCGACAGGGCAAATGCCATTTGCTAAGGGTTTAATCTGTATGGATTGGAGTCATGCCATTTGGGTTTGGTATAAGTTGACGCGGTTGACGTTAAAGCGCCGATGAGGCCAGATAAAAACTGACCAAAAACCCAGCAATGGTTGAAAACGTTACCGAGCCGCCGCCCATCTCGTAGGCTTCGGGCATCATGGTGCTGGCAATCATCGCCAAAATGGCACCTCCTGCCGTAGCTTGGGCCACGGCCAGCATCCAGTCGGTGGCCACATTGACCATCAGACCACCCACCATAGCCATCAACCCGCTGAGCAGTACCGCACCGCACCACAGGGCTAAAATCCGCTGGGCCGAGGTGCCCGCTTGGCGCATACCAATGGAGCTTGACATAGCTTCGGGAATATTGGAGATAAACACAGCCATCAAAAACGATGCGCCAGTGTGACCCGTACCCACATGAAAGCCAATCACCAGCGCCTCAGGAATGTTGTCGATCAGGGTGCCGACCAAAATCGCTAGAGGGGCAGAACTCTGGGCCAGTTCTTTAAACTGCTGCTCAGAAATCGGAATATCGACCTCAACGCTGTCGAGCACCTGCCGCCGCCACTGATCGTCATCGACCAGAACGGGTTTGGCGGTCGACTGGGTGGTCTCGCGCAGCCGCCGGGCCAAAATGCGGCTCAGCCCGCTGGAGAGCTGGGGGGCGTAGGTAAGCATGGCGTCGAAATCGGTTTTGTCAAGCTCGTACAGCTCCATGGGGGTTTTGGCTCGCACCGTTGCCGATCGCTCTTCACCCGTCAGCAGGGCCATTTCGCCAAACATTTCGCCTGCCCCTAGGGCGGCTAGCCGCTGCGGCCCCTTAAAAATTTCGGCCTCGCCTTCTACAATCAAAAACATCGAGTCGCCAGGGGCACCTTCTAGGCACAGCACGGTACCTGGCTCGACCTGCAAAGGCTTAAGCAGGGGAATAATCGCCTGCATTTCAGCTGGGGAGAGGCTGTGGAGCATCTCGATATGACCGATGCGATCGAGCACTTCTGAGGCTTCGTCCTGGCGGTGGTGGTAGAGAAAGCGCCGAGACGACGATGGGTGGCGAATAAAACCACCTTGGTTGTCGATATAGGTAACAATGACGGTAAACAGAGTACCGCCCAGGGCAAACCCGATCACCAGCGGCAAAAAGCCGCTGCTGCGGAAAGCGGGCAGGGTGATGTCGTAGGCAATGGCCGAGAGTAGGGTGCCGCTGCCAAAGGCCATGATGGCCGCTGTCAGCGATCGCGCCGGTCGCCAGGCAATGCCTAAAACCGCTCCTACAAGCAAACTAGAGGCCCCTAACAACCCTTGAAGTAGCGCAGCAAAAGGAACGCTCATGACCAAAATGACAGGGCATTATGACCAGGTTACTGCACAATGCTTCGCTTCCTGGCAAACTAGAGCCTAGGATATTACAGGTCAATGGTCTGTCTGCTATGAACTCACCGACCCAGCGCCGCCGCCCTAACGCTGAGCGCCACAATCGCCAGCGGCCTGCGAGCCGCGCCTCACGCCGCCCCATTGCCGGTCTATGGCTGTTGTGCGGGCTACTCTACGCCGCCGCCGGCATGATTTTAACTGCCCTGGCTGGCCCCTGGGTGTGGGCTGGGGCCGCCCTAGGCGCTGTGATTCAAGCCGTGACGCTGGCTGGCCCTGAGGCCCTACAGCGATTTCGGTGGCTCACCGCCAACCTGTTGGTGCTGGGTAGTATCATCGGTGGCACCGCCCTGGCAGCGGCGCTTTCCATTGCTCTCAATCACCTGGGTACCGACAACCTCGACGACCTCACCCTCGGTAGAGCCATAGCGGAAGTGGTGCTCTACAGCCTGCTGGCGGTGGGGCTGGCGGTACTGTGCAGTTTGGCCACGGCTGCCCTAGGCGATCGCCTGCTGCGCCGCAATAAAGGACACAAAACCAGCCTCATTCTCGTCATGACCGCCCTGGTTGGCCTGGCAGTGGGTGGGGGCATCGGGCTGCTAATTGCCTGAGCCGCTAAACAGGGTGCAGCTAGGCAACGTTGTAGCGGAAGCTTAGGGTAGCCCACCGAGCGTGGTGCAGGGCATAGGAACCGTCAACGGCAGAGCTGGAGCTGAGATCTTGCAATAGCGCCTGGGCCAGCTGCAGCGACTGACGTACAGGGTGAAAGCCCGTTCCTACGGCAGGTGGATTATTGCCCAACACTACCAGGCACTGATCTAGGGGCTGCGTACTCAAAATAATGTGGGACTCCACCCAGATAGCCGCCCCCGGCATGGCCCAGCCTGCACTGTGGGTAGGAAAGGTAAGCATTTCCCCAGGGGCCAGGGGCGTCGCCACCTGGGGTACCTCTGCTCCATCAGCGGTAGTCGCATCGGGAAGGGTCATCAGGGCGGTGCATTTGCCCCGACTGTCAAAGCTAATCCACAGCAGGTGAAGGGGCTGGGTTGACGTGTTGGCCAAGCGGTAGGCAATGCGGCTATCGCGAGACAGTGTGATGGTGTCGTCGGTAACAGCCGCTTTCTGAGCCTGCCGAATGGCCAGCGGCCAGGTTATAGTAGCGCTGCGCTCGGTGGTCTGCACCAGCAGCGATGTAGGCTTGGGCTGCACAATCTCTAGCACCGCGGCCGCCCCCAGCTGAGACGCGGTGCGATTTTCGGTCAGACGCACCAGCTTGAGGGCCAGCAGAGTTTGCAAATAAGGGGTGAGCCGATTGACCGCTGTTTTGACCGCTTCTTCCTTAACCAGCATGGTGCCGGGGAGCAACGTGCGGTTGGGAGCAAACAGCCCATAACTGCTCTCGGTCGGATGATCGCCGCTCGCACCAGGGATAGCCTCTGCGCCGTTTGGCAGAGCGGCGGTCAGAGTAGGGTTTGGGCCGATGGGCAAGCGGCCAAAGAGACAGTCGGCGGCCCTTTCGCCTGCCGTTACCGACGTTACTAAAGGAATACCTGCCAAAGCGCTGGTAGCATCAACCCGTTCTACCCGCTTTAGCTGACTGTCGAGGGCCACGATTAAATCGATGTCTTGAGGTAATCGCCGCACCTGCTCGAACAGGGGCTGTCGCGCCAGGGCAGCAGCAGGGGTATCGCCCTCCAGGGGCCTCACCACGGCTTTGAGACCAGTGCGCGACTCTAACCCTAACGGGATCACCTGCCCTGTAGCCGACTCGGCCACCAGGCGAGAACCGGGCTGTAGATAGCGGAGCACCTGGGAGGGTACACCCCCTAGCCACGCCGTCAGGGGTCGAGTATTGCCACTGGCCAGCACTGCCCCCGATGCTGGCGGCATTTGGGGCGGTAGGCTGTAGACCGCTGGGCTGGTGCGCACCGATAGGCGATCGCTAAAGCTGGGCTGCTGATCGGCACCGACCCACCGCTGCAGCCGCTGCCCGGTACGCCGCACTAAGACCTCAACAGCGGGGTCGGGGTCTGTTTCCCAAAGGCTTTGGGTCAGGGCGTAGGTAAAGACCCCAGCACTAAAGCCTTCCCAATGGCTTTCTAGCACCAGCCGCCCCGGCTCAGCGGCTCGCAGCAGCAGTCCTGGCCAGGGAGCCGCCAGGTCAAGGCTCGCCTTGACCGCAGGCATTAGGCCGGTGGGCACAGTAGGGCGCGACCTGACCCGAGAATTTCCCCAGCGCAGATAGCCTGCATCCTGGCTGCCAGCATCGATGACGGTGGTCAAGTTAGGGGTGGCTAAAGGGGCCAACCGGGCCACGACCTCGGCCTCCAGCAAATCGCCTAGAGCCGGGTTGTTTTCGCTGGGCAAATGGCTGTCTACGGTAACCCAAGCAGCCTGTAGGCCGCTCAATTGACTCGATTTAGTCGCGCTAATAGCCTCAGCAGTTGCGCCAACATCAACGGCATCGAGGTCCGCCACGCGCACCTGGCTGCCGTAGCCGCTAAAGTGCAGCAGCACCACATCCTCTGAACGAGCCTGCTGCACCAGGTGTTCGTCAATGGCAGTCAAAATGCTGTCGCGGGTGGCGTCCTGGTTGGTTAGCGTCACCACATCGCCGGGCTGAAAGCCAAAGCGGTGCACCAGCAGCTGCCGCTGGAGTTCCACATCGGTAATGCAGCCCTTGAGGGCAATATCTTGAGCCACGCCAGGGTCAAGGGCGCGATCGGGGTAGGCGTTGATGCCAATCAGCAAGGCCAGCTTGCGGCGGGCGGGTTTGGCCAGGGCCTGCTGATACTGGCTAGAGCTAGCCAGCAGCGCAGTCCCACCTAATCCCAGTGCCCCCAGGGCCAGGCCTGTCTGCTGCAAAAACGCCCGTCGTTTCAGTGTCACCGAGTTGATCGCATCCTAGTTGGTAGCGTTGACCTTAGCTGATCGCTTCAGGAACCCGCATGGCCTTGGCTAACTCCGCCGCCACCTCGGGCCTAGAAAACTCTGGCGGGGGTAGTTCGCCTTGGCGCAGCATTTCCCGCACTTTGGTACCCGACAGATGAATCCGCTCGTCTTTAGTGCTGGGGCTAGTTTTAGAGGTCGCCATACCCCCGGTGCGGGTGCAGTAGAAGGCGTGCTCAAACTTCATTGGCACAATGCCCAGCTCCGTCGGCTCAAACTCATCGAAGATATATTGAGCATCGTAGGTGCCGTAGTAGTCGCCTACCCCAGCGTGGTCACGGCCCACAATAAAGTGGGTGCAGCCGTAGTTTTTGCGGATTAGCGCGTGGAAAATAGCTTCCCTAGGCCCAGCGTACCGCATTGCGGAAGGATTGATCGCAAGAATCACCCGATCCTGCGGGAAGTAGTGCTCAACCATGATTTCGTAGCAGCGCATGCGCACATCGGCGGGGATATCGTCTGACTTGGTAGCCCCCACCAGCGGGTGCAGAAACAAGCCATCAACGGTCTCTAGAGCGCATTTCTGAATGTACTCATGGGCGCGGTGAATGGGGTTGCGGGTCTGAAAGCCAACGACGGTTTTCCAGTTGCGATCGCGAAACAGTGCCCGCGAAGCCGCCGGGTCAATTTGATAGGTAGGGAATAGAGGATGGGGATCACGCTGCAATAGCCATACAGGGCCAGCCAAATTCACCTCGCCCTGGTCATAAACGACCTTGACCCCTGGATGCTTTTCATCGTCGGTGCGGTAAACGTTAACGACTTCGTGGGTTTTGTCGTAGGTATATTTTTCTTCCAGTTCCAGTACGCCCACAAAGCGACCGCTGGGATCATCTAGGCGCACCAGGCTGCCTTCTTGCAGGGGGGCGGCGATCGCGTCACTGACCGATAGCGTCACCGGAATTGCCCAGGGCAGGCCGTTGGCCAGGCGCATGTCGGTCACTACAGGGTCGTAGTCGGCCTTGCTCATAAAACCCTGTAGGGGGCTAAAGCCACCGATAGCAATCATCACCAGGTCAGAAAAAGCCCGCTCGTCAAGGGTCACCCGAGGCAGGGCATCGGCTTGGCTTAAAAATTGAGCCTTTTGGTCGGGCGTCGCCTGGCGATCGACCAAAGTGCCGCCGTGGGGGGCAATTCCGTCTTTTTGTAGAGTCATTGAGATACCGCTGCCTTCTGCTGAGAATGGAACAAGGGAACTTTTAGGGCTGGCCAGTCCTGAGCTGGACAGAGCAACCCCAGTTTCCCACTGGGGAATCGGGGTTAGCCGCCTTGTTCTATGAAATTACATCTTGGCGCTAATGTCACCTAGGTGCTAGGGCAACCTAATAGAGATAACAAAGTTCAGCCAGATCAACTTCAATGAAATCCGCAAAAATCAAGAAGATTGGAGAAAGGTGGGATTTTCTTTCAGAGGCTGATCTAGAAGAATTTGTTTGGAAAAATCTATCCCAACTACTGTGTCTTAAGCCCTTAGCTAGGCAACACTGCTCTGACAATAGGAATAGGTTTGACATCCTTGGCCTAAGTGAAGATAAGACCCTGTCAATTGTTGAACTCAAACTGGGAATTGATGACGGCATCGTCTCCCAGCTCACTCGCTACCACGAAAGTGTCAGAGTTCAAAAACCATTTGCGGAATTAGTAGACCACGAAAAATCTATTTGCTTAATCGCTATTGGCAATGATTTTCATGGAAATAGCTTGATCGATGCAAAGTACAGTCAGCTAAGTTTTCGATTCTTGAGCTATGAAATCAAGGACTTGAGGGGAAGATTTTATTTTCAACTATTTAACTACCTAAATGGCAAAAGAATTTCAGAGTGCCAGATAGAAGCTTCTGAAGGCAAATGCCAGGACTGTCCACCACTGTCAAGAATGCTCAGCAAGCTTTTAGAATCTTGCAACGATGAAGATGCGGCATCTTTACTTGAAATAAGATCGAGAATATTAAGTTTTGACCATCGCATTCAGGAAGCCAGCAAACAGGGCAGCGTTGCTTTAAGCAGAGGAAAGTCTCTGCCTATAGCTGAGTTTAAATATAACAAGGAAAAAGATAAGACGTTTTTGCATTTGTTTCTCCCCTTTCAAAAATCTCGAAGTAAACAAGTCATTTCGCGAGTTAAAGCAAAGATTTGGTTCTCTGGTCAGCGTGTGACTGATGTAGGATTCATTTTTCATTCAAGAATGAATCCAATCACTCATGACGAGTGGATTTTAGGCGGCAAATTTTATCAAGAGAAGACTGTTGTTAAAGACTGGATTAAGTATAGAATAATATCTGATGAGGAAGATCTAAAGGAGCCTAGAAAGCGAAAATATTTGCTGGATAACTACAACTGGAGAGGAGCAGAAGGAGGATTAGCCCTGCCTATAGAAAAGTATGAACAACATCTAAGGCTTTACAAAGTTCTTCAAAAGTCAGCAACGTGTCAGACTCTATCTGAAATCACTGAACTGGCTCTTAATGAGTTCGTTAAAAAGGCTCGACCTTAGTCACGATTAATTTTCTTCCAGAGAGGGTGCGAAGGCCCTTGGGCGGCAATGCGATCGCGCAGCCGCTCTAGCCGCAGCCGCTCGTCATGGGTCATACCCCACAGCATGTAGCGGCTCTCGGCTACCAATAGGGCTACCGTCAGCCCCACGCACAGCCCCAGCCCCAGGGCGGCAGGGCGGTTGTAGGCCAAGCCAAGTCGTACCGTCGCCCAAGTAAAGTACTGCCGTAGCTGATCTATTTCGGGTTGCAGGCTCCATAGACTCAGGGGGGCCACCGTCAGCCATAGCAAACCAGTCACCATCCACCAACGGCGCAGCATGATCGCCCGCAGTCGCTTTAGGGGCGCAGGATAGCTAGGGGTGCCCATGTCTAGGTCCTTTAGCCCTGTCTAGATCTGGGTCTCGGGCTGGGGAGCAGCCTCATCGGGGTCGCCGCTATAGGCTTGACCAATGCGTTCACGCCACAGAGCCAGTAGCGAACTGGCTACAAAAATACTGGAATAGGACCCGGCCAAAAAGCCAATAATTAGCGCCAGGGCAAAGTACTTTAGGGTTTGGCCACCAAAGATAAAAATAGCCACCAGCGGCAGGACTGTGGTCAGCGAGGTGTTGATGGAGCGACTCAGGGTTTGGTTAACGGCGCTGTCGACAATATCGTTGATGTGACTGCCGGGGTTGAGCTTGAGGTTTTCGCGGACGCGATCGTAAATGACCACTGTGTCGTTGACCGAGAAACCCACAATCGTCAGCAGCGACACGATAAACAGACTATCGACCTCGACCCCCAGCACCAGGCCCAAAATGGCAAACACTCCAGCCGTAATAGCCACATCGTGGGCCAAAGCCAGAATCGCCAGCACGGCATAATCGAGCTTAAAGCGCAGACTGAGGTAGGCCACAATCCCCGCAAAAGACACCAGCAGGGCCAGCAGCCCCGACACCAGCAGCTGTTGACCAATCACCGGCCCCACCGAGTCAATTTGGGTAGAGCTGGTGTCAAAGGGGCCAATAGCTTCATCTAGGGCGCTTTGCAGGGTGGTGCGCTCGTCGACATCTAAGTTGCGAGTGCGAATGGAGAGCACCTGCTGGTCATCACCTAAGACTTGAAGGCTGCTAGAGTCGAGCCCCTGCTGCCCCAGCACCTGCCTGACCCCGGCTAGGTCAATGGCTTCACCGCAGTTATCGGTTATCGTGCAGGCGCGGGTGAGCTGCAGTCGGGTACCGCCAGCAAAGTCAAGCCCCGGCTTGAGGGGCGCACCAAACTGTTGCCACGAAATTGCCATGGCCACTAGACTAGCTAGCACCAAAGCCCCCGAGATGGCCCACCACAGACCGCGCTGCTGAATAATGTTGAGCTTCATGGGCACTCCTAGGGGCGAACGGGGTTGGGGCGAACAGTGTCTAGACCGGGGCAAAACAAACTGGGCCGCCGAAACTGGGGCAGGCTAATGGCTAAGAACATCAGGGTGCGGGTACAGGTCAGCGCCGTGAACATGCTGATCAGCACGCCAATGCCCAGGGTAAGGGCAAACCCTTTCACCAGACCAGCCCCAAAGTAAAACAGCGCCAGACAGGAAATCAGGGTGGTAACGTTGCCATCTAGAATGCTCGAAAAGGCCCGGAAAAACCCTGATTCGACAGAGCGGTAGAGGGTTTTGTTGGACCTCAGCTCTTCTCGGGTGCGCTCGAAGATCAGCACGTTGGCATCGACCGCCATCCCAATGCTGAGAATGAACCCGGCAATGCCTGGCAGAGTCAGGGTGACCCCCAGCAGGTTAAAGGCGGCCCAGGTCAGCAGCGCGTAAATAATCAGGGCTAAATCGGCCAGTGCGCCGGGCAGACGGTAGTAGACCACCATAAACACCAGCACCAGAGCCAGACCGGCCAGGCCGGCGTAGAGGCTGCGCTGAATGCTGTCGCGACCCAGGGTAGGGCCAACGGTGCGGTTTTCGACCACTTCTACCGGCAATGGTAGGGCACCACCGCGCAGCTGAATTTCAAGATCGCGGGCCGATTCGGCGGTGAAGTTGCCGGAGATCACTGCGCTACCGCCGGTAATCCCGGTTTCGGCGTACTGCACATTGACGGTGGGGGCGCTGAGCAACCGATTGTCGAGGAAAATGCCAATGGTGCGGCCTGTGCCCGCGATCGCCTTACTGATCTCGGCAAACTCGTTGCCGCCCTCATTGTTGAACTGAATCACCACTTCCCAGAGGGTGCCACCAGTGGGGCGGGCGATCGCATCGGTCAACTTGTCGCCGCCCAGGGTGCTGGGCTCAAACAGGCCTGCAATGGCGGTCTCGCTGGCTTTAATATCGGCCTGAAGTCGTTCGATGCGGGCCTGAGTCTCAGCATCGATGGCGGTACCATCGGGCAGACTGGCCTGGAGGGCAGCGAGCTCGCCCAGATGGGCCTGTAGCACCTGATTTTCGATCGCGAGCTGCTGATCGGTACCGGGCCGCTGAGCCCGAAACTCAAGCTGAGCCGTGCCGCCCAGTACCCGCTCGGCCTGCTCAGGGTCGCTGACGCCGGGCAGCTGCACCAGCAGCTGGTTGTTGCCCAGCTGCTGCACGACCGCCTCCGACACGCCCAACCCGTTCACACGGCCTTCTACCACGGTTTGCACAGCCTCCATCTCCCGTTCGGTAATAGTCGGGATTGCCTCGGTGGGCTGCACCTGAATCGTAAGCTGAGAGCCGCCGCGCAGGTCTAGCCCCAAACGGGTGGGAATTTGGGTGATGATCACTACGGCGGCGATGGTGAGCGCCAAAATAACCCCTAGCCAAGCTCGATATTTTGCCATTGCAGGTGCTGCGGTGTGGGTACGGAGTGGGATGCTTTTCCCTACGGACGGTGGTGGGCAGTGCCCACCCTACAAGGTTTGGGGCAGGTTTGAGGACTACCTCTAGACCTTGAGGGCGACCATATTTTCGACGGCGGCCTCAATCTGCTTGGGCTGCACAATGGTCAGTGTTTCTAGCTTACCGTTGTAGGGGGTGGGTATGTCTTGAGACGACAGCCGCACCACCGGAGCATCGAGTTCGTCAAAGTAGCGATCGTTAATAGAAGCGATAATTTCAGCGCCAATGCCGCCGGTCTTCATGCACTCTTCAACAATGATGACGCGGTGAGTCTTTTTAATCGACGCGCCAATGGTGTCAAAGTCGAGCGGTTTGAGGGAAATCAGGTCAATTACCTCGGGATCGATGCCCTTTTTCTCTAATCCCTTCACCGCCTGGGTTACATGGTGTCGCATGCGGGAGTAGGTAAGGATGGTGACATCTTTGCCAGAGCGCACCACTTCTGCCTTGTCTAGGGGGACAACGTACTCGTGGTTGGGCAGATCTTCTTTGAGGTTGTAGAGCAGTACGTGCTCAAAAAACAGCACCGGGTTGTCGTCGCGAATGGCGGCCTTGAGCAGGCCCTTGGCATTATAGGGAGTAGAGCAAGCGACGATCTTTAGCCCCGGCACTGCCTGAAAGTAAGCTTCGAGCCGCTGGGAGTGCTCGGCCCCTAGCTGCCGACCCACGCCCCCTGGTCCCCGAATCACCATCGGAATTTTGTAGTTGCCGCCGGAGGTGTAGCGCAGCATGCCGGCATTATTGGCAATTTGGTTGAAGGCCAGCAGCAAAAAGCCCATGTTCATGCCCTCAATGATCGGGCGCAGGCCAGTCATCGCTGCTCCTACAGCCATACCGGTGAAGCTGTTTTCGGCGATCGGGGTGTCGAGCACGCGCAGCTCGCCGTACTTTTCATAGAGGTCTTTAGTGACCTTGTAGGAACCGCCGTAGACGCCAACATCTTCGCCCAGCACAAAGACGGTGTCGTCGCGGCCCATCTCTTCATCGATGGCCTCACGGAGGGCGTTAAATAGGAGGGTTTCTGCCATGGTTGGGTGTGGGTGGATGAGTGGACGAGTGAGTAAGTGGATGAGTGGATGGGCTAAGGCGCATTCGCGGTCGGACACCCTGGGCAGCGCTCAAGTTAATGCCAAACCGCAATGCACCGTTTCCAGGAGTCGGTGGACATGCCCACCACTGGATACGCTGGTTTTCAGGGGATTAGCCCGATTCTGGGCCGATCAACTCTCAGCAAAGATGTACTTGTAGAGGTCTTCGGGGCTGGGTTCGGGGCTATCTTCGGCAAAGGTGAGGGCGTCGTCGATGCGGGTTTGAATGCGATCGCGCACTTCCTTGAGCGTCCCTTCCTCAGCTAGGTTGTGCTCAACCAGGTAGGCTTCGAATCGCTTGATCGGATCGCGGGCCAGCCAGGCCTCTTTCTCGGCCTTCGATCGCAGCTCGTCAGGGTCGGCCAGCGAGTGGCCTCGGAAGCGATAGGTGAGGGCTTCGATCAGCGTCGGGCCTTCGCCAGCCCGAGCCCGAGCAACGGCCTCCTGGGCGACGGCCCGTACGGCCATTACGTCCATACCGTCAACCTCAATACCGGGCATACCAAATACCGCAGCTTTCTTGTAAATTTCGGGCTGGGAGGTGGCCCGCTCGTGGGCCATGCCGATCGCCCACTTGTTGTTTTCCACCACAAATAAGATCGGCAGCTTCCACAGAGCAGCCATGTTTAGACATTCAAAAAACTGGCCGTTGTTGGTGGTGCCATCGCCAAAGAAGCAGGCCGTTACCTGGTCGGCGCTGGCGTCGCCCAGAGCATCGCGGCGGTAGCGCGACTGAAAGGCAGCCCCCAGGGCGACGGGAATGCCTTCCCCAATAAACGCGAAACCCCCCAGCATGTTGTGCTCGCTCGAAAACAGGTGCATGGAGCCGCCCCGACCTTTGCTACAGCCGGTCTCTTTGCCAAACAGCTCGGCCATCACGTTTTTGGCGGGTACCCCGGCACTGAGGGCGTGGACGTGGTCGCGATAGGTGCTGCACACGTAGTCATCGGAGCGCAGCGATTTAATCACGCCGCTGGAGACAGCCTCCTGGCCGTTGTAGAGGTGCACAAAACCGAACATTTTGCCCCGATAGTACATCTCGGCGCACTTATCTTCAAAGAAGCGCCCCAGGATCATGTCTTCGTAGAGCACCAGCCCTTCCTCTGAGGAGATTTGGGCCGGGGGAGCCTGAAATTGGGGTAACGTCCGTTCTTGAACCATGGATTTTGCTGGGTCCTACGCCGCGATGTCCAACATTTGACTATACCGAAAAGTATCCACCCTGGGCAGAGG
Organism: Nodosilinea sp. LEGE 07298; assembly: GCF_015207265.1. Lineage (GTDB taxonomy): Bacteria > Cyanobacteriota > Cyanobacteriia > Phormidesmidales > Phormidesmidaceae > Nodosilinea. The sequence continues at coordinate 10,803 of NZ_JADEXE010000046.1, read as the reverse complement.
CCTAGCCAAGATACGCTCTTCATCATACCGAGTGGGTCGCCCGGTAACGGTGTTCGATGCTGCGGCCCGCTTGAATGACCGAATCTGGCTTTGGCTTTAGCCGATCCGAATCTGGCACCATAGTCACAACTACTACCGTCGCTGACTTACCTGGCCAGAGCAGAAACTGAGAATCTTTATTTAAGCTTCACTCTCTTCTCTAGGGCAAGGAGCTGCCTGTTGATTGAAAAGATGGCTGCTAGCCAGGTGTAAGCCAAGTCCAGCACTGAACTAGCGCGGGATCTGATCTTCTGATCTATAGTTTTCCCACCGGCAACGCCTCTTCTGGACGTAGATTTGGTTTAGTAGTGAGATAAGTAGAGGGCATAAATTTCGTCTGCCGTTTCAGGCTCCGGACGGGCCGAGGATAATGGCACCTCTGACGACGGGGGCAGGCATGTGTTATAAACTTCACTTTTGGTCTGGTTTCAGGGCAAACGCGATAGGGTGTAGCTAATTTCCCAGCCTTCTCATCGACGATGGCAATAGGGGCGACAGGAATGAGCGCGAGCAGGGCCTTAATGTAGAGACAATGAGCAGGGCAACGTGACAGAACCGGGGCAGAATCAGTGGCAAAAGTTGGCTAACCAGAGTTAGAGATATGAATTTTGGCCTCCAGTGGCGGTTAAAAATTCAGCGGGTTGAGCAGTCCGCAACAAATCTTTTTGGATACTATTTCGAGTGAATTCGCTGTTGGGGACGTGAGCTGTGCAAATTCCGTTAGACTACTACCGAATTCTGGGGTTACCCATTCAGGCGACCGCCGACCAGCTGGCCCAGGCCCATCGCGATCGCGGCCTGCAGCTACCCCGACGCGAATTTTCGGCTGCTGCCATTGAGGCTCGTAAGCAGCTCATTGACGAAGCTTATGCTGTACTGTCTGACCGCGATCGCCGCCGCGGCTACGACAGCAAGTTTTTGGCCAATGCCTACACCGTCGATATGGGGCCAGATCCCCTGCCCGATACTCGGATTCCGGGCTTAGAGGTAAGCGCCGACGCGGGCGAAGCGGCGCTCAGGTCACTGGCGACCGAACCCGGCGGCAGCGAGGCCCAAAGCTCTAAAATTGAAATTGAGTCTGACCAGCTGGTGGGGGCGCTGCTGCTGCTGCTAGAGCTGGGAGAATACGAGCAGGTATTGCAGCTGGGCCAGCCTCAGCTCAGCAACCCCTACGCCAACGGCGGCATGGCCAGCCCCGCCCCTGCCCAAGACGACGTTGTGCTCACCCTAGCCCTGGCTTGCCTAGAACTGGGCCGTGAGCAGTGGCAGCAGCGCCAGTACGAAATTGCCGCTGAATCGCTGCAAACGGGCCACGAACTCCTCGCCCGAGGCAACCACTTTCCGGTCATTCGGGCCGAGATTCAGACCGAGCTGTACAAGCTGCGGCCCTACCGTATTCTAGAGCTGCTGGCCCGTCCCCTTGACCAAACCCGCGAGCGCCGTCAGGGGCTCAAGTTGCTTAAGGCCATGCTCGAGGACCGGGGCGGCATTGAGGGCAGCGAAGACGATCTCTCAGGACTGGCGATCGACGATTTTCTGCGGTTTATTCAGCAACTGCGCGACTACCTCACCGCCTCCGAACAGCAGGAATTATTTGAGCACGAGGCCCGTCGCCCGTCCCCCGTGGCCACCTACCTAACGGTGTACGCTCTGCTAGCTCGAGGGTTTGCCCGCCATCAGCCCGCCCTGGTGCGCCGGGCCAAACAGCTGTTGCTGCGCCTGGGCGGTCAGCAAGACGTCCATTTAGAGCAGGCCGTGTGCGCCCTGCTGCTGGGTCAAACCGAAGAGGCCAACCGCGCTTTAGAACTGAGCCAGGAGTATGAGCCGCTGGCCTACATTCGTGAACACTCCCGCCAGTCGCCCGACCTGCTGCCGGGGCTGTGCCTCTACGCCGAGCGCTGGCTCAAAGACGAGCTGTTTCCCCATTTTCGCGACTTCAAAGACCAGGAGGCTACCCTCAAAGACTATTTCGCCGATGCCCAAGTGCAGGCCTACTTAGAAACGATGCCCTCTAGCCCCGGTGCTACCGAGCCCCGCTGGTCCCAGGCTGGCGCTCCGGGATCATCAACTCAGTTTCCGGCCTCAGCCTCGGCCCAGGGGGCTGCGGCTCAGTTTTCTACAACCCAGTTTCCGACCATTGAGGGATCGCTGCCCATCGGGGCTCCCTCAATGTCTGTGCCCTCGACCCGTCGCGGTGCTCCCCCAGCGGCACGAACCGATCGAGGCTACGGCAGCAACGGCAGCGACCCCTACTCAACCCCTACTCCAGCCCGCAACGGCACCCCAGCCCGTAACGGCAATAGCCGCCCTAGCCAACCTGAGCCCTGGGCCAAGGCGGTTGATCCCATTGGTGAGCCGGCTGGCCCCAGTGCCGCAGGCTTTGATTTTCGCGATGATGAGCAGGACGATCTCTCGGTGGCCGAGCGGGTAGCTCAGCTTTCGCCAGAGGGGAAAATGACGGCATCGGGCGATCGCAAAGCCCAGAGCCCTAGCTCGGACCCGCCCCCTCGGGGAAAACGGGACAAGCGCGCTGCGGCGATCGCTGCAGCCGATGCGGCCCTACCCCCCGGCCAACAAGCCTTTCCCGACATAGTGGCCCCTAACCCGCGCGATCGCCGTGCTGCCCCACACTGGGGGCGACTGGCCCTGGTCGGAGCCGCAGGCATTGTAGGCGTTAGTATCTTAGGCTTTGGCACCATGCGAGCGCTGAGCTGGGTTACGTCGGCCTTTAGCGGGCCTAGAATCTCGGGCCAGCCCCTGGCCATTAGCGTTGACGAGCCCGCCTTTGACATTCCGGAAGCGCCTCCGGCTCCGACCGAAATCGGCGTTAACGATATGGCCAGCCGGGTGATTAACGAATGGCTGGAGGTCAAGCGCGGAGCGCTGGGCGAAAACTACCAGGGCGATCGCCTTGACGACATTCTGTTAGAGCCGGTGCTCACCCAGTGGACCCGCCGGGCCAATGCCGCCGCCCAAGAAAGCTGGTACTGGGAGTACGAGCACAACGTTGAGGTAGAGTCGGTCAGCCCCGATGACCCTACCGTCGATCAGCTCCAGGCGGTGGCCGTAGTGTCTGAAAAGGCCCGACTGTTTGAGTATGGCGTTGAAAATGTCGGTGCTGCCTACGACGACACCCTGAGAATGCAGTACGACCTCGTGCGCCAGGATGGCAAATGGTTTGTGAAGGGCATGACCAAGCTGGCGGATACAAATTAGAGCTAGTCAGTGATGGGTAGTGAGTCGGTTGCGGATGCGATCACGGAAACTATGCCGATAGTCAATGGCTTTGTCGCTCCTCTAGAGCCGCCGTTAGAGACTGTTTGGTGGGAAAAGGGCGAGCCTTTGTTAGCATGTCGGTGATTTCCGTCCCGATCTCTCGTCCCGATGGCTGAACAACCATGAACACCGACTACGCGGGTTAGGGTTCGGCAATCTCTCCAGACGGACGGGGCCTAACTGTGTTTTGATAGAATGCTGTTCGTATTAACCTCAAAGCTGAATGCCAGTCAATAGCCCGCCCGCTCCTCAGCCCCCTCTGGTGCTCGACACCCTCGATAACCCGGGGCTGTCCAACGATGAGTGCCCACGCCGGGCGCGTATTCAGCTCGATCTGCTGCTGCTGGCGATCGAGGCCCTTGATCTAAGCGGCGGCGAGGCCATGCTAGCAATTTCTCGTGAGCTAGCCCTGGAGGGGCTGGTGAAGGGGCGGGTGCACCTGTGGCTGCTGCGGGGCACAAACCCCATGCGCCGCTACAGTCAGCGCCGTCCCTTACAAGTCGAAGAGGCTAAGGCCTTAGTGATTATCATTTGCACCCTGGCCCGACGGTTAACAGTGCTGGTGCGGCAGCTGTTGGTGGGTTATCAACAGCTGGCTGACAAGCAGCTTTCGCCCGAGCATCACTTTCGCCTGGCCGACTATCTAAGTCGCTTTCGCAGCCACTTTCGGGCTCGTATGAACCCCCGCCGCGCCGGGGTGATTGCCTACAGCACCGACGAAAAGCTCGACGAGTTGGCTATTCAGCTTTTACAACAACTGCTGCTGTGCGCTGGGGTGCTTGGTCCCCAGCGTCTCTGGAGTAGCCTGTTTGACGGAGAAGTATCATGACCGTTCAACGGCAATACACCCTGCCCCACTGCAATCTGGTTTTAGAGGGGCTGAGCGCCGACGCCAATGACCCGCTTTCACCTCTGGCGGTGCTGATGAATGCCGAGTGCCATCTACCCGGCGCAACCGACGCCACGCTTACTGGGGGGCGTGAGTTTTTAGACAGTCTAGTGGCTGCTGTGAGCCGCTACGCCCAGCAGCTGCTCAGCGGCGTGTCTTCCCCACACCTGGGAACGGCTCCTCCCATTGTAGAAATCAAGCCGGGCGAGGGGGCTTACCACCATCTGATTGTGCACCAGCAGCCCCTGCGCGAACCCCTGAGTGACACCAATGTTCAGCCGCCCCTCGATGTCAAACTCACCACGGTCCAGTTTTACGACCTGATGGAAGCCGTCGATCAGCTTCTGGCCGATACCCAAACCCTGCCTGATCTGACGGCCCAGTTTCAAGCCGTATCGCGACGGTTGGTGCAACCCACAGAACCCGTGGTGCAACGAGCCGCCCCTGCCGCTTTGGGTGCAGCCGTCCTGGCTGCCGCTGGGCTGGCCCTGTTCTTTGTGCCTCCACCCGAGTTTGAGCCGACGCGCCCTGGGTCTGAGTCGGCCACTCCGGCTGAGTCGAGTACAAATCCGCTGGAGACATCTCCAGACCCCGCTGCTGGTGAGCAACCCACTGAACAAGACAACTCGTCTACTGAACCATCCTCCGACCCCACAGCAGCAGCAGATCTAGAGCGCCTGAAGACTGCCCCAGCCATTGCTGACGCCGCTACCATTGCCCTGTTGCAGTCGGATGTGACTCGCCGCCTGCAGGAAGCCTGGGCCGACGCACCTCGCCCCAGGGGCGATTTGGCCTATCGCATGGTGGTTTCAGAAGATGGCGACATTTTGGGCTACAAGTACGAAAATGACCTGGCCCTGGCCGAGGTCGATAACACGCCCCTACCTCAGCTCACCTTTGTGCCGGTAGACGCAGCGGAGCCCGTTCGTGAGCAGGTAGCCCAGTTCATCGCCACCTTTACCCCTGCTGGCGAAGTCGTCGTCGAGCCCGTCGATGCCCCGGCTGAGACAACGGCGGCAGCAGCGGCTGAACTATCTACCCTAGAAAATAAAATCACCGATGGCGATCGCATTCGTGCCCTTAACAGCGCCCTCTATGACGACATTTTGGCTGAGCTAGAGCCGCTGTCGGCCAGTGAAGACCTACAATTTCGGGTGCGTCTGGCCGAGACGGGCGACGTGGTGGGCTACGAACCGCTCAACGCCGCCGCTGGTTTGCTGGCCGCAGAAACACCTCTGCCCGGCCTAGTTACGGCTTCTGACAGTGCCGCTCCCGACAGCGATCGCAATCAAGCCGACTTTCAGGTAGTGTTCACTGAGGGCGGTGTGTTACAGGTTAGTCCGTGGGATGGTTGGCCCCAGTGAGGCTAGCTCTATCCTCAGGTTGACTCAGTGCCGCTAGCTCGATGTTTCTAGCCTAATGACGCCATGGCCGATTCTCCCGATCTGCCGCCCCCGACCACAAATCAAGCTCCGTCGGCGGGAGGTTCTGACCCGGTTTCTCCAGGACCGGTTTCTTCAGCTGCCGCTGCCCCGGCTCCCCAGCCTCGATCTGGCTTAGGATCTGGGCTACGTGTCTTATGGACACTGGTAATAAGCCTAATCATGTTAGGAGCTGGAGTTAGCGTTGGCTGGCTTGTCGGCCTGCTGGTGGCCCAGGTCTTGCCGGCCCGTAACCCAGAACCACCGCTGGCGGAGGTGGCTCTGCGATACAGCAGCCAAACCGTGCGTAAGCTGCAGCAACTGCCTCAGTGGTGGCGGGGCGATCGAGCCGTGGGGCTAGCCGATGAAGCGCTAGTGGGATCTGCGGCTCCAGAATCTCCAGGTGAAGATCCTGGAACAGGCGCTACCGAAGCCGAACGGCCCCTGAACGAGAGCGATCGCGATCGCATCGCCGCAGACCTTACCAACCTGCGTCAAGACTTGACTAGCCTTAACAACCGCCTAGAAGCCCTAGAAACCAATCTAGACCTGCCTGCTTCTACCGGCAGCGTGGAAGACCGTTTGCAGCGCCTCGATCAGCGTCTTGATGCTGATGACGCAGTCAGTACCGGTGCAGCAGAGGCGGAAACGCCTGCGGCCCCTGCCGAGCCACCGGCCGAACCACCGACAGAGTCACCGACAGAGCCTCAGCCCACCGCCGAGCCTGTAGGCCTCAATCCTTACCAAGAGTCACGCTTTCCGCTGGTGCGCGATCGCGTGGTGTTGCCCAGCGCCCTGCTGTTTGAGCCCGGCAGCCCCATTCTCACCTCCCCCGGCCAGCAGCTGCTCGACAGCATTGCGCCCGACCTACGTCGCTATGGCGCAGCCACCCTGCTGGTGGGCAGCCACACCGACAGCACCACTGCGCCTGGGCCAGCTAGCCAACTTGCCCTGCAACAGTCTTTGGCGGTGCAGCAGTACCTGGCTCCACAGCTAGAGGGCAGCGGCAGCCGCTGGGTAGCCGTAGGCTACGGCAGCAGTCGCCCCCTCGTCACCGATACAGCCGCTGATCAGCAGCGCAACCAGCGGGTCGAAATTGGCATTGTGCCGGGTAGATAACCTATGCGACTTGTGTTTTTTGGTACGCCTCAGTTTGCGGTGCCCAGCCTAGAACGGCTGCTGGCCGAGCCAGGGTTTGAGGTGGCCGCCGTGGTCACCCAGCCCGATCGCCGCCGAGGCCGGGGCAACCGAGTCGACGCATCACCGGTGAAACAGGCGGCTGTGCGAGCAGCGTGCCCAGTTCTACAACCCGCCCGCATCAAAAAAGACGAGGCTACTCTCACTGCGCTAGAGGCCACCCAGGCCGATGTCTTTGTAGTGGTGGCCTACGGGCAGCTGCTGTCTGCGCGCATTCTCGATATGCCCCGGCTGGGCAGCATCAACGGCCACGGGTCGCTGCTGCCTGCCTACCGGGGGGCGGCCCCCATTCAGTGGTGCATTGTCAATGGCGATCGCGTCACCGGCATGACCACCATGCAGATGAACCTGGGCATGGATACCGGCGATATGCTGCTCAAGTCGCACCTGCCCATTGGCCTGCTCGATACCGCCGGAGAGGTGGCGGCTGCCCTGGCGCAGCAGTGCGCCGACTTGCTAGTCGAAACCTTACAAGGCTTGCAGGCCGGTACGCTCAGCCCATCACCGCAGGATGACACCCTCGCCACTTACGCACCGCTAATTCAAAAAGAAGATTATCAACTGGACTGGGGCAAGGCGGCGATCGCGCTTCACAACCAGGTGCGTGGCTTTTACCCCAACTGCGTTGCGACCTTTCGGGGGCAACCGCTCAAGGTGATGGCCACTGCCCCCCTGGGTGAACCCTACTGGGCCGAACTGCCCTCAGAATTAACGGCCCTGCGAGATGCCGTAGAGACCATCGCCGCCGAAGCCATCCAGCGACATTCGCCTCCTGGTACCATTGTTGGCTTGCTCAAGGGCCAAGGCCCCGTGGTGCAGACCGGCGACGGGCTGCTGCTGCTGCGCCAGGTTAAGCCCAGCGGCAAGCAGGCCCAAGCCGGGGCCGATTTCGTCAACGGCAGTCGATTGCAGGTGGAAGAATTTCTGGGCTAACGGTCAGCTATAAATTCAGTTGATATAAGCTGGGGTAGTTTGGTCAATCTTTCCGTAGAGAGAAATTCTATCGATGAAAGCAGAGCCTTTAGCGACGGCGGCGGCCTATGGTCCGGTGCCAGAATATTTGCAAAATCGGCGCGAAGTAGTGTTTTTGGTGCTGTCAGGGCTATTCCTTGGCACCCTGGGCATGCTCAACATTCTTAGCATTAGCCGATTTGTTAATGTGTTTACCTGGGGCGATTTTGCCGTCACGGTAGCGGTTGGGGTGCTGCCCTATCCGTTGACTTTTCTCTGCACTGACTTAATCTCAGAACTTTACGGTAAGCAGAAAGCCAACCAGGTCGTATGGGTAGGGCTACTGCTCAACGTCTGGGTGCTCTTTATCGTTTGGGTGGGCGGTCTGCTGCCGGGGTTTGAAACCCTCGACCCCGCCACAGGCGAAATTGCGCGAGACGCTGCCGGACGACTGCCGGTATTTTTTGAAATTCGCAACCTCACCTTTGGGGCCGTAGCTGCCTCAATGATGGCCTATATGGCGGCTCAGTTTGTCGATGTCTACCTGTTTCATTTTTGGAAAGAGTTAACCAACGGCAAGCACCTGTGGCTGCGCAACAACGGCTCTACCTTAATTAGCCAGCTGGTTGATACCACCGCCGTCGTGCTGATTACCCACTTTTTGGCCGGAGCGCTGCCCATCGAAGCGGGTCAAGAACTGTGGCCTCAGCTGATTCGCTTTATTGGCTATGGCTACGTGTTTAAACTGGTCGCAGCCCTGCTCGATACGGGGCCGTTTTACCTCTGCGTGTTTTGGCTATCGAGCTATCTGGGGCTAGAGTCCCCCGTCCCAAAGCCCAAGCGCCCTCGTCTGGGCAGTCGGGGGCAACATTGATAGAAAGATGATTTTGGTTGAATGGGGATGCTCATCAAAATGGTTGAGCATAAATTTTACGATTCGGCACTCGACTCTTAATGGATACTTTTTGCTACTTGCATTGATGGCGGAATCATTTGCGGGGTGGCGCTAACGCTCTACCTGACCGATAGAAAAGAGGGGTAGCGTTTTTCAGACGGCGATGTTTACCGTTCTGCCTCACTATGTTTACCGTTCTGCCTCACTATGTTGTCGAGGCCTATGTGCCATGTGAGGCGACCCTAGCTCCCCACCTGGGAAGGAGTAAGCGGCGGCGGGGTGGCGCTGGGCTCTCCTTCTAGCAGCAAGTTGCGAATCAGGCGAGCCAGCCCTCGCTGAGCCAGCCCCGCCACTACCTGCTGCCCCATCGCCTGGGTCTCAGGTTTGAACAGCAGGGTGGGAATGCGGGTCGCTACCTGAGCGGCATCAAAGCCGGGAGTGTCTTTTAGAATCTCTAAAATGCGGCGCAGATGGTCGAGGTCGCTGGAGCCAGCGGGAACCGCCACTGTCGGTTCTTTCTTAAGGCCCAGGCGACGCTGTAGGGCGGTTGTCAGGTTTTGCACGGTGTTTTGGCCAAAGCTGTCGAGGCCGTTGACTAGCTCAGAGACAATGCGATCGCGCAAAAACGAGCCCCGGTCTGAGAACAAAAACTCCAGGGTTTGGTCAATCAGCCGATCCATGTCGTACTCATCGCTGGCGCTAGCGTTGCGCAGCAGGTTCTCCAGCCGATTCCAGCGAAAGCTGCCATCTTTAAACAATAGGTCTTGCAGCGAGGCGCGCAGCTCGGGGGAGGGGTCGGTGAGCAGCCGCTTGGCCACGTAAGGGTAGGCCTTGCTCAGCACCTTAAACTCGGGGTCGACATTGATGGCGATACCCTCCAGCGTCACCAGCGATCGAATGATCAGCGCGTAGTAGGCGGGCACCCGAAACGGGTACTCGTACATAAGGGCCGAAAATTCGTCGGTGATGCTCTTAAAGTTGAGCTCGGCGACGCTTGCCCCCAACGCATTGCTAAACACATTGGCCAGGGCCGGAATAATCGGGCTGAGGTCGGTGTCGGGGGTGAGAAACTCCAGCTTGACGTAGTCATTGGCCAGCCCCTCAAAGTCACGGTTGACCATGTGCACCACCGCCTCGATTAGGCCGTAGCGCTGGTAGGGTTTAACCTCGCTCATCATGCCAAAGTCGAGGTAGGCCAGCTTGCCGTCGGCCATCGCTAGCAGGTTGCCGGGGTGGGGGTCGGCGTGGAAGAAGCCATGCTCCAGCAGCTGCCGCAGCGAGCACTGCACGCCGACATCGATCAGGTGGCTGGCATCAATGCCCAGGCGATCGAGTTTGTCGATGTTGGTTAGCTTGGTGCCTTCAATCCACTCCATGGTCAGCACTCGGCGGGCCGTGTACTCGGGGTGAATGTGGGGTACATAGATGTCGGGAATGTGGTTGTAGAGCTTGGCGAAGCGCTGGGCATTTTCACCTTCGTGGGTGTAGTCCATCTCCTCAAAGATGCGCTCGCCAAACTCGTCTAGAATCGCCACCAGGTCGCTGCGAATTTGACTAATGCGATTGGTGGCAAAGCGAGCCAGCCCTCGCAAAATGTGAAGATCGAGGGCAATGCGCTGGGCCAGGCCGGGGCGCTGCACCTTGATGGCAACGTCTTCGCCGCTGTGCAGTTTGCCCTTGTAGACCTGCCCCAGGGAGGCGGCAGCCACGGGGCTTACCGAAATTTCGGCGTAGATTTGGCTCGGGGGCGCACCCAGTTCTTCTTCAATAAAGCGGTAGGCAATTTCGTTGGGGAAGGGCGGAATTTGATCTTGAAGGGCGGTTAGCTCTTCGAGAAAAATAGGCGGCACCAGGTCGGGCCGGGTGGAGAGGGCCTGACCAATTTTAATGTAGGCAGGGCCGAGGTTGGTCAGCATTTCTCTAAGCTGAACCGCGCGCAGGGTTTCATTTTGAACGCTGCGGCCCGCGCGGCGATCGAGCCAAATCTTGACAAAAAAGCTAATGATCGGCAAGAAAATACCGACAAACCGAGCCCAAACCTTAAACGGACGGCGGCGGTAGTGGGCCGCGATCGCCTCAGGGTCGTAGCCAAACGCTTCGAAGGGGTCTTGGGCTTTAGTGGCCAGGGTGCGGGG